>DATCFM010000080.1:0-29787 GCA_036509515.1 Acidobacteriaceae bacterium
AAACGTGACGTAGCGGAAGATCCGGAAGTACCGGAAGTAAGGAAACAGCTTTTCGTAGAGCAGCCAGAAGAGCAACGAACCCTCACGCGCTTTGGGGTAAAACCGCTCGGCAGGCCGCGGTCCACGGTTATCTTACGCTCCGCCCATGCACAAAACCGGATGCAGGAATCTCCCAAGCCAAGCTCAGCTTCGGTAGCCGACATCAGGTACCCCGAGCCTTCAGGTTCGGGTCTCATAGGACCGCAGAAAAAGGGGGGCTTTCAGCCCCAAGGTTTGCTTTTCAGCGCAGAGCCTCCAGCGCGCGCTCCAGGCGCACGCCGCGCGAAGCCTTCAGCAGCACGACATCGCCTTCGCGCAAGGTCTCCCGCAACCACTTGCCCGCCTCCTCGGGCGTAGCCACAAACTCTGCGGCGATTCCTTGCGAGCGCGCGCCCTCGATCAAAGCCGCCGCCAACCCACGCACACCCAGCACTCCATCCAGGCCAACCATCTCTTCACCCGCCGCACGATGCAGCGCCTCCGCCTGCGGCCCAAGCTCCAGCATCTCGCCTGCGACCACGAATCTCCGCCGCGCCGGAGTCTTTCGCAGCGCCTCGACCATTGACTGGAGCGCCCGAGGATTCGAGTTGTACGTGTCATCAATTAATCGAGCGCCGTTCCACTGGATCACGCGCCCACGCTTCTCCGTCGGACGCATGCTCTCGATTGCTGCGCAGCAGGTCTCCAGATCGATGCCGCTCAACAGCCCAGTCCCGATCGCCGCCAGCGAGTTCAGCACATTGTGCCGTCCCATCAGGCGCAGATGAACCTCGCACCTCAATCCGTCGGCCACGACAACAAAGCGCACTCCGTCCAGCCCCGCCTCCTCGATCTCCTCGCCGCGCACGCGTGCTTTCGCCGATGTGCCGTAGAGAAGCGCACGATCCTCCATGCCGCGCGCAAAGCTCGCGACACGTTCATCATCGGCATTGAGCACGGCGCGTCCATCTGGCGGCAGCGACTCGACCAGTTCATACTTGGCGCGCGCAATCCCCTCAATCCCGTCCGGAAAGAACTCCAGGTGCACCGGCGCAACATTCGACACGACAGCCCAATTCGGCTCAGCAATCGCTGCCAGCGTTCGTATCTCGCCGGCGTGGTTCATGCCCATCTCCAGCACCGCAACCTCATGCTCCGGCTGCAGCCTGAGCAGTTGCAGCGGCACACCGAAGTGGTTGTTCAGATTGCCCTCCGTCTTCAGCACATTGAAGCGCGAACCAAGCACCGTCGCGACACACTCCTTCGTCGTCGTCTTGCCCGCCGAACCGGTTACACCAATCACACGGCCGCCCCACGCGCGCCTGACGTTGTTCGCCAGCCTCTGCATTGAATGCAACACACAATCGCTCGCACTGTCGGGAACGCGGAGCAGCTTCGTCGGATCGACAGCAGCCGTCGCCAGCCAGCGCATGCTCACCACCGCCCCAATCGCACCATTGGCCAGCGCCGCCTCGACGAAGTCGTGCCCGTCCGCGTGCTCGCCGCGCACCGCAAAAAACAGCTCCCCTGTTCCAATCGTGCGCGAATCGATCGAATACCCATCCACCTCGGCGCGCTCGTCGAAGTCGCCCTCAGCATGGATCCAGTCGCCAATCTGCCCCAGCGTCAGCCTCACGCACGCACCCCGGCTCGCAACTCGTCCAACACTCGTTTCGCCTCCGCGACATCATCAAACGGCCGAACCTCATCCGCAAAGGTCTGCGTCTTCTCGTGCCCTTTTCCGGCGAGCAAAACAATATCTCCGGCCCTGGCCTCCCGCACCGCAATCTCGATCGCCGCGCGCCGATCCACCTCCACAACAAACGTGGCATTCGCCTCACGCAAACCTACCAGCGCCTCCTCAATGATCGCCATCGGCTCCTCGCTGCGAGGATTATCGCTGGTCACCACCACCAGATCGCTCGCCTCGCCGGCAGCCCGCCCCATCTTCGGCCGCTTCGTACGGTCGCGATCCCCGCCGCACCCAAATAGCGTAATCACCCGGCCGCCCCGCTCCGCGACACTCTCCCGCGCCAGCCGAATCAGATTCCGCAGCGCATCATCCGTATGCGCGTAATCAACTACAACCGTAAGTCCAGCTTCCTGCGAGCCATCCACCACCTCAAACCGTCCCGGCACCTGTCGCAGCGATCCCGTTGCGGCCGCAATCTCTTCCAGCGTCATTCCACGCGCCATCGCCGCACACATGGCCGCCAGCAGGTTGTAGACATTGACGCGCCCGCTCAGCGGCGAACGAATCGCCACCGTCTGCTCCGGCGTAACAAAGTCAAAGCGCGTGTCGCCCAGCGCCAGCTGCACATTCAGCGCACGATGCGTCGCATAATCCCTCTCCATCCCGTACCGCAACAATGTCTCTCCGCCGAACGCCTCCACCATCTCCGCCGCATAACGATCATCCTGATTCACCACCGCAACTCGCGGAGCCGGCGCGCCCACACCCGCAAACATCTTCGCCTTGGCACGCGCATATTCCTCCATCGTGCCGTGATAGTCCAGATGGTCCTGCGTCAGATTCGTAAAGATCGCCACATCGACCGGCAGTCCCCACACACGCTCCTGCACCAGCGCGTGCGAGCTCATCTCCATCACCCCCTCCGTACACCCCGCGCGCACGCCCTCGGCAAACAGAGCAAGCACATCGCGACTCTCCGGCGTCGTGTGCTCGCTCTCGCGCACCTCGCCCGCAACATGCGTCTCGATTGTCCCGATCAGCACAGTCTTGCGCCCAATACTCGCAAGCAGTTGTTCCAGCAAAAACGCTGTCGTCGTCTTTCCATTCGTCCCGGTCACCGCGCTTAGTTGCAACACGCGCTCCGGATGCCCGAAGACCGCGGCACTCACCTCCGCCAACGCGCGCCGCCCGTGTTCGACCAGTGCAATCGCCAGCTCCGTCTGCTGCCCACGAAGCTCTGCAAAGATCTCCGCCGAGTCAGTCACCACCGCGGCCGCCCCGCGCCGCAACGCCGCGTCGATATAGCGATTCCCGTCCGCCGTTCCACCCTGCATCGCGACGAACACATCCCCCGCGCCAACCCGTCGCGAGTCATACTGCACGCCGCGAACGCCAACATCGCGCCGGCCGCTGACCTCTAGCGTCTGCAGCTCGTCAAGGACCTCGCTCCAGTTCATAGTGTCGATTCTAGGCTTGCACGCCGAGCTGTCCGCATCGCTAAACATCGTTTAGCGCGCGAAGCGCACGACGATCTCCGTCCCCGGAGGAACCATCGTTCCCGCAGCCGGCGCCTGGTCATGCGCCAGTCCGCTGCCAAGCGTCTCCACACGCAGGCCAAGATTGGCCGCATGCTCCACAACCTCACGCAGCGCCGAGCCACGAAACTCCGGCACCGCCACGCGATTGCCCGCGTCTACCACCACCGCGCCGCTGTCGCGCGCTTGCGCCTTTGGCTCATCTCGCGGGATCGCATCGACCTCCGCCGGATCGGCGCCCGCACCAGACATCACCGAACTCGCATCGCCATTCGCGTGAAACGCCGCCAGCATCTCCTTCGGCAGACCCAGCAGCCCCTTCTTCGCCGGAGGCTGCGCCCTTGCCACAGCTGCGGCCCTGTCATCCGCAACCTGATTCTCCGCCATCGCCGCGGCCGTCGCCGGTTGGCGCAACGGATCGTCCGCCGGGAGGCTGTTAATCTGATCGAACATCGCGCCCAGATCCGCGATATTCTCATCCGGCACATCGTCAGGCTGCACATCCGCGGCCGCCAACTGCATCTGCTGCGGCGTCTTCAACGCCTGATCGTGCGGCACGCCAAGATACTCCAACACCTGCTGCGCCAGCTCGCGAAACACCGGCGCCGAAACCGCCGTTCCATACCGGCTGCCCACCGTCGGCGTATCAATCACTACCGCAATCGAGATCGCCGGATCGCTCACCGGCGCAAACCCCGCAAAGCTCGCCACCAGCTTGGTGTGCGAGTACGAATGCGTTGCCGGATCGAACTTCTCCGCCGTTCCCGTCTTGCCCGCCGAACTATATCCATTTAACTGCGCCGGCTTGCCCGTCCCTTCCATGACAATGCCTTCCATCATCATCCGCATCTTCGCCGAGGTCAGCTCCGAGATCACGCGATGCGACCCCTCCGGCAGCGTTGCCGGCAACTCGTACTCCGCACGAAACGGATGCGGCTTGAGCCTTTGATTGCCCTTCATCTCATCGGCCGACTGCAGCAGGATGTGCGGCGGCAGGTACACGCCCCCATTGGCAATCGTCGACACCATCGACACCAGCTGAATCGGCGTTACCCCAATCTCCTGCCCAATCGCCAGCGAAAGAATGCTCGTCGATCCCCACTTGCTCGGCGGCCGCAGCAGCCCGCGCGTCTCGCTCGGCAGCTCGATCCCCGTCCGCTGTCCAAACCCAAACGCCCGCATGTAATCGTAGAACTTGGTCGGCCCAAGCTTCAGCGCCATCTTCGCCGCGCCCACGTCGCTCGAAACCTCCAGCGCCTTCTGCACCGTAATCACGCCGAAGTGGTCGGCCTGGTCGTCATGCAGCGTGCGGCCATACATCGTCATCTGCCCGCCCTGGCAGTCCACCAGATCCGTCGGCTTCACGCCCGCTCCATCCAGCGCCGCCGAATACGTCACCAGCTTGAACGTCGATCCCGGCTCATAGATGTCGCTCACCGCAAGATCGATCAGCGAGCCGGGCCTCAGATGGCGCGAGTCGTTCGGATTGAACCGGGGCGAAACCGCCAGCGCCAGAATCTGCCCTGTATGCGGGTCCTGCACCACAATCGTTCCGTGCTCGGCCTTCGCCTTGGCCATCTGCGCGTCCAGCGCGCGTTGCGCCATGTACTGAATTTCGGCGTCGATCGACAGCACCAGGTTCTCGCCCGGCAGGGGATCGCTCTCTTGCGATCCCCTCACATGCCGTCGTGCATCCACCTCCGTCAGGCTGTGTCCAGGCGTGCCGTGCAACTCGTCGTCGAACTTGCGCTCCAGGCCTCCGAGCCCTTCATCGTCCGTGCCTACATAACCCAGCACATGCGACGCAAGATCCGCGTCAGGATAAAACCGCTTGAACTCTTTCTTGAAATAAATGCCCTTCAGATTCAACTCGCGCACGCGGGTCGCTGTGTCGGCGCTCACTCTGCGCGCCACCCATGCAAAATTGTGCGCATCCGTGAAGCGCGCCAATATCTGCGGATCAGTGGTGTAGCGGTCCTGCGGATCGGTATGCACAACCTTCGCCAGCAACGCCGCGTCGGCGACACGATTGTCGCCCAGCTCGCTCGGCACCGCGTAGATGCTGTCGACGTGCACGGTCATCGCCAGCTCCCGCAGATTGCGGTCGTAAATCAGACCGCGGCGAGGCGCCACCTCAAAGGTGTGCTGCTGCTGCCGCATCGCGCGTTCGACGAACTCGCCATGCCGCACCACCTGCAGCCAGAACAGGCGAAAGCCGATGGCCGCCGCCCAGAAACAAAAAAACATCGCCACGTAAACGAATCGCACTCGCCGTATGGGCGCGGTCATCGTCTGCCGTGGCGAAGACTTCATGAAGCGGTTTCCTGCCTGACCTGCATCGAGGTCGAATAACCTCTAAAACATCGAGATTGAATGGGTCCCTAAAACTCTGTCATCTCGACCGGAGCCTCGCGGCTTGATCGCGAGGCGGAGCGGAGAGACCCGCATTTCCCTCACTCCCTAACTCCCTAACTTCTCCTACCGCATTCCGAACGTCGGCCTCTGCGCCTGCGCCAGCACCGGCGTCATGCCACCCGAGCCATTCGGACGAACCACCTGCCCGGGCAGCGGTGCATTCAAACCAAGCTGTCTCGCAATCTGGTCGATCCTTCCCGGATCGCTAAGCTGCGCCTCGGAAAGTTGAAGCTGGCGGTTCTGCTCGCGCAGCAGCTCCACCTGCTGCTTCTGCGCCTCCACCTTGTAGCCAACCTCGATCGCCGAAAAGTGCTGCCAAACATACACCATCGTCAACGCAAACAGCAGCGTCATCACAATCGTGAACGTCCGCACCTCGCGCTGCCGCTCCGGATCGTCCGCCTTCACAATGCGCGTGTTGTCGAGATGTTTGGTGAAGAACATCTCGGGTGTCGGCCCGCGGCGGCGCGCCCGCTGCACATCAAACAGCGCACGGTTGCGGTCGGCGATGCTCGTGCGAGCTTGTCCAGCCCGGCCCTGACCGCGCCCAAGCTGCATCTGCTCCAGTCCCTGTCCTGCTATCGCCATCGTCGCCATATCCGTCTCCAATCCACCCGGCTCGCTCACCGGCCACTTCAGATCCTGCTCGCCCATCCCTCGTCTTTTGCGAAGAGTGCAACCCGGGCCGGGGCTGCTGAGGAGGAAGGGACTTTTCCCTACTGATTGTCTTTCGCCTGAAAGCACGGCAGGACAACCCCGGCCCGAATCTCAAAACCTCTAAAATCTAAAATCTAAAATCTAAAATCTAAAATCTAAAATCTAAAATCTAAAATCTCGCACTCGCATCTCGAATCTCGTATTAAATCTTCTTCGCCGCGCGCATCTTCGCGCTTCGTGATCGCGGGTTCCGAAGCGCCTCCTGCTCCTTCGCCACAACCGGTTTCTTGGTCAGCACCTCAAACTGCCCTGCCTTCGCTCCCTCTCGCAGTGCATCTTTCACCAGCCGGTCCTCCAGCGAGTGGAAGCTGATCATCACCAGCCTTCCGCCCGGCTTCAGCAGCGATCCCGCGCTTTTCAGCAGCGATTGGATCTCCTGCAACTCATCGTTCACTCGAATTCGAAGCGCCTGAAAGGTTTTGGTCGCCGGATGAATCTGGCTACTATTTCCGTAACCTCGCTCAGATTTTTTTATTGGCGGGGCAACGGCCGATACGACTCGAGCAAGTTCCGCTGTCGTCGTAATCGGCCGCGCCCGCACAATAGCTCTGGCGATTCTCCGCGACCTCCTTTCCTCTCCGAATTCGTAAATCAGGTTGGCGAGATCTTCTTCGTCCGCCTGATTTACCACTTGTTCGGCCGTCAGCCCGCCGCGCGGATCCATCCGCATGTCCAGCGGCCCTTCGGCCCGAAAACTAAACCCTCGCTGCGCCTCGTCCAGCTGCATGCTGCTCACCCCGAAATCTGCAAGCAGACCATCCAGCGTCCCCGGCGCGATCACATCCGCGATCTCCGAGAACGGCCGATTCACAAACTCGACCGCCGGCATCTCCTGCCCAAGCTCCTCGGCTAACTCCGAGATCCTCGCCTGCGCCTTTGCCATTGCTTCGGGGTCCCGGTCGAAGGCGATCAGTCTGCCCTCCCGTCCGAGCCTCCTCACGATCTCCATCGCGTGACCAGCAAAACCCAGCGTCGTATCCACAAAAACAGCACCGGGTTTTACGTGGAGATACTCCAAACTCTCTTCCAAAAGAACCGGTACATGCTGCGGTTTTTCCATCCATCCGCCTCATGCATCCCACTGAGGGATAAGTCGATAAGTCCTTACAGCCCAACAACTCCCAGCGACTCGACATCCGCATCCGTCGCCGGGTTCTCCGCAATCGCAGCCCGCAGCCGTGCGTCGTTCGCCACGACCAGCTTCTTCTCAATCCCCATCACCGCCACATCCCCAACCAGGCTCGCTGCCTCCCGCAAAAGCTGCGGAATCAGCAATCTACCCTGATCGTCCATCCTCACCACCTGCCCGTAATAGTTCGTCGCATCCAGCAGCCTCCTCTTCGCGGCGCTGGCCGGAAGCTTCGCCAACGCCTCCTCCACCAGCTCCCAATCCTGCAGCGAGTGAATCTCCGCCCGCTGTCCATCGCGGCTGGTGATGAAGCACTCCCGCCCCTGGGCCTCAAGCGCACCCTTGAACTCAGACGGAACCTTCAACCGGCCCTTTTCATCTACCCGCGCTGGATGATTGCCCCGAAACATTTGCCTGAACCTCAACCGCTACCTCATCTGGAGCCCCAAACCTTCCGGGACGCGTAAACTTGGTAGAGGAAATCGTTGTCCTGTTCCTCTTTTTTCTACTTTTGACCACTCGACTCCACCAATCCTGCCGCTGCCAGCGACACATGTAAAGAACTAAATTGGGATTTGAGACCTAGTTTTCCTTCCACATTGTGGAAAACAGAGCATCTTGCGTGATCCCGAGTTGATGCCCCAACATCTTGTGTTTGCACATCGGATTCGTAGCAAGTTACTCACTTGCCGAGGCATAGGTCGCTAAGATAGCGAATCAAAAGCGAAAATAACCTATTCGGACGAATCCTCAGCCTCAGATTGTTTGCTTCGAATTCGCCGAAGCAGCCAGACGAGATAGGCGAGCACGACCAGATTGATCAACAGCAGAGCGACCCGCAACGTTGTCACATGCTTCGCAAGTTCGAACCCTTCCCATGGCAGGGCCAGGATTGTCAGGATGACCGTGAAATACTCCGCCCAACGTTTCTCCAGCATCAAGCCTGTGCCTTCCACCAGGCACACAGCCGCATAACTGAACGTGAGCACGCCAAACCGCCGCAGTTCTCGGCTGCCAATAAGGTCGGCCTTCTCCATAACCAGCGATACCAGACGGCTCTCAGGATCGATCCGCAGAGCGTCGCTGATGCGTAGCACCACCAGGCCGATGTTATGGTGAACCAGCCGGAGGGCACCCACCCCTAGCGCCACCGACAGCAGCGCCTTGCTCAACTTGAAGAGACCGATCAGCAGCAGCCCGCGCGAGTGCTCTGAACGCATCCAGCGCGTCCAGAATGATCCCGCTTCCGCGGAACGGGTCTCGTCAACCGGCGCCTCTCTATCGATCCCCGCCTCCCCTGCAGCTCCCGTCCTCAGTTGATGGGTGCGACTCCTCTTTGTCAACGCTCTGCCCCTTCTTCCACGAACCTGCCCCTGCACTCTTCCCGTGTCGTTGGGCAGCCTGAGCACCAATCCACTCTTCGATGCGCCGCGTACATAGTGTGTACGTTTCGATTGCGGCCGCACGAGAAACGGGTCTCACTAACTCTCCACCTATGGAAGGAAGAACAATGAAGAAGACCTTGCTTACTTTGATGGCTGGCGCGGCGCTTGCTGTCACCTCGATGACGGCGACCGCCCAGAAGAAAGATCCGGATGTCGGCGGCGCAGCGATGTTCCCCACCAAAACCATCGTGCAAAACGCCGTCAACTCGCCGATTCACAAGACTCTCGTCGCCGCCGTCAAAGCCGCCGGCCTCGTTGACACGCTGAACAGCCCCGGGCCCTTCACCGTCTTCGCACCTACCGACGACGCCTTCGCCAAGCTACCCCCAGGCACGGTCGACAACCTCGTCAAGCCTGAAAATAAAGAGACGCTCACTAAGATTCTCACCTACCACGTCGTCTCCGGCGTCTACAGCACCGCCAAGCTGAAGCATGAGATCAAGGCCCATGGTGGCACGCTCAAGCTGAAGACCGTCGAAGGCGACGACCTCACCTTCACATGGGAAAACAACAGGGTTAAGATCACCGACGACAAAGGTGGCTCGGCCTGGATCACCACCGCCAACGTCTACCAGTCGAACGGCGTCATTCAGGTCATCGACTCCGTCCTGATGCCCTAATAGCTTCACGCAACCAACCGCACTACAAGATAAAGTGCCCGCGCCATGAGGGGGACGCGGGCACTCTTCTACGGAATCTCTTACGCCGAAGCCTGTTCTACTCTCTTCACATCTCCGCCCATTGCCGCAGCAGATTGTGATAAACCCCCGTAAGCTGCACCGAACTTTGCTTCACCTCCGGCGTTGCCGCGTGCTCCGAGCGCGCCAGCCGCTGAATGCTCTCGTCCAGCTCAAACAGCAGCGTACGGTGCGCATCCTGGCGAATCATGCTCTGTATCCAGAAGAACGAGCTGACGCGGTTGCCGCACGTTACCGGCTCCACGCGATGCAGGCTCGTCGCCGGATACAGCACCATATTCCCGGCCGCCAGCTTCACCCTCTTCTCGCCATAGCTGTCCTCGACGATCAGTTCGCCACCGTCATAGTCTTCAGGCGCCGTCAGAAAGAGGGTCGCGCTCAGGTCCGTGCGGATGCGCTGACCTGTCGTCGCCAGCTGGCGAATCGCTGTATCCACATGGGTCCCGAAGGTCTGGCCGCCGGCATAGCTGTTGAACATCGGCGGAAACACCCGCAGCGGCAGCGCCGCCGACATAAACCGCGGCGCCCGCGCCAGTCCAGCCAGAATCAGGTCGCCCAGCTCCTTGGCCACCGGTGAACTCTCCGGAATCTGCGCATTGCGCTTCACCTCCTGCGCCTGGTAGCCGGCCGTGACACGTCCATCCACCCACGCTGCCGCGGCCAGCTTCGCACGCGCCAACGTCACCTGCTCCGCCGTCAACACCTTCTCAATCGTGATCAACATGCGGCTCCTCTCGGCGCATACCTTGGCATCTCAAAACCGGAAGTTCGCTCCAATCAGCGCACTCAGCCCCGCCCCTGGAATCAAATGGCTGGGGTGCGGCTGATCGATATAGAACCGGTTCAGCAGGTTGTAGACATTAGCCTGCAGCTCCAGCCGGTCTGTCACCGGACGCTTCAGCATGGCGTTGAAGACCCAGTATCCCGGCACTTGCTTCGTCGCCGTCGACAGTACCTGATAGCAAGTAGTCGCCATCGCGCCACAAGGTGCGCTGCCCGCAGCAAAGTTCTGCGCCGGCCCAAAACTGGTCGGCACATACGGTGTCGTCGAGCTCGCCGTGCGCGCAGCAACGTAATTGCCACCCAGCCCTGCATCCAATCGCCAGGGAAGATTGCGCGTCAGAAAAGCGTTGAACGTCTGCCTCGGCACATTAGCCAGTGGATATCCGACAGAGCTCGGAAACTCCTTCGAAAAGATCACCGCGCTATCCAGATACGCATAGCCAAGGACGAGGTCGGTTCCTCCACTCAGTCTGCCCACCGCGCTCGCCTGCACGCCCTTCACAAGCTGGTTGCCCGCCAGCACAATGTTGTTCGAGTTGGTCGGATCGGTCTCACGCGCGTTGTTCTTCGTCGTGCGGAACCAAGCTCCTTCAAGATGCACGCGGTCGTGCATCACGCCATACTTCGCGCCCACCTCGTACGTCTCGTTCTCCTCCGGCAGCAACACACTCGTAGCCACACTCAACGACAGCGACTCCGCCGATGGATTGAAGCTCGTCCCGTAATCGAAGTACACGCTGCCGTGCGATGTCGGCTTGAAGACAAGCGCCGCGCGATAGCTCGGCTGCCGCACCGTCTGATCGATATACGGAATCGCGGTCGTCAGCTTGGCCCCCGCAACGCTCGCCGGCAGAGCGTAGAGGTTGAACAGCGTATTGAAGTAGTCCCAACGAACGCCGCCCGAAAGTTCGATGAAGCGATCGAACTTCACCGTGTCCACGAAATACACTCCAGCGCTCTTCGACTTTACGTGCGTAATCGAGGACACATATCCGTCGCCCCCAAAGACATCGTTCGGGTTCGGATCGGCCAGGTTCGTCGCAGGCACGGAATTAACGCTGTTCTCCGTGTAGCTGTACTTGATCGGGTTCGAAATCTCCTGCCCGCCCTCAACGCCGCCGGCAAAGTCATTGCGCACGCCCGCAAGCTTGAACTGCGTCGTCACCTCGGTCTGGTCCCACAGCTCGCTTTCGACACTCTTAATCTTGATCTGATTGCGATTCACCGCAATCTGTGTAGGCGGCGTCGCCATCCCGTAAGCACACGGCTGCGACGAGTTCACAGCGCTGGTCGGCAGCGCTGCCACGTATCCGCCCACCGGCACACTCACGCCCGCATTCGAGCAGATCTGCGGCTCTGTAATCTGCACATCGCGCGGATAGTTTGCCCATCGCGCAATCGTGTGCACATCCACATTGCCGGTAAACGTGTGATTCGCCTTCAGCGTCACGATGTCATCATTGGTGCGCAGATAGTTTGCGTCGGGAAAACCGAAGTACGCATGCCGGTTCACGCCCGGCGCAAGCTGATTGAAGAACCACGGCAGCCCATAGTCCGGCGTGTCGCTCTCCGTAAAGTGAAAGTAGCTGATCGTCAGCCGCGCCGGCTTATTCATCCCAAAGCTGATCGACGGCGCCAGCCCGAAGCGTCGATTCTCCGCATACGGCCTTCCTGCGACACCGCCTTCGGTCGCCACCATGTTCGCCCGGAACGCCGAGTCTCTCGCCGTATCCGCCAGCGGTTCGTTGATGTCCGCCGTAATGCGGCGCGTCGCATCCGTGCCAAACTCCGTATCGACCCTGACGAACTTATCCGCTGCCGGAACCTTGCTCTCCTGGTTGATGACGCCGCCCGTCGATCCGCGCCCGAACTCCACGCCCGCCGGCCCCTCCAGCACCTCCACCTGGTCGTCGTTGAAGCTGTCGCGGTAGTAGCTGCCGAAGTCGCGAATGCCGTCGAGGAAGATATCGTTGCGCGCCGTGAAGCCGCGGATCGTCAGGTTGTCTCCCTGCGCTCCGCTCTCACCCGCCGCAAGGCTGATGCCCGGCACGTTGCGGATCGCGTCCGTCAGCGTGCGATTCTGCTGATCGTGCAGCACGAACTCCGGCACAACCGCAATCGTCTGTGGAGTATCGATCAGGCTCTCCGTAAACTTGCCCATCGAAACCGCATCCTGCGTCTGCGCCGTCACATCTACCGTGTCCGCATGGTGCAGCCCCACCGAGACCGCGGCGGCCCCCTCGAAGCTGAAGCTCAGTCCAGTCCCCGCCAGCAACGCGCGCAGGGCCGCCTCGGTCGTGTATAAGCCCTGCACCCCGCCCGTATGAAAGCCAGCGAGCTGAGCCTCCGTAATCTCCAGCTTCAGCGCAACGCCGCTCTGCTGACGGAATCCTTCCAGCGCCGCATCCAGTTGTCCAGCAACGATGTGAAACCGCCGCACCGGAAGTTGCACCGGAGCCGATTCCTTCGGCATCTCCGCGATTACCTGCTGCCCGCGCGCATCCATGCGCCCCATCGCGGCATACGCCGCCATCGTAGCCAGCGCGATCACTCTCGACCCATTTCCACCAAAGCCGCCCCGCATCCTCTGAGTCTTCTTCACGATCTTCTGTTCCTTTGTCGTCTCCGGCCGGCTCGCCCTCGCGCGCCACCCTGCCCCTGTCGTGCGCGAGCCCTCAATTCATGCGCCGTCGCTGTAATAGCGACCTTATGAGTCCTATATCTAGCTACTCTAGTTCATTAAATAGGACTTAATCAGTCGTAGATATGATTTGCTGTGCGATTGTCGCCCAAACAATCGGTTAAGCAGCAGCGTGTCGCTACATTTCTGCCGCTCCGAATTCGCTTGCCCACGACAATGCCGGGGTGTAGAACTCCGCGAGGCCACAAAAATCTACAAGGAAGCCCTATGCACAAGCTGCTCGCGACTGCACTCACCTGCGCGGCCCTCACCGGCTCCGCGTTCGCCTCCACCCCCTGGGACGGCACATGGAAGCTCGATCTCAACAAGAGCCACCTCACCGGCCCATCCTTCACCTACTCGAAGACCGCCAACGGAGTGTGGCACTACACCGACGGCGCCATCAGCTTCGACTTTGCTCCCGACGGCAAGCCCTACAAGACGATCTCCCCCGACGACACCCTTTCCGTAACCGCCAACGGCGACCATGAGCTCACTCTCGTCAGCAGGTTCAAGGACAAAGTCAGAGCCACAACACAGGAAACGCTCTCACCAGACGGGAAGACGTTGACCGACCGCTCGAGCGGCACACGTCCTGACGGCACAAAGTTCGACGACTCCACTGTCTACACCCGCGTCTCCGGCGCCTCAGGCTTCGCAGGAAAATGGAAGTCGACTAAGGTGTCCGTTTCGGTCCCCGACTCATGGATCATCTCCAGTGGCAGCGATGGAACCATCAACTGGGACCTTCCCGGATACAAGGAAACCGTCCACGGCAAACCGGACGGAACTCCGCTGCCCATCACCGGCCCGACCGTCTCTGCCGGAATGACCGTGTCCATCAAACAGGTCTCACCACACCGCATGGACTACACCGTCGCACTCAACGGCAAAGCCATCGGCGAGGGATATCAAACTCTTGCAGCCGACGGAAAGTCATTCACTGACGTCTCATGGACGCCCGGACAGCAGACAGAAAAGACCACAGGCGTCTTCGTAAAGCAGTAGGCGCCTCATCCCAACCACGGGCGGCGGCGCTCAACGAGCCGTCGTCCGCTTCGCGCCTGCAAACACATTCCTAGCTGCACAATTCAATCGCGATAGCGCTGCTGATGCCACTCCCACGCGCTCGCAAGAATCTCATCGAGCTGCGGAAACCGCGGCTGCCATTCCAGCTCCCTCTTCGCACGCTCGGAGCTCGCGACCAGCCGCGCCGGATCGCCCGGCCGCCTCGGCTTCAGCTCCACAGGAATCGGATGGCCGGTCACGCGCCGCGCTGCCTCGACAACCTCCTTCACCGAGAAGCCATTGCCATTGCCCAGATTCAGAATCAAACGATCGCGCTCCTCCAGCGCATTCATTGCCAGAATGTGCGCGTCGGCCAGATCGACGACATGAATGTAATCGCGAATGCATGTGCCATCCGGCGTCGGATAATCGTCTCCATAGACCGAGATGCTCGCACGCCGCCCCAGTGCAACATCCAGAATTAACGGAATCAGATGGGTCTCGGGTTCATGCGCCTCGCCACGCCCCGGCAGCGCGCCGGCAACGTTGAAGTACCGCAGCGACGCATAGCGCAACCCATGAATGCGATGAAACCAGCGCAGCATGTGCTCAACCAGCAGCTTCGATTCGCCATACGCGTTCGTCGGCGCAAGCTCTGCCGTCTCTTCGATCGGCGTCGACTTCGGCTCGCCATAAACCGCCGCCGTCGACGAAAACACCAGTCGCTGCACACCCGTCGCCTGCATCGCCTCCAGCAGGGCCAGCGTCGACGCCGTGTTGTTGCGAAAGTAGATCTCTGGCTTCTGCATGCTCTCGCCCGCCTCAATCAACGCTGCAAAGTGCAGCACGCCGTCTGGCCGCAGCTCCCGCAGCAGCGCCTCCACACGCGGCCGGTCCGCAACGTCGGCCTCGACAAACTCCGCGCCCTCCGGGACTGCCTCGCGCCGGCTGTGGCAAAGATTGTCCAGAATCGTTACGCGATGCCCGGCGCGGATGAGAATCGTCGCAACCGTACCGCCGATGTACCCCGCGCCACCCGTAACCAGAACATTCATCGCTTGGACTGCTCCTCTGCTCTCGCCAGCGCTGCACGCAACGTTGCAGCTGCGCTCTCCGGCGTAATGTCTCGTTGTGGCGAACCCAACAGCTCAAAGCCCACCATAAACTTCCGCACCGTCGCCGAGCGCAGCAGCGGCGGATAAAAATGCGCATGCAGTGTCCACTCCGGATGCTCCTCTCCATCGCTCGGCGCCGGATGCAGCCCCATCGAATACGGAAACGGAGCGTCGAAGACTCTGTTGTAGGCGCGCGTCACCGACTGCAAGATCTCCGCCAGTCCCGCGCGCTGCGCCCTATCCATCTCGTTCACTCGCGCCACGGCCTCACGCGGCAGCAGCAGCACCTCAAACGGCCACACCGCCCAAAACGGAACCAGCGCGACCCACGCCGCATTCTCCGCAACCACGCGCTCGCGTGCCTTTAACTCTGCCCGAAGATACGCTGCCAGCAGCGCCACACCATGTTTCGCCAGATACTCTCGCTGCGCCGCAAGCTCCAACGCCGGCTCATTCGGAAGATGCTCCGTCGCCCAGATCTGGCCATGCGGATGCGGATTGCTCGCGCCCATCATCGCGCCACGGTTCTCAAAAATCTGCACGTAGCCAATATCTTTACGCGCGCCCAGCTCCGACTCCTGCTCCGCCCACATCTCAACAACGCGCCGAATCCCCGCTAGCTCCATCGTGGCCAGCGTCAGATCATGCCGCGGATCGAAGCACAACACACGGCATACGCCCCGCTCTGTCTCTGCACGCAGCAGTCCCGCATGTTCTGCATCGAAGCTCGCCTTCGCCACTCCAGGCTTCAGCGCAGCAAAATCATTTTCAAAGACAAAGGTCTCCGTGTACCTCGGCGTGTGCTCACCGTTTGCGCGTACATTTCCAGGGCACAGATAGCAGTTTGGATCGTAGCTCAGCGACGGCGCCGCCACGATCTCCTCCGTCTGCCCCTGCCACGGCCGCTGCGTGCGATGCGGCGAAACCAGCACCCACTCGCCTTTTAGCGGATTCCAACGCCGATGCGGCGACTGCAAGAAAATTTCATCCATTACCCCTTAGTCTCCTCAACAACAATATTTGGGATACGCCTCACTGCACGGCTCTCGACGCATACACATTCTTGTCATGCTGTCGCTGCTCAGTACTCACAGGGTAGCAGTGTTGAATGCACGTGTCGTCCGTCGAGCGAATGACTGAGAAAGGATCGCAGCAACACCGCGGTGCCTTCAGCGCAGATGCGGAATTCCATGTCGGAACGTTCCCGGCGGTGCGAGCGACTTGCGGCACGGCGGCTCCGTCATATCGCGGAGGCTGCTCGTGAAGATCGCATCATTCTGCGAGATCAGGTAATCCGCCGTCCGCGCCGCCAGCGCCTGAATCGTAAGCCCAGGGTTCGCTGAACCCTGCGTCGGCATCACCGATCCATCCATCACAAACAGGTTCGGCACGTCCCACGTGCGGCCGAATTTATCACACACACCCGCATCTGGCGTCTTGCTCATTCGGCATGCACCCACCAGGTGCGCATAACGCGCCTCCTGCACAACCTCCACTGCACCCGCAGCCCACATAATCTCCATCACCTTATTCTTGCCGAACTCAATCATCTTCTTGTCGTTGTCCTTGAGACTGAACGTCACCTGAGCCACCGGCAGGCCAAAGCGATCGCGCGCATCATGGCGTCCCTCGCGTCCATCGGCAAGCTCAATGCGGTTGTCCTCCCACGGCAGAATCTCGCCCAGCAGGCCCAGCGCCGACCAGCGGTTGTACTCCATCATGGCGCGCCGCATCCCCCAGCCCCACACGCCTTTCGAAGCCATCATTTGCTTGGCAAACGCAATCGGGAGCGGCCCAACTGTCTGCACCGCAAACCCGCGCGCAAAGTCGTGCTTCGGATCCGTCTCATAAAACTCCTCAGTCAACGCATGCGCCGGCGGAGCCTTATACATCCGAATCAACTCTTCAAATCGCCCCAGAATTACATTCCCCGCCTGCACCATCAGATATTTCCCCAGCGTCCCTGAAGAGTTCGCCAGCCCTCGCTCATGTCCAGGACACGCCGAGTTCAGCAGCAGCCGCGGCGTCTCAATCGCATACCCGCACACAATCACCGCGCGTGCGCGTTGAAAGTGCTCCTTCCCCTCCGCATCGAAGTACACGACGCCATCCGTCCGTCCATCCTTGCCCATCGAAACCCGCGCCACCATGCAGTTGTCGCGAATCTCCGCACCATTCTTCAACGCATCAGGAACGTGCGTCACCAGCGTCGAAGCCTTCGCCCCGACCTTGCATCCCTGGATGCAGAATCCTCGATAGATGCAGTGCGGTCGGTCGCCATGCGACGCCGAAAGAATCGCCACCGGCCCGCCCGCACTCACCGGGATTCCCAGCTTCGTGCATCCCTTGATCAGCGTATCGCCCACGCCCCCCATCGGATGCGGCGCATACGGATGCCCATGTGGTTTGCCCCACGGATACCGCGCCGGCCCGGCCACAGGCATCTCCTGCTCGAGCAATTCGTAGTAAGGCTCAATCTCCTCATAACTGATGGGCCAGTCCGCGCCCACACCATCGCGCGTATAAACCTCAAAGTCCGAAGGATGAAATCTCGGCACAAACGACGCCCAATGCACAGAGCCACCGCCAACGCCCTTCCCACTATTGTTCGCACCCAGCGCCACCGGATGCTCGCCGCCTGTGATTCGCAGGTCATTCCAATACAGCTTGTGTGACCCCGCTTCATCCGAAACCCAATCTCGCTCTGTATCCCAGAACGGCCCCGCCTCAAACCCCACAACCTTGAATCCAGCCCGCGCCAGCCGCTGCAACAACACACCACCGGCAGAACCCACGCCGACGATCGCATAATCGATCAGATCGCTGTCCTTGAAACGCGGCGGCGCCACTTTGATCTGCTGCATCGACCCCAACCGGTGCACATCGTCCTCCGGCTTGCCGGGCTTGCCAACGTCGCCCAACAGCGGCGCATTGTACTCGAACAAACTCAATGCGTCCCTCCCTGCCCCGGATACGTCTGGTGCTCCTTGTCCGTTCCATTCGGCTCCTCAACATCGCTAATCGAATCCGCCGGAGCCACCCACTCATACCTCTGTTCACGCACCTCCCAAGGCTCAGGCTCACCCTCTTCCAACCGCATATATCCACGCGGATACGCCGGTCCGCCAAAACCCACCTCATCCCACGCCCAAGGATGCGCGTAATACACGGCTACTACATCGCTAACCAGCAGCGCCCAGAACCGCTCCACGTTCATCTGCTTCCAAAGTTCGATCGCAGCAAGCGGCTTTGCATCATGCACCGACCGCAGAATTCTCTCCTGCTCTCGAATAGAAATCTCGTGGAATGAGATTCCGTGCAGCGTCTGCGCCATCTGCTCAAACGCGCGCGCGGCAAGACGATACGCCTCCTGGTCCGGCGGCATATCCTCAAATCGAAATCCCTCCAACCGGTTCTCATACAGCCGCTCATCGATCCCCGGCAGAATCGGAATGCGCCGCTCTTCCGTGCGATCCTCTTGCGGCATAATACGGTCGACAACCGCCAGCATAGTTGCAGCCTCAGCATGCGTAAAGAAGCGAATCGACTTCTGCCCCAACCTGTGCCCAGCCACGCGCTCTTCCACCACTTTGCGTGTCGTCGCATCCCAATATTTTTTCTGACTCAGCGTGCTAAACCCCGGATAATAACCAGGCTGTTCGCGCTGAGGCAAAGCTGCTCCCGTCGCCGGATCCCTCAGCGGCTCGCGTTCGCCCTTAACCCTCTCCCTGTCTGTCATCGATCAACGCTCCCGCCGCATTAGATAGGCCAAGGCTCCCAGCAGCCCACACGCCGCAAACAACATCGGCGCAAAAATCGGCGGTCCATACAGGATGTTGTAGAGCGGCTTCTTGCTGCCGCCGGACCGTCGCAGTATCCCTCGAACGTGATACCCGGTTCCAACCACACCATCGAGCATCAACACGGCTGACGCTGCCGGCAGCAACGTATTCGCCATTCGCTTGCTCCTCAGCGAACCCAGTGTCGCCAACAGCATCAAGGGCGTCAGAAGAATCGGTGACCACTGCACCTTGTACTTAAAATTGTCCTTGTAGTGTGAGTACCAGCTCTCCATCCCCGAGCACAGCGTCCACACTGCCGCAACCTTGCACAAATGCTTCTGAAAGCGACCCGTCCGGATGTCCTCTCGGAAGTCGGCCTTGCGCAGCCTCGAACTCATCTCGACCACACCGCTCCGCGCTCGTCCAAACCGCTCCATATCCTCCTCACGCTGCAAATACGAAGCGATCACGCCCAGATACGCGCTCGTTCCAAACAGCAGCGGCGCAAAGAGCGGCGGCCCCATCACAATATTCGTGACCGGCATCCGCCATCCACCCGGCTTGCGAGCCACGCCGCGAATATGAAATCCAAATCCGATAACTCCATCGGCCAGCGTCACAAAGCTCAGCCAGCGCATCCAGGTCGTCGCCATCCGCCGGCTGAGGATCGCTCCTCCCGCAGCCACTGTCAACGCACTCGAAAGCATCACCGGCGTATACATCACCGGGTTCGAATAGCCGCCGCGATAGTGCTCGTAACCTACCTCGAGCGCGCTCACTAAGCTGCTGCCCATCACCAGCAGCGACATCGATCGCTGAAAGCAACCGCGCTGTATATGTCTCAGCGCCAGCTCCGCAGGCCCAACCATCGATGCGGGCAGATGCTCAAGCAACGCGCGCGGAGAAGTGTCGGGAAGATTCATCGCAGACTCCGCATCGTAAATTCACACATCATCGCGATAACGCTCCGCGTCCGCATGCTTGAACTCCAACCCCATCCCGGGCCGCGACAGATCGGGATACATCACTCCATCCTTCGGCGCGCGGAATCCGTCGAACAGCATCTTCTCGATGCGAACATGATCGTGAAAATATTCCACATGCCGTAGCGGCCGCGCCGCACACCCAAGATGCAGATGAACCGACGGTCCACAGTGCGCCGACAGCGGCAGCGGATGAGCATCGGCAATCGCCGCCGCATCCATAAAGCCCGTCACACCGCCGCATCGCGTCGCATCCGCCTGAATCACATCCACAGCCTCCGCCTCGATCATGTTGCGCAGGTACATCGCGGTCCATCCATACTCGCCCGCGGCGATATCCATCCCCGCTGGAGCACGATCGCGCAGCAGATGCAATCCGGCAAGGTCATCCGAGCTAACCGGCTCTTCGAACCACGTCACGTTGAACTCGCCGGCAAACTGCTCCGCGAAGCGCAGCGCCTGCTTGCGCGAGTACGCTCCATTCGCATCTACAAACAGCTCCGTCCCATCTGCAATCGCCTCGCGCGCCTCCTTCACGCGGCGAAGATCATCCTCGGGATGTGTCCCGATCTTCATCTTCACGCGCGGAATCCCCTCGCTCGCCCATCCACCCAGCTGCTCGCGAAGCTGCGTGTCCGAGTACGTCGTAAATCCGCCCGATCCATACACCGGCACGCCTTCCCTCATTTGCCCGAGCACTCTGCACAGCGGCTGTTTCATCAGCTTCGCCTTCAAATCCCACAGCGCAATATCGATCGCCGATAGGGCCATCGCAGCAATTCCATCCCGCCCATAATTACGCTGCGTCTTTCGCATCGCTGAAAATAGTGCATTCGTATCGAACGGGCTCTGCCCTTCGACATGCTTCTTCATCAGCTCGCGTGCCAGCGGCGCAGCCGTCGTATGCGAGTACGTGTAACCAACGCCCTTCACACCCTCGCACCCAATCTCAACCACAATCATCGTCGTCGAATCCCACGCAAACGTGCCGTCACCCTCCGGCGCATCCGTCGGGATCGTGTAAGCCGTCGCCGTCGTGCTTACAATCTTCGGCTCAGAAGAGATCATCGGGAACACACGCGAAATACAAGCACACGAAAGCTGCGCAGCCTGCGCGACCAGAGAACCATTCCAGACACGCTATACAATCTGGCGCACCGTATCGCTTGCGGCCGTCAGCGCAATGCGGAGACGATGCGGCTCCCCGCGCAGCAGCGCCTCGGAGAACTTCAACGCCTGCTCGGGCGTGATCTTCGCCGGCAGCATTGCCGTGTACTGGTCGACAACCGCCTCGATAATCACCGGCCCCGGCATCGCCAGCGCCTTGTCGAACTGCGCGCCCGCGGTCTTCGGATCATCGATGCGCACGCCACTCGCTCCAACCGCCTTCGCCAACGCAACAAAGTCGATCGGGAACAGCTCGCACTGATACTCCGGATTCCCTTCAAAGACCATCTGCTCCCATTTGATCTGGCCCAGCGTGTCGTTCTTGATGATCACGAACTTGATCGGCAACTTGTAAGCCACCGCCGTAATAATCTCGCCCATCAGCATCGTGAAGCCGCCATCGCCCACCACAGCGATCACCTGCCGGTCAGGAAAGGCAACCTGTGCCGCGATGGCGTAAGGCATTCCACACGCCATCGTCGCCAGATTGCCCGAGCACGAGTGCATCTGCCCCTTCTTCGCCTTCATATAGCGCGCCCACACGGTCGTATTGGTGCCCGAATCCGACACGATGATCGCGTTCTCCTTCGTGCGCTTGCCCAGCTCCCACCCGACTACCTGCGGTTTCATCGGCATCGCCGGGTTGGTGCCTTCCTTTTCAATCGTCGTATCCCACTCCTTCATTCCTTTCTGCGCACGCTCCAGAAATCGCCTGTAGCCATTGCGTTTAAGCAGCGGCAGCAGCATCTTGAGCGTCTTCTTCGAATCTCCTACCAGCCCGACCTCAACCGGAACACGCAACCCAATGCGTTGTGCATTCGAGTCGATCTGGATGAATTTACAATCTCCCGGCTTGGGCAGGTACTCGATATACGGATACGACGTGCCCACCATGATCAGCGTGTCGCACTCCTCCATAACATCTTCCGAAGGCTTCGTTCCCAGCAACCCGATGCCGCCCGTCGTATACGGCGAGTCGTCCGGAACACACCCCTTGCCTAGCAGGGGCTTCACAATCGGCGCGCCCAGCAACTCCGCCAACTGAATCAGCTCCTCGCCTGCATGCAACGCTCCCTGCCCCGCAAGAATCGCAATGCGCTTGCCTTCCTTGATCACCGCAGCCGCTGCCTTCAGGTCCTCAGGCGCCGGCACGTTGCCGGTGATCGCCGAGATCGACGACGTATGGTGCGGCCTGTTGCGCTCCGAGCGCTCGCGCTTGCCAACCTCCGCAAGCTGCACATCGATTGGAATCGTAATGTGCGCAACCTGCCGCTTGTCGAGCGCCGAGCGAATTGCAAGGTCCGCCACCGACTCCATATGCGGCGGGCTCATCACGCGCTCGTTGTAGCACGCGACGTCCATAAACAACTTGTCGAGTTCCACATCCTGCTGCCCAAAGGTTCCCGTCACATCGTTGAACTGCATGCCCGTAATCGCGAGCACCGGCTGCTGATCCATCTTTGCGTCATACAGCCCATTCAGCAGATGAATCCCACCGGGTCCCGATGTAGCCAGGCACACGCCCAGCCTCCCCGTGAACTTGGCGTAGGCACACGCCATAAATGCAGCCGACTCCTCGTGCCGCACATGAATGAAGCGAATCTTCTTCTGTGCTTTCCGCAGCGCCTCCATCACACCGTTGATGCCATCTCCCGGCAAACCGAAGATGGTATCCACACCCCAGTCGATCAACTTCTCCACCAGCACGTCCGACGTATTCATAGCTGCTCCTTCTTGCAGGAGCCGTCCGGACCCCTATGCGCATAGACGCCATGCGCTCAAGCGGAGTTTGCTTAGGCAGTCATATTCAATCTCTTGCCGTCAGATTTCGTTCTTCCGTCCCATCCGGCTGCGATGCTCGCGCAGCAGGCGCAGGAACTCGATCAACGCCGGCCCTTCATTACGTGGATTCCAAACCGCTGCAATTCCCAGCGACAGCGCGCCCGGCCCAAGCGGCCGAAAGACCAACCCGCGCATGCGCAGATTCTTGACGCCCGCAGGCACCAGTGCGATCCCCTCACCCGCCTCCACCAGTGTCAGCACACCCGACCACGTAGCCGAGGTGTTCACAATCTGCGGCGAAAATCCCTCAGCTGCGCACAGAGAAACGATGCTGTCGAAGAATCCCGTGTTCGCATTTCGATCGGCCAGTACCAGCCGTTCCCCTGCCAGAGCCCCCGCCTTCACCGTGCGCCGCGCCAGCGGATGGTCCGGTCGCATCGCAACCACCACAGGATCGCGATAGAGCAGCTCCGACCGCAGCAGCCCGTCAGCCGGCGGCTGCAACGGTCGCGTCAGCCCTACATCGATCCGGCCCTCCTCCAGCGCAGCAATCTGTTCAACCGTGGGCATCTCCATCAGCGACAACCGGATGCCCGGCCGCAGCCGCCGAAACTCACGGATGGCGCGCGGAAAGAAGCCGCCCGCCCCCGACAGAAAGAACCCGATGGCCAGTGTCCCCGCCTCACCCCGCATCGAGCGCTGCGTAACATCCACAGCCCGCTGCGCAGCCTCCAGCGTGCGCCGAGCCTCCGCCAGGAACACCGTTCCCTGCGCAGTCAACCGCACCTTCCTGCCCGAACGGTCGAGCAGTACGCAACCGAGCTCCTGCTCCAGGTTGCCAATCTGCTCGCTGATCGAAGACTGTGCAATGTGCAGCCTTCGCGATGCGGCTGTAAGGCTGCCAAAGTCCGCCACCGCCTCAAAATATCGCAGATGCCGCAACTCCATAGAGCCATACTATCGGTCTGACCTATGCTTCCAGCCGGAAAGACCTGTGAAACCAAACCTCTGCCGGTCATGTCCATAGTATTAACGATGTCCTTTTAGCGGGACGTTCCTCTGTCCTCGGAGACACCTCAGCATGTGGATTGTGCGGCTGGCCCTCAATCGGCCCTATACCTTCATTGTGTTGGCGATCCTTATCCTGATCGCCGCGCCTGTGGTCATCCTTCGCACGCCCACCGACATCTTCCCGACCATCAATATCCCTGTCGTCTCCATCGCCTGGCAGTACACCGGTCTCAGTCCCGAAGAGATGGAAGGCCGCGTCACCACGCCCTTTGAAAATGGGCTCACCACACTGGTCGACAACATCCAGCACACTGAGTCGACCACACTCAACGGCGAGGCGATCGTTCGCGTTTACCTCCAGCCAGGCGCGTCGCTCGACACCGCCAACTCCCAGGTCTCCGCCGTCTCCGAGTTGATGATCAAGCGGCTCCCGCCGGGTATGCTGCCGCCGGAAATCATCGACTTCTCCGCCTCCACCGTTCCAATCCTCCAGCTCGGCCTCTCCGGCCAGGGCCTCTCCGAGCAATCGCTCAACGACTACGGCACCAATTTCATTCGTCCGCAGTTGGTGACCACTCCAGGAGCCGTTCTTCCCGCCGTCTACGGTGGCCGCCAGCGCTCCATCATGCTCTACCTTGACCCCAAACTGCTACAAGCCAAGGGCCTCTCGCCGTCCGACGTCTTGAACGCGATGGCACAGCAGAACGTCGTCGAACCCGGCGGAACCGCCAAAATCGGTTCCACCGAATATGACATTCGCCTGAACAGCAGCCCGCCCACCATTCAGGGTCTCGGTAACTTGCCCATCAAACAGGTCAACGGCGCCACGGTCTATGTTCGCGATGTCGCGACCGTCGCCGACGGCAGCATCCCCCAGACCAATGTCGTTCGCCAGAACGGCCATCGCGGTGTTCTGTTGAGCGTCTATAAATCCGGCTCCGCTTCCACTCTCAGCGTCGTCAAAGGCGTTCTCGGCAAGCTGCCCCGGGTCGAATCCGGGCTTCCACCAAACCTTAAGATCACACCCATCAACGATCAATCGATCTTTGTTCGCGGATCGATCGACGGCGTCGTCCGCGAAGCCATCATCGCCGCCGTGCTTACCGGCCTGATGATCCTGCTCTTCCTCGGCTCCTGGCGCTCCACGCTCATCATCGCCGTCTCCATCCCTCTGTCGATCCTCGCCTCGATCATTATCCTCGGCCTGCTCGGCGAGACCATCAACATCATGACGCTCGGTGGCCTCGCACTCGCCGTCGGCATCCTCGTCGACGACGCGACCGTCACCATCGAGAACATCGAGCGTTATCTCGAAGAAGGCCACCCCCTCTACGACTCCATCCTTGAAGGCGCAGCGCAGATTGCAACTCCCGCACTCGTATCCACCCTCTGCATCTGCATCGTCTTTTTGCCGATGTTCTTCCTCTCCGGCGTCTCACGCTACCTCTTCGTCCCCCTGGCGGAGGCGGTCGTCTTCGCCATGCTCGCGTCCTACTTGCTCTCGCGAACGCTGGTCCCCACGCTGGCAATGTATCTGCTCAAAGTGCATGCCCGCCATGCGCCAGCTTCACGCAACCCGCTCGTCCGGTTCCAGCGCTCCTTTGAGCGCGGCTTCGAACGCGTTCGCGCCGATTACGCCTCGCTGCTTGAGCGAATCGTTCGCGCCCGCAAGCTCTTCATCCCCGCCTTCATCGGCTGCAGCTCTCTTGCTCTCCTGCTGATTCCCTTCCTCGGCCAGAACTTCTTCCCCTCCTCGGATAACGGTTCCTTCACCCTCCACGTCCGCGCCAAGACCGGCACCCGTATCGAAGAAACCGCGCGCCTCTGCGATGAGGTGGAGAACTCGATACGCGCGTCAATCCCGCCTTCCCAGATGGACAACATCCTCGACAACATCGGCCTTCCATATTCGCCGCTGAACACACAGCACGCCACCGACGGCACATTTGGCGCCGCCGACGCCGATATCATCGTCTCCTTGAAAGGCAATCATCGCCCTACAGCCGACTTCGTTCGCGATCTCCGCCGCAAGCTGCCCAGCCAGTTCCCCGGAACTACCTTCTACTTCCTTCCCTCCGACATCGTCTCCCAGATCCTCAACTTCGGCCTTCCCGCTCCCATAGACGTCCAGATTGATGGCAATGACAGCGCCGGCAATCGCAAGGTTGCGGACAGCATCCTCCAGCAGATGCGCCAGGTTCCCGGCCTCGTCGACGTTCGTCTTCAACAGCCCGACGACTATCCTGTACTCGACCTTAACGTCGACCGCACCAAGGCGCAGAACGGTGGCTACAGCGAGCGCGACGTAGGCTCTTCCGTGTTGAACATCCTCTCCGGCTCCTCGCAGCTCACGCCTATGTACTTCCTCAACGACCGCAACGGCGTGCTCTACAGCATCGTGGCGGAGAGCCCGCAGTACCGCATTCAATCGCTGCAGGACCTCCAGAACATCCCCATAACCGCAACCGGAGCCACGCATCCGGAGATCCTCGCCGACGTCGCAACCTTGTCCCGCTCCTCCGAGATGCCCGTCGTCTCGCACTACAACATCCGCCGCACGCTGGACCTCTACGCCAACGTGCAGGACCGCGATCTCGGCGCCGTCGCCCACGACGTCCAGCGCATCATCGACCGCAACAGCGGCGCCCTTACGCGCGGCAACTTCATTCACATGCGTGGCCAGGTTGAGACAATGCACGCCTCCTACATCAACCTGCTCTTCGGTCTCCTGTTCTCCGTCGTGCTTGTCTACCTGCTCATCGTGGTCAACTTCCAGTCCTGGCTCGATCCGTTCATCATCATCACGGCCTTGCCCGCTGCCATCTCAGGCATCGTCCTGATTCTCTTCTTCACGCGAACCACGCTCTCCGTTCCCGCGCTCATGGGCGCCATCATGTGCATGGGCGTCGCCACCGCCAACTCGATTCTCGTCATCGCCTTCGCCAAAGATCGTCTCCACGAAACCGGCGACGCTATCCGCTCTGCCATCGACGCCGGTGCCACCCGCTTCCGCCCCGTGCTCATGACCGCGCTCGCCATGATTATCGGCATGGTGCCGATGGCGCTCGGCGTCGGTGAAGGCGGCGAGCAGAACGCTCCGCTAGGCCGCGCCGTGATCGGCGGCCTCACCCTCGCCACTGTTGCCACCTTGATCTTCGTCCCTGCGGTCTTCGCGTTGCTCCACGGCCGCGGACGCCCCGAACCCACATCCGAGCCCGCTCAAGAGGAACGACCCGCACTCGCCTGACAGGCCCGGGCTGGAGAAAGTAATCATGCCGATCGACATCAATACCGAGACGACCTCATCCTCGACCCGAGCTTCCGACGCATCGCTTCCACCCATCCCGCCGCATCCTGACCCCGACCGCGCGCTTCCCGCGCCGCAACGCATCTCTTCCGGCGTCTGGATCGCCCTCATCGTGGTCGCCGCCATCATCTTGATCGGCGTCGTCTGGGGTCTGCTCTCACGCGCTTCCGACGAGCGTCACCTCGATCAGGCCGCCAGCTCCAACGCCGAGCTCACCGTCAACGTCACGCATCCTTCCATCACCGGCGAAGCCTCCGAGATCGCTCTTCCTGGCAACACGCAAGCCTTCAACGACACTCCCATCTACGCCCGCACCAACGGTTATCTCAAGCAGTTTTTCGTCGACATCGGCCAGCACGTCGCCAAGGGCCAGCTCATGGCCATCATCGAAACTCCCGAGGTCGATCAGCAGCTCCAGGTCTCTCAAGCCAATCTCAAAAGCGCACAAGCCGATCTCGCCCTCGCCGACACCACCTCCGAGCGCTACCAGAATTTACTCAAATCCGATTCCGTCTCCAAGCAGGAAACCGACGTTGCCGTCAGCGGCGCCGCCGCAAAGAGAGCCGCGGTAGACGCGGCCTCCGCCAATGTCCGCCGCCTGCAGCAGCTCCAGTCCTTCGAGCGCATCTATGCTCCGTTCGCCGGCATCGTCACAGCGCGCAACACCGATATCGGTGACCTCATCGACGCCGGCGCGGGCAGCGCCCAACCCAAAGACCTCTTCCGCATCGCCGCCATCGGCAAGCTGCGTATTTTCGTCGCCGTGCCCGAGATCTACGCGCCCGACATCCATGACGGCGATACCGCCACGCTCACGCTTGACGAGTACCCGGGCCAGCCCTTCACCGGTCGCGTGGCGCGCAACTCAAATTCCATTGACATGGCCTCCCGCACGCTCAACGTCGAGGTCGACGTCGACAACCCGCAGGGCCAGCTGCTCCCCGGCGCCTATGTCTTCGTCCACTTCAAGCTGCCGCATCAGCACGCAAGCCTCTCCGTCCCGGCCAATGCGCTTCTCTTCCGCTCCGAAGGCCTGCAAGTCGCTCTGCTGCGCGACGGCCGCGTGCACCTGCAGCCGGTCACCATTGCCAAGGACAACGGCGCCACGCTCGAGATCGCCTCCGGCCTCCAGCCCAGCGACAACATCATTCTCGATCCCATCGACTCCATTGCTGAAGGTCAACCCGTGCGCGTCGCAGACCGCGGAGCCCCAGCCCCATGACTAGCCCAATGAGTAGCCCAATGAGTCGACACGCCTCCAGACTTGCGCTCTGCGCCGTGCCGCTTCTGCTCGCCGGCTGCCGCGTCGGCCCAAAATATGTCGTCCCCAACATGCCCCCGCCGCCCGCCTACAACGAGACAGGCCCTAACGCCTTCAAGGAATCCGCCGCACCCAACACGCCCGGCTGGCAAACCGCGAAACCCGCCGACACCATTCCCCGCGGCACATGGTGGACGGTCTTCAACGATCCCGAGCTGGACAAACTTGAGCCGCAGGTCGAGACAGCAAACCAGACCCTGCGCGAAGCCGATGCCAACCTCCGCGCCGCCCGCGCCGAGATTCGCGTCCGCAACGCCGCGCGCTTCCCCACCCTCGGCCTCGATCCTCTCATCGTCGGCGAGCGCGACTCCGCCAACAGGCCATACTTCAACTCCGGATCCAGCAGCAACGTAGCCGACATCCAGCTCCCGTTCGAGGCCAGCTACGAGGTCGATCTCTGGGGCAGCATCCATCGCAACATCGCCGCCGGCCGCGAGGAGGCGCAGGCCACCGCCGCCGACCGCATCGACGCTCTGCTCTCGCTCCAGACCGAGCTCGCACTCGACTACTTCAATCTCCGCATCGACGATGCCGAGCAGAAGCTCCTCAACGACACTGTCGTGCAATATCAAAATGCTCTGCGCATCACCACCAATCGTTTCAACGGCGGCATCGCCGTAAAAAGCGATGTCACCCAGGCCGAAACGCAGCTTCAGGCAGCCAAAGTTGAAGCCGCCGACATCGGCATCGAGCGCGCCCAATACGAGCACGCCATCGCCAACCTCATCGGCCAACCGCCCGCCTCCCTCACCATCCCCTACTCTCCGCTTCCCGTCAGCGCCGAGCCGCCCGTCATCCCACCCGGCCTTCCTTCCGCTCTCCTCGAACGCCGTCCCGACATCGCCGCCGCCGAGCGCCGTGCCGCCGAAGGTAACGAAGCCATCGGCATCGCTCAGGCCGCCTTCTACCCCTCGCTCAACTTCACCGCCGCCGCCGGATTCGAGAGCACCGCACTCACCTCGCTCTTCAACCCCTCCAGCGTCCTCTATTCGCTCGGCCCGGGTCTCGCCGAAACATTCTTCGACGCAGGCCGCCGCCGCGGCCTCAAAGAAGAGGCCATCGCCGACTTCGATCGCGACTCAGCCACCTACAAGCAAACCGTGCTCACAGCCTTCCAGCAGGTTGAGGACAACCTGGTCGCTCTGCGCATCCTCCAGCAGGAGGCCGCGCAACAGCACGCCGCCACCGCCTCGGCCGA
>DATCFM010000081.1:0-36159 GCA_036509515.1 Acidobacteriaceae bacterium
GAATGCGGAGGGGATGATTCGATTGAGGCGGTCGGCTAGACTGGAGAGGATGGATCGAGTCCGGTTCGGTCGCGCTCTGGGGTACGGTGCCCGCCATGCGGCGAAGACGCTGACGGAGGCGGCTGCGGCGGCGAGTGCGCCCAGTTCCTCACATGCGCCCAGTTCCTCACAGAAGACGAGCACGGGTGGGACTTCGAGGCCTGGAGTGGAGAATCCGGCGAGACCGCCGAGGCCGGTTGTGACCCGGGCGACCGTAGAACGGCGCGCGGCTGAGACGCTGGACCAGTTGCGCACGACGAGTAAACAAGCCAGGCGGGCGAGCGGATCCCTGCTGCATCCGGTGAAGCGATTTTCCAGCGTGCTTTGGCTGCAGGTGACGGGAACGTTCTTTGCGCTGATGGCGGCCACCACAGGCATTGGCGCGTGGCGACTTCGCGGAGCGCTGCATAAGTCGATGGACTCGCATGAGGCGATGAAGCTATATCTGTGCCTGTTTGTCTTCGCGGTATTTACTTACTTTACGGTGAGCAGCTTTGTGCGGGCGGAGCGGCGATAGGTAGGCATACCATCGAACCCATGTGACCCAGTCTCACGGGCGGTTTACTATCGTGAAGCATATTCGCGCGGGTAGTCATTGCGCGAACAGGCATCGTAAAACAGCTATGGACTCGACAACCACACAGGCACCGACGCTTCGCCGCACCGCTCTTCACGCAACGCATCACGCGCATAAGGCGCGCATGGTCGACTTCGGCGGATGGGACATGCCGGTGCAGTATCGCGGGCTGATTGAGGAGCACATGGCCGTGCGGACGGCGGTGGGCCTGTTCGACGTGTCGCATATGGGCGACATTCAGCTGCGTGGGCCGAACTCGCTGGCGGCGGTGCAAAAGCTGCTGATGAACGATGCGTCGAAACTACAGACGGGGCAGGCGCATTACTCGGCGATGCTGTATCCGAACGGCACGTTTGTGGACGATGTAGTGCTGCACAGGCTGGGCGACAATGACTGGCTGATCGTGATCAATGCGGGGACGCGCGAGAAGGATGTGAAGTGGGTGCGCTCCGTGATCGGCGGCATGAGCGGCTTGCACATCACGGATGTGAGCGACTATTACACGCAGCTCGCGATTCAAGGCCCGCGCGCGAAAGAGACGATCGAGAAGCTGACCAAGGTAGACCTTGCGCCGATCAAGAACTACTGGTTTACGTGGGGCACGGTGGCGGGCTGCCACAACGTGATGATCGCGCGAACGGGGTACACGGGCGAGGATGGGTTTGAGATTTACATTCCCGCGGATGAGGCAACCAGCGCGCGCGTGTGGGGCGAGGTGCTGGAGGCGGGCGCGGAGTTTGGGATTATGCCGTGCGGTCTGGGCGCGCGCAATACGCTACGGCTGGAGGCGGCGATGGCACTGTATGGGCACGAGATCTCGGACACGATCAATGTCTTTGAGGCTGGGCTTGGACGGTATTGCAAGCTGGAGAAGGGATCGGATTTTGTGGGGCACGAGGCGCTGGTGGAGGTCGAAAAGGCCGGCGGACCGACGCGCAAGCTGGTGGGGCTGGAGATGATCGAGCGCGGTATTGGGCGCGATGGGTATCCGGTGCTGACGCTAGCGGGTAAGCGAATTGGTGAGATTACGTCGGGGTCGCCGGCGCCGTTTTTGAAGAAGAATATTGCGTTGGCGTATGTGCCGGCGGGGTATACGGAGATTGGCACGGAGCTGGGCGTGGAGATTCGCGGGCAGATGGTGAAGGCGGTGGTGGTGGCGACGCCGTTCTATAAGCGGCCGAAGGCTGCGGCTCAGCCAATTACGGCACCGCTGTCGTAGCTGGGCGGTCGCAGCGCTGCATCCTCTACAATCGACGATGGAGACCCTGTTCATGCCCTATCCCGAGAAGTACCGCTATGCGAAGTCGCACGAGTGGCTGAATGCCGACGGCGACACCGCGACCGTTGGCATCACCGACTATGCCCAAGACTCGCTGGGCGATATCGTCTTTGTCGAGCTGCCCAAGGTGGGCCAGCAGCTTGAGGCTGGGTCGACGTTTGGCTCGGTGGAGAGCGTGAAGGCCGTCAGCGATTTGTATGCGCCGGTGACCGGCACGGTGACCGAGGTGAATGAGAGTCTGAACTCGGCGCCGGAGACGATTAATGCGGCGGCGAACGATACGTGGCTGCTCAAGATGACGATGACGAATCCGGATGAGGCTGGCGCGCTGCTCTCGGCCGCTGACTATGAGAAGTTTGTGAGCGAAGAGACCGGGCATTAGGCAGCTCTTTGCGCGTTGTGTGAGCTCACCTCTCGAAAGCGAGATGTGGCGCCCGATTTCCTGCTCTGCATAGAAAGTTCCTGATGCGCTATCTACCCAAATCTCCCGCCGATCGCAAGGAAATGCTCGAAGCGATTGGTGTGTCTTCCATTGACGATCTCTTTGAGACGATTCCTGCTGAGTATCGCCTGAAGCGCGACCTGGCGATTCCGCGACAGCATGCGGAGTCGGAGGTGCTGGACCGGTTTCGCGCGTTTGCGGCGAATATCGCCAGCGGCGATGCGGCGGAACTGGCGAAGAGGCCATCAGCCAAGCTGTATGCGAGCTTTCTGGGTGCGGGGGCGTATCGGCACTATCGGCCGGTGATTATCGACTCACTGGTGCAGCGCGGGGAGTTTTTGACGAGCTATACGCCGTATCAGCCGGAGATCTCGCAGGGAACGCTGCAGGCGATGTTTGAGTTCCAGACGATGATCTGCGAGCTGACGGGGATGGAGATTGCGAACGCGTCGATGTATGACGGGTCTACAGGTTGTGCTGAAGCAGTCATGATGGCGGTGCGCGTGACGGGGCGCGATGGCTGCGTGGTGGCGCGGACGGTGCATCCGGAGTATCGCGAGGTGCTGCGGACGACGGTGCAACACCAGGGGATTCCGATTACCGAGTGCGGCTATGACGCGAAGACCGGGCGTGTGAATGTGGCCGCGCTGGAGGCCGCGATTACGGACGATACGGCTTGCGTGCTGATCCAGTCGCCGAACTTCTTTGGGTCGATTGAGGATGTGGCAGCGATTGCCGAACTGGTGCATGCCAAGGGCGCGCTGTTGATTGTGTCGATTGCCGAGGCTGTGTCGCTGGGCGTGGTGAGGGCTCCCACGGAAGCGGACGTAGTCTCCATGGAAGCTCAGAGCTTTGGGGTACCGGTGGGGTTTGGCGGGCCGTACTGCGGCGTGATTGCGTGCAAGGAAAAGTTCGTGCGGCAGATGCCGGGGCGGCTGGTCGGCGAGACGAAGGACATGAACGGCAAGCGCGGCTTCGTGCTGACGCTGTCGACGCGCGAGCAGCATATCCGTCGCGAGAAGGCGACCTCGAACATCTGCACGAACCAGGCGCTGGTCGCGATGATGGTGACGATCTTTCTGACGGTGTATGGCAAGCAGGGATTGCGCGAGTTGGCGGAACAGAATCTGGCCAAGGCGGCTTATCTGCGGGGCGCGCTGCTGAAGGCTGGGGCGAAGCCGCTGTTCTCGGCCCCTATCTTGAACGAGTTTGCGGTGGCGTTGCCGGGTCCGGCTGACAGCGTGAATGCGAAGCTGCTGGAGAAGGAGATTGTGGGGGGGCTGGCGTTGAACAAGTGGTATCCGGAGCTGGGCGAGGGTGCGTCGCTGTGGTGTGCGACGGAGTTGACGACAAAGGCGCAAATGGATGCAGCGACGGATGTGATTGGAGCGAAATAGCCAGTGGACATCAGCGCGATTGAGGGGCAGGAGCTTTCGGCGGTCGAGTTTGTAAGTGACTATCTGCGGTTGCGTTTTGATGGGCCTGCGCTGACGTTGTATGCGTGGCCGCATGTGTTGCTTGCGGATTTTTCGATTGCGTTTGACGAGCCGGAGTATCGAAATGCATTGTGTGCACAAATTGGCGAGATGGTTGCCAAGGCGAAGCTGGAAGAGATGGAAGCGCTGACGATTGAGTTTGAATCGGGCACAGTGATTGCGCTGAGTTTGCGCGAAGAGGATTTGGATGGGCCGGAGGCTGGAGGTTATTCGGCAAGCGGCAGTGGCGAGGATGAGGAGGAATTTTAGTTATGGCAATAGGCATGAGCAGGACGACGCTCGCGATCATTGCCGCTGATCTCGGAGCGGCCGCACTGTATTTCTGCGCGCTTCGCTGTTGATACCACGCAGCGGGATATGGTCAGGAGATGTACTCGTGCTGAGCTTCATTGTCGTTGCGGCATTTGTGATTCAATCGAATATCTTGCGTCGGCGTTTGAGGGAGAAGTAGGAAATGGCAGATAAATTTGTTGGGACGCCGAAGAAGGCGACGACGCATGTCAATCAGAACGAAGATCTGATCTTCGAGAAGTCGTCGGCGGGGAAGAAGGGCTATCGGCTGGCGGAGCTGGATGTGCCTGCGGTGGATGCTGCTGGGCTGCTGGGCGAGGCGGCGCGGACGGATGATCTGGGCGTGATGCCGGAGCTGAGCGAGATTGAGATTATCCGGCACTTCACGCGGCTTTCGACGTGGAACTATGCGATCGACCTGGGGATGTATCCGCTGGGGTCGTGCACGATGAAGTACAACGCGCGCATCAATGAAACAGTTGCGAGACTTGAGGGCCTTGCAGAAGCGCATCCTTATCAGCCGGAGTCGTTGTCGCAGGGCGCGCTCGGCATTATGAAGCTGCTGAGCGAGTGCTTGATCGAGATTACGGGGATGGATTGCATCACGCTACAGCCGGCGGCGGGCGCGCATGGAGAGTTTACGGGGATTCTGCTGGCGCGAGCGTATCAGCAGTCGAAGGGCAATCCGCGGAAGAAGATTTTGATTCCGGATTTGGCGCATGGGACGAATCCGGCGACGGCTGCGGTGTGTGGGTACCAAGTGGCGAATTTGAAATCGAATGCGCGTGGCATGGTCGACCTTGCTGAGCTGACGAAGATGGTCGATGAGGATGTGGCGGCGCTGATGCTGACGAACCCTTCGACGATTGGCGTCTTTGAGAGTGAGATTCATAAGATCGCCGACATTCTGCATGCGAAGGGCGCGCTGCTGTACATGGACGGCGCGAATATGAATGCGCTGTGCGGCAAGACGCGGCCGGGGGACTTTGGCGCGGATGTGATGCATCTGAATCTGCACAAGACCTTCTCGACGCCGCATGGGGGAGGGGGTCCGGGTTCGGGGCCTGTTGCGTGCAAGAGGATTCTGGAGCCGTTTTTGCCGACGCCTGTGGTGAAAGCGAATGCAGATGGATCGCTGGGGTTGGACTACAACCGGCCGCAGAGTGTGGGGCGCGTGCGTGCGTGGTATGGGAACTTTGGGATGTTTATTCGCGCACTTGCATACATTTTGTCGAATGGACCGGACGGGTTGCGGCAGACGACCGAGGACGCCGTGCTGAATGCGAACTATCTGCGCGCGAAGCTGGAAGGCACGTTCGAACTGCCGTACAAGACGCGCTCGTTGCATGAGGTGGTGTTCAGCGATAAGTTGCAGGCCCAAAGAAAGGATGGCAAGCCCGGCGTGAAGACTGGCGACATGGGCAAGCGGCTGATCGACTACGGCTTTCATGCGTACACGGTTTCGTTCCCAATGGTGGTGCAGGGCGCGATGATGATTGAGCCGACGGAGAGCGAGAGCCGCGAAGAGCTGGATCTGCTGGTGGATGCGCTGAAGCAGATTGCGCGCGAGGCGGAGGAGAATCCGGAGCTGGTGCAGACGGCTCCGCATACGACGCGGCTGCGGCGGCTGGATGAGACGACGGCGGCGCGGAAGCCGGTGTTGCGCTGGAAGGGGTCTGTGGCCTCAAACTCGGTGACTCCGGATACTGCGGCGAAGGAGTGGTAACCGTGGCTGACGAAGGCTCGAGGCCGGAGACGCCGTTCTATCGGCACGGCGATGTTCTCCATACGCGTGGCGAAGAGTTGGAGCGCGAGATCTTCATGCGTGGCGAGGCGCGAGGGCGGCTGTCGGTCGCGCTGGATGTGCTGACTGATGCCCTGGTACTGGTGGGACAACATGGCGTCTATTGCACAAGCAGCCGCAATCCTGCTGTGCCGAAGCTGGACCTGCAGGCAGTGCTTGCGGGGATTGGCGGCGCGAAGGAGTTGGTGGCGGGAGCGATGGACTACCTGCAAAAGAAGTAGGGTGATGCGCACTGGGCTGAGAATGGTAGGGATTTCGCGATATTCATTCCCATGCGCGTACACTAATCGGACTTGGAAATTGCCTCAGGAGTGCTCCCGAAAATGCATCTATCACGCCTTCTCTGCGGCGGCCTTGTGGGCGCTGCCCTGCTCTCGCCGCGGCTTTCGAGCGCCCAGGCAACGCCTCTTACGCTGGCCGTCGATCTTACCGATGCGCCGCGCAAGATTCTTCATGCTTCCGAGACGATTCCGGTTCAGCCGGGACCGATGACGCTGGTGTATCCGGAGTGGATTCCGGGCGAGCACGGGCCGACGGGACCGATCGTCGATCAGGCTGGATTCGTTATTACCACACCGGCTGGGCTGCGGGTGAAGTGGGAGCGTGATCCGGTGGACATGTACTCGTACCACATCACCGTTCCGCCGGGAACAACGCAGCTCGACATCAAGATGGATTTCCTGGCGACGGCGGCTCCGGAGGGTTTTTCCGCGGGCGCGTCCACGAGCGCGAACCTTGCAATGTTGAGCTGGAACGAACTGGTTGTTTACCCGGCGGGAACGACGTCTGCCGACGTGATGGTTACGCCTTCGCTGAAGGTTCCGGCGGGTTGGAAGTTTGGCACAGCCCTTGAGAGCACGGCGAGGCCAGATGCTGAGACGACGGACTTCAAGACTGTTTCGCTGGAACAGCTTGTGGATTCGCCGGTGCTGGCGGGGCGATGGTTCCGCGAGATTCCGCTGGCGACAGATGTGACGCCGAAACATTTTCTCGATCTTGCGGGCGATGGGCCTGAAGACCTGGATCTTTCGCAGGAGCATATCGACGACTTCTCGCGGCTGGTGCGCGAGACCGGCGCGCTGTACAAGTCGCGGCACTACCACTCGTATCACTTCCTTGTAACGCTGAGCGATCGGGTGGCGCACTTCGGCCTGGAGCATCATCAGTCGTCGGATGATCGTGTGGGTGAGCACGTGTTCACGGATGACAACTCCTTCATCGCCAATGGGCTGTTGCTGCCGCATGAGTTTACGCACTCGTGGAATGGGAAGTATCGGCGACCGGCAGGGCTCGCGACGGCGAACTATCAGGAGCCGATGAAGGGCAACCTGTTGTGGGTATATGAGGGGCTGACTGAGTATTTAGGCGACGTGCTTGCGTCGCGCTGCGGCATCTGGGCTCCGCAGGTTTATCGCGACCGCCTGGCTGTCGTGGCCGGCGACCTGAACGACATTCGACCGGGGCGCACGTGGCGCGATTTGCAGGACACGGCGACGTCCGCGCAGATTCTCTACGCGGCCGGCGCGGGTTACGACAACTGGCGGCGCAATGTGGACTACTACGACGAGGGCGAGCTGCTGTGGCTGGAGGTCGATCTCACCATTCGCGAGAAGGCGAAGGGCAAGAAGAGTCTGAACGATTTCGCGGCGGCGTTCGAAGGGCTGGGCGGCAATACGCCGCCGAAGGTTGTGCCGTATTCCTTTGACGACATTGTGAGCGCATTGAGTGCGGTTGTGCCGAATGACTGGGCCGGCTTTCTGCGTAAGCGTCTGGACTCGAACGAGCATGATACGCCGGAGTTGGCTGGGATCGATGCGCTTTCGGGTTACAAGCTGGTCTATACGGACAAGCCGGATTACTGGTCGCAGCTTATTGAGTCGCAGGACAACATGATCGACACACGCTTTTCGCTTGGGCTGGAAGCGGGGACCGATGGCAAGGTGAAGGATGTGATCGTGGGCGGATTGGCAGACAAAGCCGGCTTTGGACCTGGAATGCAGATCGTCGCTGTCAATGGCCGAGCGTTCGCGCCGCTGCTGCTGCGCGCGGCGGTTCAGCATGCGGCGGCCAACGGACCGGCGATTGAGTTCATTGTCGAGAACACGGGCTACTACAAGATCATCCGGATGGATTATCACGGCGGCGAGCGCTACCCGCAGTTCGTGCGTGTGGAAGGAACGCCGGCGCGGCTCGACGATATTTTGCAGCCGATGGTGAAGTAAGGCGCAGAATCTAAGAAGAACGTTTCAGTTTGCTACGGTCGCGATGGGAATCGGATGATCGGGGTCGGTGGTTGCCTCGGGCGGCAACTGACCGACCTCTTTCAGGCGCTTTTCCACGACAGCTGCCTGAATCTGAGAATTAATTTCGGCGCCAGCGAGCAGCGTGAGGCCGGTGATGTAGAACCACATCAGCAGAATGATGACGGCGCCCAGCGAACCGTAGGTCAGGGTGTAGGTGTTGAAGAAATGCAGGTAGACGCGAAAGCCGAGCGAGGCGAGCAGCCATGTGATGATGCCAAAGGCCGCGCCGGGTGTCAGCGAGTGCCAGCACTTTGTTCTCAGGTCGGGCGCGAAATAATAGATCGTGCTGAAGATCAGCATTAGCAGACTGCAGGCGATGGCCCAAGTGACAATGTGGATCGCGATAGCCGTTGCGATTCCCAGTGAGGAGTGCCAAATGTGGGTGCGCGCGTAGTCTGCGAGCAGATCGCCGCCGAAGATGTCGGCGAGGTTAAGCGTAGCGATCACTCCCAAGAGGATGGTCACTAAAATGGCAATGCCGTGTGACTTCCAGTAAGGTCGGGATTCGCGCACCTTATAGACCAGATTGAGCGTGTCCTGTATTGCGGCGAAACCCATGGAGGCGGCCCACAGCGCTGCCAGCAGACCAAAGGTGACCTTGCCGCCTGTGGAGGCCTGCGCCGTCTGGTTGAAGGTGTCGATGACGAGTTGATAGGCCGAGTGCGGGACGACGATGGCGAAGGCATGCAGCAGACTGACGTAGATGGTCGATGCGCTGCGTGCGGCCAACCCGAGAATGGAGCTGGCGCAGATGAGTGTGGGAAAGAGCGCAAACAAAAAGTAGAAGCCGAGCTCGGCGGCGCGGGAGAGCAGGTCATCGTCGATAAAAGCCTTCCAGGTGCGCTTCAGCACTACAAGAAGAGGAGTTCCTTCGCAGTTCCAGAGACTGTGCAACTGCGAGTGCGAGACGTAGTTCCAGACGCGCTGAGCAAGCGGATCGAGCTCTGCGATGCGGGGATCTTTGCGTCGCGGATGCTCGCGGCGGCGCCTCTCGCGGTTCGCGCTTCCGAAGGCTGTCGCTGGTGGCGGGGTCTCCATGGGCGATTGGTCTCCTGCGACAGCTGATCAGGCAGCCTGGTGGCTATGGCCTGGCATCTGCTCCTTCAGATGCGTTGTTCGAGAGCGTGGATAGGCCGCCTTGGCACGTGCTTTGTGCGGAGGCATCGTCGCGGCTTTCCGTGCATCTGAAACGAAGGAGTTCTTGAGCGTCATGCTGAAACGCCGCAAGAGTAAGGTGCCCCGGAGCGCGCGAGGGCTACCTTTCTGGATTCGCAAGCTGGGGCAGCTGTGGAGGCTGGTGCGAGAGAGCCATACGGAGCCACTGAAGGGCGAGCCTCGTTTGCCGTTGGCTATAAAAGATCATGATGCGGCAGTCACATTTATCGGGCATTCGTCGTTTCTGATTCAGCTTGGGGGCCACGCGGTGTTGATCGATCCTGTCTTTGCGACGCGGCTGATCCTGCTGCGCCGGCAACGGCGGGCGGGGATTCGCGTGCGTGATCTGCCGCGTATCGATGCTGTGCTGCTGACGCACGCCCATATGGACCATCTGAACCGGCCATCGCTGCGGGCGATTACGCGTGAGATGGGCCGCCGGGGTTTTCCGGCGCCGGTGGCGGTGGTGCCGCATGGGGTGGAGGATCTGGTGGCCGATCTTGGCTTCAGGTATGTCGAGTCTTTGCGGTGGTGGCAGTCGGCCGAGCTCGACGGGCCGCAGCCGCTGCGCATCACGTCGACGCCGGCGAAGCATTGGGGCGCGCGTATGTTCAAGGATACGTATCGCGGCTTCGGCGGGTATGTGCTGGAGACGCCGGGCGCGCCGAGCATCTATCACTCCGGCGATACGGCGTACTTTTCGGGCTTCCGCGAGATTGGCAGCCGGCTACAGCCTGATGTGGCGCTGCTGCCGATCGGAGCGTACTTCCCGGACAGTTATCGCGCGGTGCACACGAGCCCGGAGGAGGCGCTGCAGGCGTTTCTCGATCTGGACGCGGGAGCTATGGTGCCCATGCATTACAACACGTTTCGTCTGGGGCGCGAGCCAATGGAAGAGCCGTTGCCACGGCTGCTGCGCGCGGCGGACAAAGCCGGGGTCGGCGACCGGGTGCGCCCACTGGTGGAGGGAGAGAGCTGGCTGGTGCCGCCGGCGCTCGCGACCGCCGATGCGGAGAGTGTTGTTGCTCGCGAGGCGTAGGTCGAAATTTCCCGGCGTCTAGTTGGAGCGTAGACGACCGCTGCTGCGCATGGCGTAGGCGATCGTTTCAAGCATGCGCTCTGGATTTCCCTCGGGCACGGTGATGTTCATCCTGGCAGCCATCTGCGAGGCGATGCGCTGGGCTACCTGCGCGCGCGTCTGCAAGCTGAGGTCGAGCGCCCGCGAGAAGAAGGCCTCGATGACGACGAGATCCTCGGGACCGAGCTTCGCGATGGCGTCGGCGGGGAGTCCGGTTGCAGTGGGGACGGCAGGCTGAGGGAGTGGATCGTAGGCGCGCGGTTCGGGGTGCGGAAAGAAGCTGGTTCCGTGACCGGCGAGGAGGGGCTGCTCGTCGGCGCGCTCGTGAATGACGAGCGTGCCCGCGGCGAGGTCGCCGAGCCGCTGGTGCCGCTTGTTGCAGAGCATGGTGATAACGCCGACGAGGTAGAGTGCGGGCAGGTAATCGACGAAGCGAAGAAGGTTGCGGGTCATGGCTTCGAAGAGTGTGATCTGGCGGCCGGAGTCCTTGATGACGCGCAGCTTCATGACGTGCTTGCCAGGCGTCTGGCCATGCCAGAAGGCTTCGAAGAGCGTGTAGTAGCCCCAAAGCAGGCAGAAGTTCAGCGCGATGAAGGCGGCGAGGAACCATTTGCCCATCAGGTTGAGCTTGTTGCCTGCGGAACCTCCGAGCAGGAACGCGAACAGGAAAATAGCGACGATATAGAAGCCGACCTGGATCAGATGGTCGATCAGCACGGCGACAAAGCGGCTGCCGATACCGGCGACGGAGAACTGCAGCTCTACCTGCTCGGGCGTGGCGATGTTAAGCTGGTCGGCGAAGCTGTGCGGCTGCCACGTACCCATGATCTCCAACCTCTGGATAGATTCTCGCAAGGATAACTGGAACCGGCTGGACGTGCTGCTGCGCCAGGTGGAGGGGGAGGGGTTGCGCTCGTTGAGCAGCGGGGACCTGCGCGACCTGGGGCTGCTGTACCGGCAGGCGGCGGCGGACCTGAGCGCGGCGCGGGCGGACCGCTCGTCGCGGACGCTGGAGCAGTACCTGAACCGGCTGGTGGGGCGGGCGCACAACTATGTGTACTCGGGGCCGAAGGTGTCTGTGGGTGGCGTGTGGCGGTTCTTCGCGTACGGATATCCGCGGCTGCTGCGGCGGCTTTCGGGCTACCTGGTGCTGGCTACGGCGATTACGGTGGCGACGGCTGCGCTGGGGGTGTTCGTTACGCTGGTGCGGCCGGACTTTGGCGCGATGTTTCTGGGGCCGGAGAAGATGGACGGCATACGGCAGCATCATCTGTGGATGGACAGCATCCTCAGCATGAAGCCGCAGGCCTCGTCGCAGATCATGACAAACAACATCACGGTCTGTTTTGTGACGTTCGCAGGCGGGATCGTCTTTGGGCTGGGGACGATTTTTCTGCTGTTCAATAACGGCCTGATGCTGGGCACAATTGCGACGGTTTGCGCCCAGCACCATCTATCGCTGAGCCTGTGGAGCTTTATCGCAGCGCATGGGGCGCTGGAGCTGCCCAGCATTATGATTGCCGGGGCCGCCGGGCTGAGGCTGGGCGCGGGAATCCTGTTTCCCGGGATGCTGAGCCGCCGCAATTCGATCGCGCAGGCAGGGCTCGAGTCCACGCAGCTCGTCTCCGGCACGATCCCGCTGCTGATCATCGCGGGGACGCTGGAGGCTTTTCTTTCGCCGACGCATGCGCCGCCTGCGCTGAAGTTCGCGGTGGGCGCGGCGCTGTTCACCGGGCTGTGTCTTTGGCTGACGGAGGGCGGTGCCCCCCACCCCGGTCGTTTTCGTGCAAAGTCTTCAAAAGATTTGAGTTAGGTTCGGACTTCTGGCTTCGCAGAGAGGAAAAGTCCCATTTTTGCGAAGTGTTGCCTGCAAAGTCTTCAATCGCAATGAGTTCAAAGAAGGCTAAATGGAAAAACCTGGCCTGGGCCAGGAGTTTGCTTGCTGTTTCTATTATAGCGGGCGTGTCAAGGGTTCGGGCCGGGAATGTGGCGGCTAACGGGGCTGGGTCGCGTCGGTCGGCGTAGCGTTTTGCGGCGGGACCGGTTGATTGGGCGCGGCGCTGGTCTTGCCGGGGCTCTGAACCCGTCCGGGAGTATTTTCGGCAGGCTGCACGGAATGAACCTTCGGGCCTTTTACATTGCCGCTGTTGGCGGTCTGGCTGGCTTGCTGGGTTGACGGCGACGAGCCCGGGGGCGGCGGGCTGCCGCTGGCCACTCCATTCACGGCTCCGGGGCCGGGTCTTCCGGCGTGGTCCGGCCTGGTTGCGGCGGAGGGCGGCGGAAGGACGTGAAAGGTGAGAGCGGCGCCTGCGGCGAGGCCTGCATCGGTTCCAACGGCCGGTGCGCTGTCGGGAAGGTCCTTGTGGCCAGGCTTGCCGCGGAAGGTGAGGGTGTCGGTGGAGACCGTAACGGAGCCTACGCGAACCACCTGCAGCGAAAACTCGCCGACGGCGTAGAGGCGGCCGGCAGGGAGCGTCTCGACGACGGTGAGATCCACGGGCGTGCCTGCGGGGAGGCTGCGGCCTGTGGACAGAGCGACGGGCTGGCTAAGCGTGGCATGGACGGTCTGGCCGTTGGTGAGGCGTCCGGAGTCGATGCCGGTGGAGAGTCGCACAGGCAGAGTGGTGTGTGGCGCGAGGTGAGGACCGCTGCCGGTGCGTACTGGAGTGATGGGGCTGGCCTGGGAGGACGAATCGTTCACGGGAGCGGCGGGGGCCGGCTTGATGGGGCTGGCCTGCACGGAGGAGTCGGTCGCAGGCGCGGACTGCGTCTTCTGGGCTGGGGCTGCGGCGGCGGTAGCGGAGAAGCTGAGGATGAGTGAGATGGCCGAGATTGTGAGCCAGCGCGACGGGTTTGCCGAGGAGCGAGCCATTCGGGGCTGGGCCATCTTCGTTCGCATGACGCAGCTCTCCTCTGTGTCCTTAGCCCGACATCCTACCGTTGGATGTAGGCCCTTTGTTTGCTGTTGCTTGGCTGCTGGAGTTCGGCGTTGGGTGGTCATTCTCAGCGGGTAGGATCGGTTGAGCGTGGAAAACCCACGTCTCAGAATCGAGACGTGGGGCACCCGGCACCCGGATTCGTAAGTTGCTCGGAGAAAAGACGGCCCATAGACTTAGCAGACGAGATGACCCCGGTCCACAAATCGGAGCTGGTGGCTGCTGGCACGGCTGTGGTTGCAGCTGTGGTTGCGGCTGGAGCGCTCGTGGATGGCGCGCTGCGTCCGCAGTCGCAAACATTTGGCCGTACGCTGGTGGCCGGGCGCGACCCCGACGAGATTGCCCTGACCTATGACGATGGGCCGAACGATGCTGCCACGATGCAGCTGCTGGATGTGCTGGCGCGGCACGAGGCTCGGGCCACGTTTTTCATGATGGGAAGATTTGTGCGACAGCGGCCTGAGATCGCCCGGGCTGTCCTTGCGGCGGGGCACCTGGTCGGCAACCATACGATGACGCACCCGTGGCTGGCGTGGCAGCCAGAGCACGTCATCCGAGAGGAGCTGCGCGGCTGCAATGAGGCTTTGGAAGATTCTCTGGGCGCGCCGGTCCGCTACTTCCGGCCACCGCATGGGGCGCGGCGTCCGGCGGTCCTGCGGATTGCGCGGGAGCTTGGACTGACGCTGGTGCAATGGAATGTGCAGGGCAACGACTGGGCGCCGATTGGGACGCAGCGCATTCTCGGCAAGGTGGAGCGCGGGATGCGGAGAGTGAAGGAGCGCGGGCGGGGGGCGAACATCCTGCTGCACGACGGGTACGACAGGGCCATGGGTGCGGACCGGACGGGAACGGTGGAGGCGACGGACCTGCTGTTAGGGCGGCTCGCGGGGACGGCGCACCGGCTGGTGACGGTGGCTGCCTGGGGTTGAGATGGAGTTCGAAGTGGTGCGCCCGAGAACCGCGCCACAAATCCAACTCACTACGATATTTTTGACCGATTTTGTCAGCGTTTTCGGAATGCAAGGCGGATGCGCTCAAAGTACTGCATGGTCTCTGATTTTTTCGGAGTAAGATGCGAGTGCAATCGCGGAACTCCTGTCTCCATTTTCGGACGAGAGGGGGCCATCCACCGCCGAGCGGAATGACTCCCGAAGAAGAGAAATAGAACCGAACTCGCGGTGCACAAGAGGGAAGAAAAGACAAAGGCCACGAAGCCGTAGCTCCAAGGCATCTCCGGCTCTGACAATTGTCCAACTTCTCCTTTCCGGGGTTTTCAATGATGAAGAATCCGTCACTCTTCTCGCGGGCAATCAGCCCGCTGGTGGCCTCTTACCCGATCAAGCGCGGCCGAACCCGCCTGCGAGGGGCTGCCAGCCCCTATCTAGTGGGCAAGCTGCCCTTTGGCGCATGGGCGAGAGTCTCTGGAGTGGTAGATGCTGAATGGGACTTTCTCAAGGGAGGAGGCAGAGAAGACAATACGACCGCAGTGCTTCGGTCCATGCTCCATCCCGGCGCAGTCTTTGTGGATGTGGGCGCGAATGTCGGTTACTTCACCCTCCTGGCAGCCAAGTTGGGGGCGGACGTTATAGCGTATGAGCCGACTCCCTCCGTATTCAAACGTCTCGCGGAAAATGTGGCGCTGAATTCTCTCGATGCGCGACTGGTGAACGCGGCTGCGATGGATCGGGCGGGAACGTTCCCACTTTATCTTTCAGACGAAGATCCAGAGGCAAACAGCCTCTTCGGCAGCGGGGGATCCATCAGTGTGTCTGCGGTGAGGCTCGATGAAGACCTGTTGTCGCGCGGAATTAGCCGTGTCGATGTCCTTAAGATCGATGCTGAGGGAGCGGAGCCACTGGTACTTGACGGAGCTCGAAACCTGCTCGTCTCGCAGTCGCCAGCCATCATTCTCGAGGTCAACGCATTCGCGCTCGAAGTCGCAGGGTACACCCCATCCGATGTCTATTCGCGGCTCGAGGCCCACGGATACAGCGTCCGCGTTATCGAGTGGATGCCCTACCAAGGGCGGTCCTGCCAAAACATTCTGGCGGTAAAGAAGGCTACTGAATCAGGACTCGGGACCCCGACAAACTGACGCCAAAGCCTCCCCCGATTGCGGCGCGGCCGCAGGCTGGGGTTAGGTTTTGGTGGAATCGTAGCCTCAGGTCGAGGCTGCTCGGTGGGGAGGTACTGCTTGGCATGGGGACACCCCTTCCCGGGATGGCCTTTACCGACCAAAATCAAGGGTGGTGCGCCCGAGACGATTCGAACGTCTGACCTACAGCTTCGGAGGCTGTTGCTCTATCCAGCTGAGCTACGGGCGCATTTTCTGCAGAACGCCTGATGCGCTCCACCCGAGTTCTAGCGTAGCATGGAGGGCCATGAAGACTACCTACTCTTCCGCTCTCTCCGTACTGCTGCTTGCCGGCTCCGTCATCATGTTTTCTCCAGCGCGGGCGGCCTCGGCCCAGACCGGCGAACCGGGATCGGTGCCTGAGATGCAGGCTCCCAAAGCGGCGGCAGCCAAGCCGCTGGCGAGTCCTGCCGCGACGGCGGATGTGCGCGTGGATGGGAAGGCGATCACGATCCACTACAACTCGCCGCGCATGCGCGGGCGAAAGATCATGGGCGAGCTGGTGCCGTATGGCAAGGTGTGGCGCACGGGCGCGAATCCGGCTACGAGCTTTGTCACCGAAGGCGATGTGAAGATCGGCGACCTGAACGTGCCGGCGGGCAAGTACACGCTGTACACACTGCCGGCAGCGCCTGGAACGCCGTGGATGCTGATCATCAACAAGCAGACGGGGCAGTGGGGATTGACCTACAACCAGGACCAGGACCTGGGCCGAACACCGATGCGCTCGCGGGAGCTGCCCGCAGCGCAGGAGGACATGAGCCTCAGTTTCGAGCACACGACGAACGACTCGACCGAGCTGCATGTGAAGTGGGAGAAGACGGACGAGTGGGTGAAGATAGAAGCGGCACACTGAAAGTTGCTAAAGGGCTGGCTGAGAACATTCTCTTTTTCATGCATGGCGAGACGAGCAGCCGCTGAAGGTGCGCTTGGGCCACGTCGGCTAGGATTGGCGCACGCGAGATGAATCTCTACATCATTGTTCTTGGCCTGATTGTGCTGTCGCTGCTGGGCGTGTCGGTGGCGCGGCTGGGCAAGGTGAAGACCAAGGCCGATTACCTGGTCGCGGGGCGATCTTTGCCGGCGTTTGTGCTGGTGTTTACGCTGCTGTCGAGCTGGATCGGCTCGGGTTCGCTGCTGGGCGGAGCGGAGAACGCTTACAAGCATGGATTTGCCGCGCTGTGGCAATCGGCGGGTGGATGGGCCGGGCTGGCGCTGATTTATTTCATCGCTCCGCGGGCGCGGAAGTTTGCGCAGTTCACGATTCCGGACCTGCTGGAGGCGCGCTACAACCAGACGGCGCGCGTACTGGGCGTGATTGCCGTGCTGTTTGCGTACACCGCGATTACGAGCTATCAGTTCATTGGCGGTGGCGACATTCTGCACCTGATCTTTCCGTCGGTGACGGCTGTCGAGGGGCAGTACATTCTGGCCGGCTTCGTGATCGTGTTTACGATGATCGCGGGCATGGGCTCGGTTGCGTATATGGATGTCGTGATCGGCGTGATGGCGACGATCATCCTGATCGCCGCGCTGCCGGTACTGGTGCACATGGCGGGAGGATGGAGCGGGGTGGTCGCGGCGCTGCCGGCGTCGCACTTCAAATTCTTCGGCGATATTCACCCGTTCAAGAGCTATTACACGACGCTGGCCAATGGATCGAAGGAGCAGGTGCAGTCGGCGCTGGATATCTTTCTGCCGACGTGCCTGCTGATGCTGGGCAATCAATCGATGTATCAAAAGTTTTTCTCGGCCAAGAGCGAGAAGGATGCGACGCGCGCGACGGTGGGATGGCTGGTCGGCACCTTGATTCTGGAGACGGTAATTGTGGCGCTCGCGGTGGTGGGCTCGGCGATCTACCGCACGGGCGAGGTGAGCCAGCGGCCGCGCGAGGTGCTAGCGTATACGGCGGTGCATGCGTTCGGTGGATCGAAGATGCTGGCGATCCTCGGTGCGCTGCTGGTGGGTGCGATCTTTGCCAAGGTTGTGTCGACGGCGAACAATTATCTTTTCTCACCGTCGACCAATCTGATCAACGACGTGTATGTGCGGTATGTGCGGCGATCGGCGTCGAATCGCGAGGTACTGATCGTATCGCGGCTGATTGTCGTGGGGCTGGGCGTGTGGTCGCTGTGGCAGTCGCTGGGGACGACTTCGGTGCTGAAGGAGTCGCTGTACGCATACACGATCTACGCGGCGGCGCTGACGCCGGTGATCCTGGCGGCGTTTTTCTGGCGGCGGGCGACGGCGGGGGGTGCGGTGACCAGCATTGCGGCAGGAACGATTGTTACAGTGCTGTGGGATAAACCGTTCGTGAGTCAGCATCTTCCGGCGGGATTGGCGGCGCAGGATGCGATCCTGCCGGCGCTGGTGATTTCGCTGGTGGGACTGGGTGTGGTGAGCTTTTTCACGACACGGCCAACCGAGCGCCAGCTTCGCCCCTTCGAAGAGTAAGAGAGGTAAATTGCAGGTGCTTGGATCACCCACAGGCGAACCTGCATCCAACCGCGCAGGCCCAAGCTGGCGCCCAAGGAGATTCCCCATGCCTGTGATGAAATCCACGCCCGCAACCGACAGTTCTACCGACCTGCGCAATCTGGTTGGTGACGACGCGACCGCTGAATTTGAAGACGATCCGAAGTTTGCGGGGAATAATCCGGCGGCTTCCGCGTCAAGTGAGAACCTCGCCGTGCAACGGGACATCGACGATACGGAAGAGAGTGATGAGGAGATCGAAGACGAAGAAGAAGACGAAGACGAGGAAGATGAAGAAGCAGGTGAAGACGACGAGGAAGACCTCGAAGACGAGGAAGATGAAGATGAGGACCTCGACGAGGAAGAGGACGAGGAAGATCTCGAAGATGATGAAGATGAGGTTGGGGCGGCGGCTGCGTAAGTTGCGGCCTGACGGACTCCGCATTGAAAGGCAGACTGCCTGAGGGGAACGACGCGTCAGGAAATTGATCGTGCTGCGGACGATCGAAGATTCGCCGCACGTATTTCGGAGCAGATTGTGAGTAGCGAAGCGTGGGATGAAAGGCCGTCCCTGTGGAAGGGATTGGCGGCGGGGGTGGTGGCTGGCCTTGTGGCCACAGCGGCGAAGAGTATCGCGGAGAAGCTGTATCCTCCGCGCATTCATGGAGAGCCGGAGTCTCCGGTGCTGCTTAGCGAGCGCGTTGCCGGGTATGCTCTGGATGAGCAGACCGGGGCGACCGCAAGTGAGGCGATCCATTGGGGATTCGGCGCTGCAGCAGGCGCGTTCTACGGGGCGCTGGCGGAGTTTTATCCCGCTGCCACGGCGAAAGAGGGCGCGGGCTTCGGGCTGGCGTTGCTGGCGCTTACCCATCAGGATGCGCTTCCGGCGCTGGAGTTGAGCGCACCTCTGGAAGATGTGGAAGAACAGGGCGAGCGCGAGCGGACGAGCGAAGCGGCGACTCACATTCTTTACGGCGTTGTTGCTGAACGTGTGCGCAGCATTGTTCGCAGGCTGCTGGACTGAAAGTGAAGGCGAGCGGCAAACCTCAAGATTGCATCTGACTGTAGGCGGCCATGTCTTTCGATCACGAACTTCCTGTAATCTCCGACATCACAATGCGCTTTCTTGCGCGGATCGTGCGGAGCCAGTTTCGGCGCAACTTCTGCTCGGTGATGGCACAGAATGCGGCGTGCCTGCGGCGTTCCAAGGGCCCGCTGATTGTGTATGCGAACCATTCCTCATGGTGGGACCCGATGCTGCTGGTACTGCTGGCGCGCAAACTGCTGCCGGAGCAACGGCATTATGCGCCGATCGAAGCTTCCGCGCTGAGGCGCTACCCTGCTCTTCGGAGGCTGGGACTTTTCCCGGTCGATCTGAGCACGACTCATGGCACCGCTCAGTTTCTGCGGACGGCAGAGAGAGTGCTCGCCCAGGGCGCAGTTCTGTGGACGACGCCGCAGGGCCGCTTTGCAGATACGCGCGAGTTTCCGCTGGCGTTTCGTCCGGGGCTGGCGGGGCTGGCGGCGCGCTGCCCGGAGGTGCCGCTGCTGCCGGTTGCGATCGAGTACACGTTCTGGGATGGGCGGCTGCCGGAGACGCTGGTGCGCTTTGGAGATGCATTGCATGGCCACGCCGCGTTGAGCAGCGAACGCCTGACGCATCAACTGGAATGCGCGCTGACAGCGACCATGCTGGAGCTGCAGAAGGCCTCTTGTGCGCGAGATGCGAGCGCGTTTGAGGTGATACTTGCAGGCTGGCAGCCCAGGCAGAGTTTCTATAACTTCCGCCGCCGGCAAAGAGCTTCTCTGGCAAAGAAGCGGCTCGTGCTGAGCCACGAACGCATGCGGCTGCTTTGAGAGTCTGAGGGCGATCCTTGCAGCGATGAAGAGCGGGCGAGAGCATTTATCTGGCCGGTTCGACGTGCCCGTCAAGCGCCTGCAGGATGACGTGCATTTGCCCGTCCAGAACGACGGTGCCCGTCAGCGGAGTCGATTTCCCTTCCGAAAGCCAGGGGAGCACGCCCATGAAGCGCGGGTCGCGCATGGTGACGACAGCTCCGTGCGTTGGCACCGGGATGTCGCTGCCGGCCATTGCCTCGGCGATCGCTCCCGCGGAACGGTCGACGGCGAGGATGGGCATGGGTGACCAGTCGAGGAAGGCTCGACCGAGTGGACTTGCCTCGGCGGCCAGGGTCGCGGGGCTGCGATCGGGTGTGGCGTACGTGCCTTCTGTCGCGACCAGGGTCTGCTGGAGGGTGTCTGCCCGCTCGAGCTGATAGACAGGACCGAAGTCGGTCACGGTGTACCAGCGGAAGAGGCTGAACGGATCGGGGCTGGCGAGGGCGTGCTGGGCTGAAAGATAGACGGGCGTGGGCGTCTGCTGCTGCTGGTCTGGCTGCGGTTGATTTGCGGATGGGGGCGGCGGGGTGAGTGGCTCGGCCGGAGGGTTGAGGCTGAGCGGGGCTTCCATGCTTTGCGACATGGCGAGCTGAAGCGCGCGGCTGTGTTCGAAAGAACGAATGCCCCAGAGCAAAACGATGAGAAGTAACGCAGCCACCGACCATCCTCTTGAAGCAAAAGGCTGGCGTCGTGCGCCGACCTCTGCGCCGACTAACCGGAAGATGGACGGAGCAATGAGGCCCAGGACCAAGAGGAGGAAGATGAGCGGGTCAAAGATGAAGACAATCGACGCCGCATACCAATGAGGATTGAAGGGGAAGAAGGGTCGCAGGCCGTAGTTGTTGGTGTAGTCGAGCAGGAGGTGGCTGAGGAGCGCAAGAATGCAGAACAGATAAAGCGTGCCCCAGCGTACAGGGGCAGCCGTCAGGGGGCGGGTGGCACGGGGATGATTTGGGTCTGAGGCCGCAGGCTGATTGGCCTCTCGCCTTCGAGCGCGAGCGACACGCCAGCAATGAAGACCATAGACGGCCAGCAAGACGATGGCGGCCTCAAAGGGAAGACCGAGAAAGGTGTGGGTGATTCCGCGGTGGTGCTCGAAACCCTCGACAGGACCGCGGAGGGTCCAGAGTGTATCGATGTCGGGCAGCTCGGCGGCAATCGCCATCGCGAGCGTGGCATAGGCTGCACGACGATTGAGGCCGCAACGAGCCAGGCAGGCGCCTGTGAGGACGTGGGTGACCGGCTCCATCGCCTAAGTCTAGAGCAGTTCTCCTGATCCTGTGCGCTGCTCAAATTTCATGAACGCCATTTTCTTTGAGAGAAAACGGCACGAGCAGCGTTCGCTTCCTGAACACCTTCAGGAAAACCGCTCTACTGGGAGACGGCGATGGATTGCAGCGCGTGATGGGACGCGGATTCGACGGAGGGCGCCGGCAGGCGCTCCACTTTGCTCTTGTTGATTCCAGAGCTGAGAACTTTGAGCTCAGCGGAGGCCAGCATGTCGGGTTTGAAACCGGCTACGGCTACGAAGCCGGGCTCGTCGCCCAGCGCCTCGGAGATACGGTTCCAGGTGAAGAAGGGCGAGGTCGTGGGCAGCAGGACGAGCTGGCGCCTGGGCTCCGGCAGAGCGATGTAGGCGGCCCAGGTGCAAAAAGCTGCCAACGAGCCAGCGATGCCGACGAGATAGATAGGGGAGTAAATCGTCTGTGCGCCGGTGACGGAAAACCATGCCGTCTGAACCAGGCTGGATACCGCTATAAAGCCTAACCCCAGAGCGACGCCGAAGATTCGGCTCCTGTATGTCAGGCCCAGGGGCCGGACGGCGAAGCAGACAAAAAGAAGCAGGCAGAGAGAGAGAACATTCGTGCCCTGCTGAATTTGTCCTGTAATACTAGCAATCTCCGCGGTTGCGGTTGTGCCGGTCACGCTTGAAGCGGAGAGATAAGGCGCGATGGCGATGGCTAGCGAGACGGCAACCGCCACGGCTGCCACCCAGCGGAAGATCACTTTCCCAATCTGCTGGAGGCCCTGCAAAGGCCGCATGGCGTCCCGATAGATTTGATAGATGCACGCAACCAAGAGCGCAGACTGGGCAAAGGCACAGAACCACATGCTGTAGAAATAGAGAGTGTAGGCGATAGCGATACTGAGGCCGGTCAGGCTGCGGAAGAAAAGCAGAGGAACCATGATGGTGATCGAGAGAGACTGCACGGCCAGAAGCGCAGTCAGGCAGGAGAACTGCCGAACCAGGCCTTTGCTGACCAGAAGAGTGAGTGCGGCAAGAGACAGCACACCCTCGACAATGCTTGCATCCCTTAAAAGCAGTTCGGCGCCCATGGAACTTCCTCGCGAGATAGATGCTATCCCGCGAGGCGTTTTTCCACAAGAGCTTTATTATGACCAAAATGGGGTATTAGTGCATGCCGCAGTGGCTGGGATCGCTGGGGGCGCACAGTGGCACAGGGAGATTGCTGCCAAGGAAGCTGCTCGCGGTGGAGATATTGGCATCCGTCACAGTTTTCGCGTGAGTCCGGGTGGCAAAGGATGAGGCGGCGAAACCGGCGAAGGCAAGGGTCATAACGGCGGCGCGAACGAAAGTATTCTTCATGGGAAAGCTCCTGTAGTGCTCGACAAGTAGGTTTGTGGGATGGTTCCCACGTGGCTACAACATAAGGGGTATGGGTTACCTAAGTCCATTGGATTGATTGGCATACACATGTATTACTTAGTAAGTATTACTAAGGTAATGTGTGCTTTCCGGGTACGTTCTTAGGGTTTGGCGGTTACGTGTGGGCTGGTTGGGGTGGGTGGATTTTGAGCTTGCAGGAAGCGTGGGAGGGCGGGGATCGGTATCCTTGAATGATGAGCCGGAGCCCCAACCCACATACGGATCGCGACCTTCTGGCGCGGGTGGGACGCTCGGCCGGCGGCAGGGCTGGATACAAGCAACTGGTGCGCGAATTGGGGTTAGGAGGAGGCCGGGAGCGGCGTCTCCTTTTAGAACAGTTGGGGCGGATGGTGGCGCGGGGAGAGCTGGTGCGGCTTCCGGATGAGAGCTGGGCACTGCCTGAATCGCGGTTGGCGGGCCGGGATGTCAAGGTTGCTGGACAAGGTGGTGGAAACGGTCAGGAACCGACCGGGCGCGAGCGGCTGGTGAGTGGGCGGCTGGATCTGCACCGGGATGGGTTTGGATTTGTGCGGCCCGAGACGGGTGAGGATATCTTTATTCCTCCCAATGAGATACAGGGAGCGATGCAGGGCGACCAGGTGCTGGTGGATGAGGCTCCGCCGGGGCGGGACGGGCGCAGATCTGGGCGGATTGTGCGGGTTTTGACGCGGCGGAACCCCACGGTTGTGGGCGTATTTCACTATGGTGGCGCGATGGTGAAACGACGGTCCGCTGTGGACTTTGGTGTGGCGGGGCTGAGGGGGAACTTTGTGCGCCCGTTCGATGAGCGGATTGGGGGGCTCATCGAGATTCCGGAGGGAGCGGAGGTCGTTTCCGAGACAGGAGCGTCGCCGCACAGGATGCTGGGGGTGGAGGCGAGGAAGGCCGCCTCAGTGCGCGGGAAAGCCGTGCGCGAATATGGGACACCCTATGACCCCACTCATGCCGACGATAAAGCCGTCGTCATGAATGGGCCACCCAGCGCGGGTGAGGCGCGGGATGCGAGGTGGCCGCAGGAGGGGATGGCCGTCGATGTGGAGCTGACGCAGTTCCCTGCCGCGGGGCGGCCGGCGCGCGGGCGGGTGATCGAGGTGCTGGGACCTCCGGATGCGTTTGGGGTGGATGTGGAGATCGTCATCCGCAAGCATCATCTGCCGCATACGTTTCCGGCGCGGGTACTGGCGGAGGCGAGTGAGCGGGCGAAGGAGTCAGTTGCTTCTTTAAGTACGGAGGAGATGGAGCGGCGTGAGGATTTTCGAGGTCTGCCTATTGTCACGATCGATGGCGAGACGGCGCGGGACTTCGACGATGCGGTGCTGGCGCGGCCGCTCGAGAACGGGAATACGGAGTTGCAGGTGCACATCGCCGATGTGAGCTGGTATGTGCAACCCGAGACGGCGCTGGATACGGAGGCGCGCGTGCGAGGGACGAGTGTGTACTTTCCGGACCGCGCGGTACCGATGCTTCCCGCGGCGCTGTCGAGTGGGATGTGTTCCCTGCTGCCGAATGAGGACCGGCTGGTGCTGAGCTGCGTGATGGAGATCGATGCGCGCGGCGAGATTGTGGGCTATCGCGTCTGCGAAGGCGTGATTCGCAGCGTGCGGAGGTGCACGTATACGAGTGTGCAGCGGTGTCTCAACGCGAGTCAGGGAGCAGGGAGCAGGAAGCAGGAAGCAGGAAGAGTTACGCCGGAACCAACGGCGGAGGATTTGGCTGAACGCGAGAGAGTTGCGGCAGAGCAGCCGGAGCTGGTGGAGGCGTTCGACGCGATGCTGGTGCTGGCGCTTAAGTTGAATGCCAAGCGGCAACGCAGAGGGTCGATCGACTTCGATCTGCCGGAGCCTGTGGTGGAGTTCGATCCGGATGGGAATATGAAGGCGATCGTGCGGTCGGAGAGAGGATGGGCGCATCGGTTGATCGAGGAGTTCATGCTGAGCGCGAATGAGTGCGTGGCGACGTGGCTGGAGGCGCAGGAGATCGCGTCGATCTATCGCATCCACGAGATGCCCGACCCGAAGCGCATTGTGGAGTTTGAGGAGACGGCGGCTGGCTTCGGACAATCGCTGGGGATTGGATCGCTGCCGGTGAAAAGGCTGACGATGAAGACGGACCGTAGAACTGCACAGAGGAACAGTGCGCGTGGGCGAGGGGCGCGGGATGTGCAGCAGCATGAGGTTCCGGAGAAGATTCCGGTGACGCCGCAGATGTATCAGCGGCTGGTGCGGCGAATCAGCGGGCATCCTGAGGAGCGGATTCTGGCTTACCTGATGCTGCGGTCGCTGAAGCAGGCGAGGTATGCGGAGAAGAATGAAGGACACTTCGCGCTGGCGAGTCCTTCGTACACACACTTTACTTCGCCGATCCGGCGGTACCCGGATTTGATTGTGCATCGGCTGGTGAGGGCGATGCTGCGGCGGGGCGCGGATGCGCGGGGTGGAGCAATTCGGAGTGAGGATTGGCAGCCGTGGAGAGGGAAGCAAGGGATTAGGGAACAGGGACTAGGGATTAGGGATAAGGGGTCGAGTGATGTTCTGGCGGCGCGCTTGCATCGCGGAGATGCAGGTCTCTCCACTGCGCTGCGCTCCGGTCGAGATGACAAATCTATCGTTGCCCCTATTCCTGGGACTGGGCCGATAGCGGCGGAGGAGTTGAGCGATATCGCGCTGGAGAGTTCGCAGGGGGAGCGAAGGGCGGCGGATGCGGAGCGCGAGCTGATGGAGTGGAAGAAGATGAAGTTTATGGCCGACAAGGTGGGCGATGACTTCAGGGCCATCATTTTGTCCGTCACGAAGTTTGGATTTTTTGTGGAGCTTGAAGAGCTGTTTATCGAAGGGCTGGTTCCGATGGCGTCGCTGGTGGGCGATCACTACAGCTTCCGCGATACGGACAGGACGATCTGCGGGGCGCGGACGGGACATTGCTTCCGCATCGGGGAACGCGTTGAGGTGCTGCTGGACCGGATCGACCGCCAGCAGCGGCGGCTGCAGTTCGCGCTGCTGCCGGGGACGGAGCCGACAGGAACTTCAGGTGCGAGGCGGAGCGTCACGGCCGACGAGGGCCGGGAGCGGCCGGCGAAGAAGGCTGGGAAGGCTAAGGGACGGCGGCGGTAGGGTTTCGTGCTTTCGATTTCGAGCTGTGAGCTTTGAGCTGTCAGTTTTTGACTGTGGTTTCCGAGCAGCTATTCCTGCAAAATCCACACCTCAAAATCGAGATGTGGGTCACCCGGCGGCTAGAATATCTGGAAGTTGACATCGACAAAGAGGTCGACAGCGACAGGTTTGCCGTTTTGCGTGGCGGGCTTGAACTTGTATTGCCGCACCGCTTCGACAGCTTTCTGATCCAGTCCCATGCCCATACCACGCACCACTCGTATATGAGACGGGTTGCCCTTCTTATCCACCCGCAGAGAGATCTCGACATTACCCGACAATTTTGCTTTCCTGGCGGCCTCGGTGTAGACGGGATCGGCGGAACGGATCAGGACGGGTGGGAGCGCCGAGTCACCTCCGTGAAGGGGCGTTTGTTGCGCAACTTTTCCACCCGCTGTTTGCAGCATGGATGCGGAGACGTCCATGTGCAAGGACATCGCGAAGGCGCAGGTCCCAACCGCCATGAGTGCACAGGCCGCCATCGCTGTCAGTCGGCGCGCACCCTTCCATTCGATTTGCTTTTCTGTCAGGTTCATAATTCTCCTCTCGAAGATGCAGGCATCGAAGATCCCGATGGCGTGAAGGGATGGGGTGGGCGTAGCGCGGGTGAGAGCCGACGCCAACCGCAGCAAAGACCGTGCGTAGCTTTCGCGCCCGCACGCGGCTTCGGCTGCGAGAGCATCGCAGACCATCTCGCGAGTCTCGGTCAGGCGTGTTTGCGTGAGCCAGAGCAGAGGGTGCCAGGCGATGGGCAGCGAGAGTGTTCGATAGAGGAGGTTTTTGGCGAAGTCCTGCCGGCGCATGTGCGCGAACTCGTGCGCTATGGCCGCGGTGAGATCTTCGATCTTAAGATTTGCGAGTGTTCCGTTGGGCAGAAGAATCGTCTGGCGGCGGATGCCGATGGTGATGGGACTGAAGATGCCGGAGGACGAGGCGAGCTGCGCGTTGCGGAGTTCGAAGGCCTGGCTGCACTGCTTCCAGATTGTTTGCAGAGGACCGGTTGGGACTATCGGCTGCGCTGCGCGGCGAAGCGTGTTTGTTCTGGACAGACGCCAGATCAGGCGCGCGGCGAAGTAGATTGTGCAGGCTGCGTATGCAATGGCGATGCCGGTGAGAAGCGTTGCCGGTAAGTGAAGCATGGTGTGAGCGTAGGCTGCGCCGGTGGTCACGGTCACGTGGGTGCTGCCGAATGCGGAGGGCGCGCCGAGTCCGCGCAAGGCGAGTTGCCAGAGTGAGTGCAGGGTTGCGCCGGGGTTGAGCGAGCAGGCGGGGAGAAGGACTTCGAGCAGAAGAGCGCCGACCCAGATGCGGTGCTGCAGGGCGACATGCCGACGGGCGAGGCGCGCTGCGATCCATGCGGCAAGAAACAGCAGAGGGACCTGCCAGAGCGAGTTGACGAGATAGCTCAATAGCCAGGATTCGAGAGCGTTCATTTGCCACTCTCCTTTTCAAGACGCCGGCTGAGCTCGGCGATCTTTTTGGGGTCGATCTGGCGGCTCTTGATGAGGCTCATGACGAGGTCTTCGCTGGAGCCGCCGAACATGCGATCGACGAGATCCTTGATGGCGTGTGTGGAGGCTTTGGCCTCGGTGACGGTGGCGCTGTAGACGAAGGCGCGGCCGCGGAGCTCGCGCTTGAGCTTGCCTTTGCGGTCGAGGATGTTCAGCATCGTCTGCACCGTGGTGTAGGCGAGCTGCTGATCGAGGCTCTGCTGAACTTCGCTGACGGTGCTGGCTCCGATGCGCCAGATGACCTGCATGATCTGCAGCTCGAGTTTGGTGAGGACGTTCCTGGCTTGCTTTGTCAAGAGACTTCTCCTATTGAATTAGGACAATACGCCAGGATGAAGAGCTGTGTCAACTAAGTTTTTAGGAGATGCCGGATCGAGGGCCCGGGGTTGCGCCGCGGATCGAGACGACGCCGCTAGGGTTTTCGGCGATGGTGACGAAGTAGCGCACGTGAGATTCCTTCGACATCCTGCAAACCCACGTCTCAGAATCGAGACGTGGGGCACCCGGCGGTCAGGCGAGGCGATGAGCGATGGTTTCGTCGAGGATTTCGCGGACGGTGAGCGGGATGATTGTGATGTGCTCGCGCTGAAAGAACCGGCTGATCTCGGATATCGAGTCGCTGCTGAAGTCGAAGCCGACGAAGAAGCCTTTTTTGCGCTTCGCGCGCATCATGGAGGCCTCGAACTTGTCGATGTCGGGGCGGCCGACTTTGTCCATTTGTTTGACCTGGACGGGATACCAATCGTCCATGAAGTCGAGCTCGGCGGAGGGTTTGGCGCTGGTGGAGGGCTCGGCGCCGACGGGATAGACGCGGCCATCGATGCCCATGTCGCCTACCTGGGTCTTGTTGGGAATGCCGCCGAGGGCGATGACGGCCCAGTTCTCGAACTCGAAGGGCGGGATGGTGCGGAGCTGCTTCTCGGTCCAAGGGAGATCGCGGACGACGAAGCCGCGACCGATCTCCCAAAGCTTTTCGCTTTCCGGGATTTTGCAGACATCACGGAGGCGCTTGGCCATGACGCGGCAGGCGGTGGGCGAGATGTCGATGCCGATCCACTGACGATTCAGGTTTTGCGCCGCGACGAGGGCTGTGCCGCAGCCGCAGAAGGCGTCGAGGACGATGTCGTTTTCGTTGGAGGATGCCTTGATGATGCGTTCCAGCAGCGGAAGTGGCTTTTGCGTCGGATAACCCAGCCGTTCCGCTGAGAGGTTATGAAGCGGCCGAATATCATTCCATACACTCTGGAGGAGAACGCCCGGACTCCGATCTGCGTATCGCTTCAGGCGCGGCACTCCGCCAGACTTCTTGGGCCAATGGATTGCACCCGCAGCATCGAGAGCTTCTAACTTCTGTCGTGAAGTAGCATCCGTCGGCAACCTATACTGTTGCATCTCCTCGCGAGGAATCGCCCAATGTCTTCCTTTTGCAGTCACGTCAATGCCGCGCCAGGATTCACCGCTCTCGCCATTGCGAATACCGTCGCCTGTCAAATCCATCCGCATCCAAAGTCTCCCATCTGGGTCACTTCTATCGAAGAAGGTCTCAACATATTCCGGATCGTAAGGTTGATATTGATCGTTCCAGACGAACTCCTTCGATCCCGAGTAAAAGAAAATCGTGTCGTGAATGATGCCATACCGCCCTGCACTGTTGTGGGCGAATGACCGCTTCCACACGATCTCGTTTTGGAAGTTATTCTCGCCGAAGATCTGGTCGAGCATGACCTTGACGTAATGGCTGGCGTGCCAGTCGCAGTGGAAGTAGAAGCTGCCCGTCTTTTTGAGCACGCGCGCCATCTCGACGCAGCGCGGGCGCATGAAGTCGATGTAGGCGCGGGTGGATTCGTGGCGGTCCTCGAAGGAGCGCTTTTCTTTGGTCTCGCCCCAGAAGACTTCGTAGTTGCGGTTGGAGTTGAAGGGCGGATCGATGTAGATGAGGTCGACGCAGGCGGCGGGGAGCTTGCCGAGCTGTTCGAGGTTGTCGCCGCAGTAGATGACGCGCGTGTCGAGAAGAGAGGAAGGCCGTTGCATGGATGAAGATCAGCTTACAGGGTCGTTGCGATGGCGTCGAAGATGTTGTGCCCCACTCATGCGCGATGAAGCTGCGCATGAATGGGAACTCAGCGGATTCTGCGAAACCCCACGTCTCAGAATCGAGACGTGGGGCACCCGGCTTGCGGCACATTGTGCGATCCCACCCGTCCCGACGATGAGACTGTCGGTACGGATGGGGCACCCAGCCCCGCAAGGGCGAGACCCATTCGACAAGCTCAAGACAGGTAGTGGGACGCCCGGCAGGAACGCAGATTCCCTTCGGGAATGACAACAAAAAAGGCAATGGCTCAAACGATTCGTCAGGCCTTGCCGACGACGAGGAGTTGTTCGATCTTGCCGTCGGGCTCGAGGTAGACGGTGACGAGGACGGTTGTGCCGCCGGAGAACGAGACGCGGTAGAGCGAGAAGGCCATGCCGCCGCGCAGCCTGGTGCGGGTGGGGGCGAGGGTGATGGAGGTGATGACGCCGAGCGGGGAAAGCGAGGATTGGAAGTCGGCGAGCGCGTCGCGGTCGAAGTAGGTGTTGCAGTCTGGCGTGAAGAGGGAGCGGTCGATCTTGCCTTGTTGCAGGCCGGTGAGGATGGTTTGCAGCTTCGGCGCGAAGGTATCTGGATTCGCAGAGGCGGCTTCGGTGTTTGTTGTAGAGGTGAGGATGAGGGGTTCGATGGCCTGCGCGATTTGAGAGGCGGCTTCGGAGGCTTCCTGGTTGGTGAGGACGGCGATGGCGGCGTGGTCGTCGGGAAAGACGATGTTTTCGGCGACAAAGCCGCCGACCTCGCCGTCGTGCTCGAGCTCGCGATGACCGTTGCGGGTGAAGACTTCGATGCCGAGGGCGTAGTGGGAGTCGGTTCCGTTCTTGAGGATGAAGGGCGTCTCCATCGCTTTGTAGCTGGCGGGCGTGAGGAGAGACTGGTTGAGGAGCGTGAGGTCCCAGGTGAGGAGCGAGGCGACGGGCATGGCGAGATCGCCGTCGCCGAAGTACCAGCCCGAGGCCTCGAGCGCGGCGGGGCGGATGGGCGCGAGCGCGTTGCGCATGTAGCCGCGCACCTGAAGCTGCGACTTGTCGGTGTTGAGGTTGAGTACGTTTTCGATGTGGGCGGGAGCGAGGACGTGCTCGCGAAGGAATTGGGCGAAGGGCTCGCCCGAGACTTTCTGCACGATGAGCGCGGCGAGGACGAAGTTGGTGTTGGAGTACTGCCACTGGGTGCCGGGCTCAAAATCGAGCGGCTTGCCGGCGAACTCATGCACGACTTTGAGCGGGTCAGTGGGGAGCTTCCAGGCGGGGATGGTGTAGTCCTGCGGAGCGTAGTCCTGATAGCCGGAGGTGTGGGTGAGGAGGTTGATAAGGCGGACTTCGCTGGAGCGGGTGAGCTCGGGAAAGAATTTGGAGACGGGGTCGTTGAGCGAGAGCTTGCCTTCCTGTTGCAGGACGAGAACGGCTGAGGCGGTGAATTGCTTGCTGATGGAGCCGACGGGGTAGGGCATGCTCGCCGTCGCGGGGAGCGGAGGCTGAACTCGCGCGAGGCCGAAGGCGTGGGTGTAGACGATGCGGCCGTTTTGCACGATGCCGACGGAGGCGGAGGGTACGCCGGTGTCGTGGAGGATCTGCTCGGCTTTAGTGGCGATCTGCTGTGCTGTCACCGAAGAGAGCTGCGCGGGTTGCGGGGTGAGCTGCGCGGAGCAGGTTAGAGATGCGGAAAGAAATAAAGCGGCCGCGAGGAAAATGCGCATGCCGGAGGATAGCATTCTCACGTGGAGGGCAGAATGCGGATTTGGGCTGTGAATGCGGCGGTAGCGGGGCTGATTGTGTGCGCGGCAAGCGCTTGGGGAACGGACAAAACGGCTGCGAAGATTTCGCCGTATTGGGTGGCGACGTGGGGGATGGCGCAGGTGGGGCCGGAGCCGAGCCAGCCGCAGTTAACCGATGAGCAACTGACTGACACGACGGTGCGGCAGATCGTGCATTTGTCTGTCGGTGGGACGACGCTGCGGGTGCAGCTTTCAAACGCGTTTGGAACGCGGCCGCTGACGGTGGATGCGGTGCACGTGGCGCGAGCGAAGACGCCGGCGTCGAGCGCGATTGATGTGAGCACGGACCATGCGGTGACGTTCGATGGGAGTGAGTCGGTGGTGATTCCGGCGGGCGCGGTGTATGTGTCGGACCCGGTGGCGATGACGGTGGGGCCGCTGAGCGATCTGGCGATCAGCTTTCACTATGCGGAGCCGCCGCGGGTGCAGACGAGTCATCCGGGATCGCGAGCGACCTCGTATCTGCTGCACGGAGAGCATTCCACTGACGCGGAGCTGACGGACGCGGAGAAGACAGTGCGGTGGCTGGGGCTGGCGGAAGTGGATGTGGCGGGCGCCAAAGATGCGGGAGACAAGGATGCGAGGACGGTGATCGCGTTTGGGGATTCGATTACGGATGGGCATGCAGCGACGACGGATGGCAACGACCGCTGGACGGATGAGCTGGCGCGAAGAGTGCAGGCGGACAAGCATGAGAAAGATGTTGCGGTGGTGAATGAAGGGATCGGAGGGAATCATCTGCTGACCAATGGGCTGGGCGAGAGTGCGCTGGAGCGGTTCGATCGCGATGTGCTGGCGGTGAGCGGCGTGAAGTATGTGATTGTGCTGGAGGGGATCAACGACCTGGGCGGGCTGGGGCGCAGGCCGAATGCGACGCAGGAGCAGCATGATGAGCTGGTGAAGCGGATGGAGGGCGCGCTGGAGCAGATGATTGTGCGCGCGCATGCGCACGGAATCCTGGTCTATGGAGCGACGATTATGCCGGATGGAGGAGGGCGTTATTACAATCCGAGCGCAGCGGACAATGCGGCGCGGGAGGCGGTGAATGCGTGGATTCTGGCGCCGGGGCACTTCGATTGCGTGGTCGATCTGGACAAGGTCACGCGCGATCCGGCGAACCCGATGCAGTTGAATCCGGCGTTCGATTCGGGAGATCATCTGCATCCGGGGCCGGTGGGGTACAAGGCCATGGGCGATGCGATTCCGCTGGAGTTGTTCCGGTAGGGAGTTAGCGGTCAATACATGGGAGCTTGCGCACTGTAATATTTTTCCTGCACTCAGGAGACGTCGATGTCTGTAGAGAGCTGGGGGATGGTGGGAGCGGGGACCGCCACGCTGGCGGCTGGACTCTTTCTTGTGCGGGCGCGGTTTCGGGCAGCTTCGGGCGCGGGCAGGGTGCTGGTGCTTGGGCCTGTCTTTGAAGCCGTCGCGCTGGCGATCTTTGCGGCAGAACATTTTCTGGCAGCGCGGGATCTCATGGGCGGCGTGCCGCGATGGCTGCCGGGGCTGCTGTTCTGGACCTATCTCGTCGGCACGGCGCTGCTGGCGGCGGCGATCAGCTTTATCGCATGGCGGTATGTACGCTGGTCGGCGACGCTGCTGGCGGTGCTGTTTCTGATCATCGTCGCCACGATCGACCTGCCTAACCTGCCGGCGAACATGCATCAGCGGCTGTTCTGGACGCTCACCGTGCGCGAGACGTGCTTCGCGGGAGGAGCGATGGTGCTGGCCGGCAGCCTGTGGTCGCGCGCGCGATCGGCGGGCGCCACGCTGATCGTGGTGGGGCGGACCATTGTGGCCTGCACGTTCATCTTCTATGCGATCGAACACTTTCTGTTCCCCCGGAATGTGCCCGGGGTTCCGTTGGAGAAGATGACGCCGGCGTGGATGCCAGCGCCGACGGTGATTGCGTATTTCGTCGGCGCAACGCTGCTTGCCGCGGGCATTGGGTTGATGATTCGGCGGACTCGCCGCCTCGCCGCCGCCGCTGAGGGCACGGTGCTTGTGTTGCTTACGATCTTCTTTTACGTTCCGATCCTGGTGACGGAGATCCACTCTCCGCTCGCGGTGGAAGGGATGAATTATGTGGGCGATACGCTGCTGTTCGCGGCGACGGCTTTGCTGGCGGGCTTCGGTGCGGATTGACGATGCATGCTTAGAACGCACGCGATTGGCTTGCCTTCCGTGTGCGGCTGTGGAACCATTCTGGCTCATCGTAATGCGTTGTCCGGAGACGCGCCGTGGAAGAGAGACCTATCCCCGCCGAAGGCTTTGACGCAGTCCGCTGGCCGCTGACCGGCAGCTTCGTTCTCACCACGATTGTCGTCTTCATTTTCTGTGTGCCGCCCATGAGGCCACTGCATTCGTGGGGGCAGCTTTTCTTGCTGGCCTGCATCTACATCCTGGTCGCAGCGTGTGTTCATACGCTCGCCATGTGGAGCATCTGCCGCCTTCAGGACGACCGCATCCGCGAGTGGGTGGTGATGTGGCCGGTGGTGTGGGGCGCGTGGATTGCGGTGGTGTGGCTGCCGCTGCTTGCGCTGATGACGTCAGAGCACTCGCGCTGGGTCGCGCTCGTGCTGCCTATTACAGGCGTGTTTGTGTGCTGCTTCGTGAGTGCTTACCGTTCCGTCGCGGAAGAGCAGGTGGCATGGTCTCCGGCGGACCGTTTTACCGCTCCGCTCTTTGAGCAGCCGGAATCACCGCGCGTGTGGCGCATGCTTGTGCCGTCGTTTGTTTCGGTCCTGCTCACGTATGCGGGGCTCGCTTCCTACGCTGACGGGCACGCTTGGAGTGCAGGAGCATTCTTCGCAGGAGCAGCCATTCAGGTCGCTCATCGTCTTCTGCAGCAGACGACGACGGGCGAGCCGGCCGTGAGTGGCCGCTCGCTTCGGCGCACGGCCGCAGGAAATTCAGTCGCGGTGTGGATGTTGACCGTGCTTGCGCTTCTGCCCTTTCTCGCCACCATCGGAGTGGCGATGCGCGGATGGATGGGCATGCCGGGCGTTCAGGCTGCGAACCATCTCACGAATTACATGCGGCGAGGGACACGTGGATATGTGGGAATTATTCTGACGCGGCCGAAGATGCGGCATGAGATCGTGGTGCCGGTGTTGACGGTTAATCCAGAAGGCTTCCGCAAGCAGGAGAAGATGATTCCGTTCGATGGGCAGTACTGGTACTTCCAGGACCCGGCGGTTCGGCCAGGACCGAATCCTCACATCGTGCAGGGTGATCCGACTAAGAAGCAGATCGCTTCCACGGATCGTCTGCCGATTGTGATGGAGGCGCACCAGCGGCTGCAGACGCCTGTCGAGGCACATTGCTGTCGCGTCCTGCAGTTGAACCTTGTAAATGCGGATGCGGTTCCGGGATCAATCATGCTGGAGGTGCAGCTAAGCGACGAGCATGGATACGTCTCGTCGCTGGGAGACAAGGTGCTTGCGTCAAGCACAGTTTCGCCGATGCCGCTGCATCGCGCGCCGGTGAAGGAGACTCTGCTGTTCCAGCTTTCTCGCAGTGCGAAGGACAGGGTATTCGACGAGATTACGGTGAAGATAAAGCCGGCGCGGTCGCGCTCGCTGGCAGCGCCGAAGGTTGCAGTCGAGAGCTTCGCGTTTCAGCGGTGAGGTACGGAGCCAGCCACCGTCCGCTTACGCATTCAGCTTTCAGTTGCCAGTTGTGAGCTAGAAAAGAAAAGAAAAGGCCGCCCGGGTGGGCGGCCTTTGATGTTGTGGGGAGTGAAGGCTAGTTGTTGTCTTCGTTCTCGGATTGCTTCCACTTGAGGAGGTCGCCGAGGGTGGTGGAGGAGGAGCTGGAGGAGGATGAGGAGCTGGATTGGCTCTTGGTCTTGGTCTCCTTGTAGTTCTCCACTTCGGCGCGGCTGGCTTCTTCGCCGATGGCCTTGAGGCTGAGACCGACCTTCTTCTCTTCCTGGCTCATCTTGACTATCTTGAAGTCGTGCTCGTCGCCGACGTTGAGATGCGCCTGGTGGCCGCTCTCATCGACCGCTTCGGAGACGTGGCAGAGGCCCTCGACACCTTCCGAGATCTCGATGAAGGCTCCGAACTGCGCGGTGCGCAGAACCTTGCCGTGAACGATGTCGCCGACCCGGTGCTGCTCGAAGAAGGTGTCCCAGACGTCGGGCTGAAGCTGTTTGACACCGAGCGACAGGCGGCGATTCTCAGGCTCGACGCCGAGGACGACAGCTTTAACCTTTTCTCCCTTTTTCAATACTTCAGAGGGGTGCTTGATGCGCTTGGTCCAGGAGAGATTGCTGACGTGGACCAGGCCATCGATGCCGTCTTCGATCTCGATGAAGGCGCCGAAGTCGGTGAGGTTGCGGACGCGGCCCTCGACGATGGCGCCGGTGGGGTACTTGTCCTCGAGGTGCTCCCAGGGGTTCTCCTGGAGCTGCTTCATGCCGAGGGAGATGCGGCGGTCGTTGGGATTGACCGAGAGGATGATGGTGTCGACCTCGTCACCCGGATGAACCATCTTGGAGGGATGTTTCATGCGCTTGGACCAGGTCATCTCGGAGACGTGGACGAGGCCTTCGATTCCCTGCTCCAGCTCGACGAAGGCGCCGTAGTCGGTGACGGAGAGCACGCGGCCGCGGACCTGCGCACCGATCGGGTAGCGCTCGATGGCGTCCAGCCAGGGATCGGGCGTGAGCTGCTTGAAGCCAAGCGAGACGCGCTGCTTCTCTTTGTCGAACTTGAGGACTTTGACCTGAATCTCATCGCCGACATTGACCAAGTCGCGGGGATGCGTGAGGCGGCCCCAGCTCATGTCCGTGATGTGGAGCAGGCCGTCGAGGCCGCCCATATCGACGAAGGCGCCGTAGTCGGTGAGGTTCTTGACGACGCCGGTGAAGACGGCGCCCTCTTCGAGATGCTCGAGGGTGACGGACTTCTTGGCGTTCTGCTCCTCTTCGAGGAGCTCCTTGCGGGAGACGACGACGTTGCCGCGCTTCTTGTTGAGCTTGATGACGCGGACTTCGAGCTCCTGGCCGATGTAGCCGTCGAGGTTGCGCACGGGGCGAACCTCAACCTGCGAGC
>DATCFM010000082.1:0-40581 GCA_036509515.1 Acidobacteriaceae bacterium
CGATCAGCTCCGCCGCAGTCCGCGCTGTGCTGCCGGCCACAAAATGCTCCACCAAGCGAACCTGCTTGCCCCACGACAAACGACTCTTACGAAACCCGCTCGCCATACCAGATCCTCACGACATTATCTGGTACAGCCCCATTTTCTATAGTTCGCCGCACAAGACACGACAATCGGCGAGCCAGAGAAAGGATGCATCCTCAGACACGAAACACGATCGGAGCCCCATTGCATGCGTGAACTCAGAGCTGCGCGCTCTCTTCTTCCCCTCCTGCCCGCAGTGCTTCTCGCCCTCACCTCCAACCTCGCGCACGCACAAGCCGGTCCCACGGCCTCCCGCTCGGCCGGCATCTCCGTCTTCGGCGGCTACCTCAGCGACCTCCCCGACTACGGCCCCTACCGCAACAACGGCTTCTCCTTCGGCGTCGACTACACCCAGTACTTCAAACACCTTCCCGTCGCGCCCTCCCTCGAGCTCCGCGCCAACATCGCCCAGGGCAAGACCGTCAACGAGCACTCCTACGGCTTCGGCCCCCGCATCCAGTACGACCACCTCGGCCCGCTCCACCCCTACGCCGACCTCCTCATCGGCCCCGGCAACATCCACTTCAACTTCCCCTACAACATCCTTGGCGACAACTCCACCATCTGGTCCTATGGCGGCGGCCTCAACTACGACCTCTCGCACCACTTCCAGGCCCTCATCGACTTCCAGGGCCAGCACTGGAAGACCGGCCACAACGTCACCCTCTCGCCCTCCCTCCTCATCATCGGCGTCCGCTACAACATCCCCTTCCGCCCCCACATTCGCCAGCGCGACTTCTACCACTAGTCGCACAGTCTGCGATCGCCGCAGCTCAGGGTGCCCCACATCTCGATTCTGAGATGTGGTTCGCAGGACGCTTCGCTCAAGACCGATATCGCTGTCCGCCCCAATGCTAGGCTGAAGAACGGAGCGATATCTTGCCCGACACTCACCCCATCGCGAGCAGCCGCTTCGTCCGCGCCTGTCTTCGCCAGCCCGTGGACCGCACCCCCGTCTGGTTTCTCCGCCAGGCCGGCCGCTACATGCCCGAGTACATGGCGGTCCGCAAGCACCACTCGCTCCTCGAGATCTGCCGCACTCCCGCCCTCGCCGCCGAAGTCACCATCACCGCCGCCGAGCGCCTCGGCGTCGACGCCGCCATCATCTTCGCCGACCTCTTATTGCCCTTCACTCCCATGGGCCTCGACTTCGAGTTCGTCAACGGCGAAGGTCCCGTCGTCCACTCGCCCATCCGTACCCTCGACCAGGTCCGCGCCCTCCGCACCGACCGCACCGACGATCTCCGCTACGTCTCCGAAGCCATCGCAAAAGTCGCAAAGCACTTCGCCGCTCCACCCGCGAACGCCACAAGCGATCAAGACCAACTCGGCATCATTGGCTTCTGCGGCGCCCCTTTCACCCTCGCCAGCTACATGATCGAAGGCGGCAGCTCCCGAAGCTACATCGAAACAAAAAAGCTCATGTACGCCTCCACCACCTCCAACGAACTGTCATCTCGACCGGAGGCGCGTAGCGCCGAAGCGGAGAGACCTGCATTTCGTGTCGACGCCACCGCCGCCTGGCCGCTCCTCATGGACAAGCTCATCACCGTCCTGGCCGCCTACGCGCAACAGCAAGTCGAAGCCGGCGCCGACGTCATCCAGGTCTTCGACTCCTGGGCCGGCGCGCTCTCCGTCGCCGACTACCGTCAATACTGCCTCGCCCCCACCACCGAGCTCATCCGCCGCATCCAGTCCTTCGGCGTCCCGGTCATCTACTTCGGCGTCGACACCGCCAGCCTCCTTCCCACCTTCCGCGAGACCGGCGCCGACGTCATCGGCCTCGACTGGCGCATCCCGCTCGACGAAGGCTGGCGCGCCCTCGGCCTTCACTCCGACGGAACCGCCCCCACCGCCGTCCAGGGCAACCTCGACCCCATCACCCTCTTTGCCCCCGAAGCCGTCCTCGAAGCCCACGTCAAAGAAATCCTCGCGCAAGCCGCTGGCCGCCCCGGTCACATCTTCAACCTCGGCCACGGCATCGTCCCCAACACCCCCGTCGACGCCGTCCTCCACGTCGTCGACCTCATCAAGCGCCACAGCCATACAACACCGCGCACCTCCAACGAACCCACCAGCCACGCCATCCGCTCCTGAGCCAAGTCACTACAAGCCGGCTTTGCAGTAGTAGCTTCTGAGCCGCCAGTCGTACGGGAAGCAATACGGACCCAAAGAATAAGGGCATCTCTGTTAGCATCGCGGACGACTTTACCCTATTCAAGTGGAGGAACTGAAGAGCGATGAAGAGATTAGCCCATCTGTTCGCCGTCACATCAATAATCTTTGTCGGATGTCGGCCAACTAAGGCCGCAACAGGTCTTGATGCGTTACGTACGATCAGGATTGAGAAACGAACCATATTGACGCTCGGCGGCAAGATGCCTCAACCGTCGGCTTTCTGTCTTTGGACTGGAACAACTTGCGCCCTCAAACCAGGCACGTTTTGGGGGGCAAAAGCAATGTCACTGACCAAAACCGAATCGGGGTCGATCTATCAGTTTCAGTTCGGCTATGGCATGCTGTCGGATGACGCAGTCAACGCGCAGATCAATGACTACACTCGCCTGCTCGGTAAGCCATCGAAAGACTCAACAGTGAAGAATCGCGAATTCAATGTTCGTGAGCTAGAGTGGTCGGATTCCTCCACAACGTTCGATCTTTCTTACAAGACCGACCGGAATCAAACCGAGGGATCGGCGAGGCTTTTAGACAATGCATTGTCTAGACCTACTCTTTGAAGCGGAAGATTTGTCAGGTGCCCCATTTATGATGACATCTTCACCGTCGTCATGAGTGCGTTCGCACGATTCCCTCACACCCACACATCATTCTTCGCCGTCCTCTCCCCACCCGCATCGCCCGTATTCACCACACCTTTCGGCTCAATCAGCATCAGCTTCACCTCTCGCTCTGCGAACGGCTTGTGCTCCACACCCTTCGGCACGACGAACATCTCGCCCGGCCCAATCGTCACCGCGCCATCGCGAAAATCAATCCGCAGCTCGCCCTCGACGACAAAGAACGTCTCGTCGGTGTCCGCGTGCTGGTGCCACACAAAATCGCCCTCGAGCTTCACCAGCTTGAACTGATAGTCATTCATCTCCGCGATCACCTTCGGCGACCACTGCTCACTAAACAGCCCAAACTTCTCCCGCAGATTGATCGCTCGCATCGAAATCCCTCCGCCGGAAGCAGATAGTTAATCAGATGACCCGCATCCCTCATCGACGCCCCTAAAATTTTCCCGAACGCAAACGCTCCTCGCCCGTCTGTCACTATAGAACCCCGCGAAACTCCCGGAAATCGAGCCCCACGTGATCGAGGAACTCAGTTTGGTCTTGCCGCTATCCCGGCCCACCGAGACAGACACCTCCCTCGCGGCCCTCGTCGAGTCCTACTCCGCGGTCCTCTTCCGTGTCGCCTACTCCATCCTTCGCAATCAAGCCGAGGCCGAGGACATCGTGCAGGACACCTTCGTTCGTGTCATCGAACATCGCCGCGCCCTCTCTGAACTCCGCGACACCCGCGTCTGGCTCGTCCGCATCGCCTGGAACCTCGCCCTCGACCGGCGCCGCCGCATCCGTCCCGAGCAGATGGACGACGCCTTCGCCCAGCAACTTCCCAGCCGCAACCTCGCCGCCGACATCGCGCTCGACGAAGCCCAGCAGATACAGACCGTCTTTCGCCACATCGACCGCCTCCCTCGCGCCGAGCGCCAGGCCCTCCTGCTCTCCGCGCTCGACGAGCTGAACACTTCCGAGATCGCTCAGATCATGAACAAAACCGAATCAGCCATCCGCGCCCTCATCTTTCGCGCCCGCGCGCACCTTCGCGAACGGCTGAACAAAGGAGACAAAGCATGAACTCTCCACAAACCAACCCAGAAACCCGCATCCCAGAAACCCGCATCCCGGAAACCCGCATCGATCACGCCCTCGACGCCCTGCGCCACGCGCAGCCCCGCGCCGGCCTCGAGCCCCGCATCCTCCACGCCCTCGAATCCGGCCGGAAGCGTGCCCCTTCGCTCTTTGCCTTTCTGCGACTCCCGTCTCTCCGCGTCCCAGCCCGCCGCGCAGCCAGCCTTCCAGTGTGGGCCGCCGCCGCCGCCCTCACCCTCATCGCCCTCGCCGCGGTTCTCCTCCACCGCCCCACTCCCACGCCGCACAGCACAGCCCTCGCAACAACGGAACCCGCAACAATGGAGCCCGGATTAGCAGGGGGCTTCAGCCCCCTGAACACCAACACCAGAACCAACGGGGCTTTAGCCCCGGCCCAGCCAATCCTGTCCTCTCGACCAAAACGAACCGCCATCTTGCCAACTCGACTCACCTCGGATCTGTCCTCTCGACCCATCTCGGTTCTGTCCTCTCGACCGAAGGCGGCGCTCTTTGCCGCCGCAGCGGAGAGACCCGCAGGTAGAATCGCCCCCGCCCAACACCTCACCCCCGAAGAAGCCGCCGACCTCGCCGACCTCCATGCTCCCAGCCATCCCGCGCCGCCGCTTCCCCTCACGCCCCAGGAGAAGGCTCTGCTTCGACTCGTCCGTTACCGCAACACCACGCAACTCGCCGAGCTCGCCGCCCTCAACCCCGAAGTAAGCGCAGCCCGAGACGCCCAGGAGGCTGCCGCCTTTCACGCCTTCTTTCCCGATCCTCCACCTCTTCACCAACCCGGAGACTCCGAATGAACTTAATGCGTCGCACCCTCAGCACCTTCGTCGGCTCGCTCATCGTCCTTATCCTGTCCGGCCCAGCCCTCGCCCAGGCCACATCCACCGAGGCGAAGCCCTGCGATGCGGCCTCCTATCCCTCCGCAGCCGCTCGTCACGAATGTTTTGAGGCCAATCGTGTCGTCAAGACCTACTTTCTCGCCCATACCTTCCAGCAGAACGACGCCAACGAGATCATCATCGCGCTTCGTCACATGCTCGATATGGATTCCAAGATTGACCTCATCGAGTCGAAAAACGCGATCATGCTCTCCGCTCCGCCCGATCAGCAGGCTCGCGCGCAAAAGATCATCTCCGAGCTCGACCGCCCCCAGACGTCCTATCGCCTGACCTTCACCCTCACCGAGAGTGACGCCGGCAAGCGCCTCGGTGTGCAGCACTTCGCCATCACCGTCGTCAACGGCCAGCGCACCATCCTCAAGGAAGGCAGCCGAGTGCCCGTCAGCACCGGCAGCGGCGGCAACTCGCCGCAATTCCAATACCTCGATGTCGGCACGAACTTCGACCTCACCCTCGATGTCTTCCGCACCGGCTTCCGCCTGCGCTCCAAGGTCGATCAGACCAGCTTTTCCGACGAACACTCATCCGCTCCCCTCTCCCAGGAACCCATCATCCGCCAGGCGACCCTCGAAGGAACCGCGCTGCTCATCCCGGGCAAACCCCTCACCCTCGGCTCCCTCGACGTCCCCGGCAGCACCCGCCACACAGACATCGAAGTCATCGCCGAACCCATCCCCTGAATTCCCTGAACCATCATCGACGCCGGATGCCCCATTCATGACGACAGTCTCATCGTCGGCATGGGTGGGGTAGCAATACCAGAATGAGCCAGCGCCCCCTTGACAGACCCTCTATAATCAACCCAGCAGCAGAATCCAAGCCCGGCCCACGCCGGGCCTTTTCTTTGGAGCCAGGCGCGTACCCCAAGTCCGGACCTAAACTCTCTGCTTCGAAGACTTTGCGCAAATTTAGGGGGAGGGGGGGCGTACACGCTACGATAGAAACATCTCGAGACACCGATGACTCGCACCGCCATCCTCCTCCTCGCGCACGGCACCCCCGACGTCCTCAGCGACATGCCCGAGTACCTCCAAAAGGTCACCTCCGGCCGCCCCATGCCAGCTCACGTCATCGAAGAGCTGCAACACCGCTACGCCGCCATCGGCCTCCGCGACATGCCGCTCCCTGAAGGCCCTCCACTCACCCGCTGGACTCTCCGCCAGGCCCAGCTCCTCGCCGACCGCATCCGCAAAACCGTCTACGTCGGCATGCGTAACTGGCATCCCTTCATCGCCGACACCGTCGCGCAGATGAAGGCCGAAGGCGTCACCCACGCTACCGTCCTCTGTCTCGCTCCACAGAATTCGCGCACCTCCACTGGCCTCTACAAACGCGCCCTCGACGCCGCACTCGATCAAGCCTTCGCCGGCGACCCCGAACAGCGCCTCACCTACGACTTCATCTCCACCTGGGCCGCCGACCCACTCCTCATCCGAGCCTTCGCCGAACGCCTCTGGCCCACATGGGCCGAAGCCTGCGCCATCACTCGCACTCACGTCCCCATCCTCTTCACCGCCCACTCCGTCCCTTGCAAAACCATCCAATCCAAATCTCTCGCCACCTCCACTGAACTGTCATCTCGACCGGAGCCCCTGAGCGAGCCGCAGGCGAGTCGAATGGGGCGGAGCGGAGAGACCCGCAGTTCTATCCCCGCCGGCGCCCTCCAGGACTACGGCGCCGCCGCCACGCCCGACCCCTACGCCGTCGAGTGCAAACAAACCGCCGCCGCCGTCGCCAAATTACTCGCGCCCGTCGGCCTCACCCACAACGACTGGTACTTCGCCTTCCAGTCGCAGGGCATCGCCGGTGCGCCCTGGCTTGGGCCCACCGTCGAAGACACTTTGAAATCCCTCGCCGAAGCAGGTCACAAAGCCGTCGTCATCCAGCCCATAGGCTTTCTCTGCGATCACGTCGAGATCCTCTACGACATCGACATCCACTTCCGTTCGCTCGCCGATGCGCTCGGCATGAAGCTCTTCCGCCCCGAAAGCCTCAACGACTCGCCCACATTAATCCACGCCCTCGCCCACGTTCTGGCCAACAACTCATGACGCGCATCGCCATCCTCGGCGGAGGCATCAGCGGCCTCACCGCCGCCTACGAGCTCGAGCTCGCCCGCAAACGCGGAGCCCCGATCGACTGGCATCTCTACGAAGCCACCAACCGCCTCGGCGGCATCATCCAGACCACGCGCCACACCACTCCCGAAGGCGACTTCATCCTCGAAGGCGGCCCCGACGGCTGGGTCACAGAAAAACCCTGGGCCCGCGAGCTCGCCATCGAACTCGGCCTCGAAGCCGACCTCATCGACTCCAACGACGCCACCCGCAAGACCTACATCCTCCGCGCCGGAGACTTACTCGCCATCCCCCACCACATGCGCCTCATGGTCCCCGAAGACTTGAGCGCGCTCGAAGCCTCACCCCTCTTCACCGCCTCCGCCAAAGCCGCCTACGCACGCGAACTCACCCGCGCCAACGAACTTCGCGCAGCAGCTCCCAACACCGACGAATCCATTGCCAGCTTCGTCCTCCGCCATTTCGGCGAAGAAGTCCTCACCACCCTCGCCGCGCCCTTACTCAGCGGAGTCTTCGGCGGCGACGTCCACAAACTGAGCGTCCGCGCCATCATGCCGCAGTTCGTCACCATGGAACGCGAACACGGCTCGCTCATCGCCGCCCTGCAATCAAAATCCGCGCATCGGACTTCCACACCGCAACCCATCTTCACCACTCTCCGCAACGGCATGGCCTCACTCATCGATGCATTAGTGGCGAAGCTGCCTGCCGAACGCCTTCACCTCAATACAACTGCGCACGAGATCGCCGGCGATGAAGGTGAATGGACCGCCTGGTTCGCGAACACTGATGAAACTAGTCGGCCGGGCTTGCCTGCGATGGGTTCCTTCAGCGCAAGGCCTCAGGTGAGAACCCTTCCATCGAACGATCTCGATAACATCCTGGTCGCGACATCGCTCGATGAGACGCGCAGACTCCTGTTCGAACTCGATCCCGTTGCGACGACTTTTCTGCCCAGCAGCGGCAGTTTCGTTTCGCTCGCACCTACCAACGCCAGCTCCGCCATCCTCACAACCTTCACCTGGCCCGCAGCTCTCGCCCAAACCTTCTCCCTCCCACCCGGCTTCGGCTTCCTCGTCCCGCCGTCCGACCAGCATCCAACCACAACTCTGTCATCTCGACCGGAGCGCAGCGAAGTGGAGAGACCCGCAGTTCAAGACGCTAGCACCGGCAAAGAACCCCAATCCCTCGCAGAAAGCGAGCCGCGTTTGCTCGCCTGCACCTTCGTCGACCAAAAATTCCCTCACCGAGCGCCCGCCGGAGCCCGCATCCTCCGCGCCTTCTTCGGCGGCCCCAGCGCCGAAACCCTAAGCTCTCAATCCGACGCCACCATCACCACCGCCGCCCTCACCCAACTCCGCATCATCCTCGGCCCCATCCCCGACCCAGCTCACACCCAAATCCGCCGCCTCCCCCACAGCCTCCCGCAATACGAAGTTGGCCACCTCGACCGCATCGCCCAACTCGAAGCCCTCGTCGCCCAAACCCCCGGCCTGCACCTCCTCGGCAACGCCTACCGCGGCGTCGGCCTCCCCGACCTCATCCGCGACGCCCGCGCCACCGCCCGCAACCTAATCCCTAATCCCTAATCCCTAATCCCTAATCCCTAATCCCTAATCCCTAATCCCTAATCCCTAATCCCTAATCCCTAATCCCTAAAGCGTAAAATGGAGCCCATGGCCCTCACCCGCCAGCAGGCTCTCGACTGCTTCGCCTCCGACGACCTCATCGGCATTGGCATGGAGGCCGACGCCGGCCGCCGCAAGCTCCATCCCGAGGGCGTGGTCAGCTACATCATCGACCGCAACATCAACTACACCAACTTCTGCACCGAGTACTGCACCTTCTGCGCCTTCTATCGTCCGCTCAAGGGAAAGCTCGCCGCCGAAGGCTACATCCTCGACTTCGACACCATCTACGACAAAATTCGCGAGACCCTCGAGATGGGCGGCACCGGCGTCCTCATGCAGGGCGGCCTCCACCCGGATTTGAAAATAGCCTGGTTCGAGAGTCTCTTCCGCGGCATCAAGCAGCGCTTCCCCTCCATCTGGCTGCACTGCCTCTCCGCCAGCGAAATCCTCGCCATCGCCGAGTACTCCGAGCTCGACCTCCGCACCACCATCGCCCGCCTCCGCGACGCCGGCCTCGACTCCATTCCCGGCGGCGGCGCCGAGATCCTCGACGACGAGGTCCGCTTCCGCATCGCCCGCCTCAAGTGCCGCACCGAGGAGTGGGTCTCCGTCCATCGCACCGCGCACCAACTCGGCATGCGCACCACCGCCACCATGATGTTCGGCGTCGGCGAAACCATGGAGCACCGCGTCAACCACTTCGAGGTCGTCCGCAAGCTGCAGGAGGAAACCGGCGGCTTTACTGCCTTCATCCCCTGGAGCTTCCAGCCCAACAACACCGCGCTCGGCGGCCGCGGCTGGGACGAGGCCACCTCGGTCGAGTACCTCAAGACCCTCGCCATCTCCCGCATGTATCTGGACAACATTGAAAATGTGCAGGCCAGCTGGGTCACCCAGGGCCTCAAGGTCCTGCAGATGGGCCTGCGCTTCGGCGGCAACGATGTCGGCTCCGTCATGCTCGAAGAGAACGTAGTCCGCGCCGCAGGCACATCGAACTGCACCACCGAAGAAGAGCTCCGCCGCATCATCCGCGACGCCGGCTTCAAGCCTATCCAGCGCGACACCCTCTACCGCACCATGTTCCTGAATTAAAAGCGCAACCAAGACGGGCGCTCTCGCCGGCACAACCATTCCTGTTGACCGGGTGTCAAACCTACAGCACCGCCGGTGCCGCCGCACCTTTGTATTCCCTCCCCGCCCCGCAATGTACTATGCTTTCGTCTGTCACTGAGGTTTTCGTGCTCGATTTCACTCGCGAAAGGACCCCCGCACACTCCCTCGGCACCTCCGCGGTGCTTGACCAGAGCTACAATTCGCTGCTCGAAGCCATCATCCGCTCCTCTGACGACGCCATCATCACCAAGGACCTCGAAGGCACCATTACCAGCTGGAATCCCGCAGCCACGGCCATCTTCGGCTACCAGCCCGAGGAGATCATCGGCCAGTCCGTCCTCCGGCTCATCCCTGAACGCCTTTATCCAGAGGAAGACGAAGCGGTCCGCCGTCTCAAGGCCGGTCAGCAGATCGCCCACTACGAAACCACACGCCTGACAAAAAGCGGCGAAGAGCTGCATGTGTCGCTCACCATCTCGCCCTTGAAAAATGAAAAAGGCGAGATCGTCGGCGCCTCCAAGATCGCCCGCAGCATCGGCCAGCAAAGGCAGCTAGACCACGCCCGCCTGCAGCTCGCCTCCATCGTCGAATCGTCCGACGACGCTATCGTCAGCAAGGACCTCAACGGCATCATCCTCAGCTGGAATCGTGCCGCCGAGCGCCTCTTCGGCTACACCGAACAGGAGATCGTCGGCCGCTCCGTTCTCACGCTCATCCCCGAAGACCTGCACTCCGAGGAACCGGTCATCCTCTCCAAGCTCAAGGCCGGCGAGCGCATCGAGCACTTCGAAACCACGCGCCTCAGGAAAAACGGCCAGCGCTTTGAGGCTTCCCTCACCATCTCTCCCATCAGAGACGCCTCCGGCAACGTCGTCGGCGCCTCCAAAATCCTGCGTGACATCTCGAGCCGCAAGCAACTGGAGCGCTCTCTCGTGCAGGCCGAAAAAATCGCCGCCACCGGCCGCATGGCCGCCACCATCGCGCATGAGATCAACAATCCACTCGAAGGCCTTCTCAACCTCATTTATCTTGCCAAAGCCAGCGCCTCCAGCCCTGAAGAGGTCGTCTCCTATCTCAGCACCGCGGAGGGTGAGCTCGCCCGCGTCTCGCATATCGCCCAGCAGACCCTCGGCTTCTATCGCGAACAAGGTCGCCCGGTCAGCACCTCGCTCGCCGATCTGCTCCGCGAAGTCCTCGCCATCTACGGGCCCAAGCTCAAGTACAGCGACATCCAGGTCCACTCCCACCTTGAGGAGGTTCCTCCCATCGTCCTGCGCAAAGGAGAGATCATGCAGGTTCTCTCTAACCTCGTCGCCAACGCCATCTATGCCATGCCCGGCGGCGGCCAGCTCTCAGTCAGCGTCCGCACCATCAGGCGTGAGGACGCCGCCGGCTTTCCCACGCAGGGCTCTCTCATCGAGATCAAAGATACCGGTACCGGCATTACGCCCGAAAACCTTCCAAAAATCTTTGATCCGTTCTTCACCACGCGCGGCACCGTAGGCACCGGCATCGGGCTCTGGATCGCCAGACAGTTCATCGAAGGCCACGGCGGCACGATCGATGTAAAGAGCAGAGTGGACCCGTCCTCGCACGGCACCGCCATGTCCGTCTTTCTGCCCTCGCAAAACATCCCCAACTAGCCGCGCATCCCTCATCGCACTAGAGGGTATCGGCATAGAGGTAGCTTGTGACTGATGAATAAGATAGAAATTGTCATCCTGAGCGGAGCCTCGCGCAGCTTCATCGCGAGAGGCGTAGTCGAAGAGCCTGTCCTGAGCGAAGCCGAAGGACCTGCTGATATAAGAAATTGTCATCCTGAGCGCAGCCGGGTCCCCCGCGAGCTTGCTCGCTGGGGTGAAAGCGAAGGACCTGCTGATATAAAAAATTGTCATCCTGAGCGCATCGGGGTCCCCGGCGAGCTTGCTCGCTGGGGTGAAAGCGAAGGATCTGCTGTCTGCTCATAGCGCCCGCACTTTCTCCGGTTTTCAACCATTCTGTCCCACTACGTCGACTTATAGGTCGATACCACCTGGCAAAATCCAATACCTCAGAAGGAGACTCCCCAGAACACCCCCCACCTACTATGGCCGCGTTCCAGCTCTCTCTCTTTGCCTCCCTTGCTTTCTGTTTTCTTCCCGCCCTTGCCGCCGCTCAGGCCGCGCCTGTCGACCTCCACGTCGTTGACGCCTCCACCCATCAGCCCATCCGCGACACCATCGTCACCGTCGGCGGCCATGTCCTCTCCGCTACCTCCAACGGCTCGTACTCCATCCCCGCGTCCGCTCCGCTCGTCATGGCCCGCGCCCCCGGCTACCGCGCCGTCTCCATCTCGCTCGCCGATCTCGCCCAGACCAACAACACCCTCTCCCTCACTCCCTTCGCCGTCCACGCCCTCTATCTCTCCGAGTTCGGCATCTCCTCCTCCATCATTCGCGACTCCGCGCTCAATATCATTCGTCACGGCGGCGCCAACGCCCTCGTCATCAACATCAAGAGCGACCACGGCCAAGTCGTCTACCCCAGCGCCATCCCGCTCGCGAAATCCATCGGAGCGCGCCATCTCACCACCATCCACTCGCTCAGCGATCTCGCCGCCAACGGACACGCGCAGGGCATCTACATGATCGCGCGCATCGTCACCTTCAAAGACACGCCACTCGCCACCGCGCGTCCCGACCTCGCCATCCATCTCGCCGACGGCTCGCTCTTCAAAGATCGCGAAGGTCTCTCGTGGACCGATCCCTACAAGCCCGAGGTCCGCGCCTACAACATCGCCATCGCCGTCGAGGCCGCCAAAGCCGGTTTCGATGAAGTCCAGTTCGACTACGTTCGCTTCCCCGACTCCACCACCAAACTTGTCGTCAGCGGTCCCACCGATGAGCCCGGTCGCATCGCCGCCATCTCGAACTTCCTCTCCCAGGCCCACGCCGCGCTCGCGCCCTACAACATCTTCGACTCCGCCGACATCTTCGGCTACACCTTCTGGAACACCAACGACACCGGCATCGGCCAGCAGCTCAACCACCTCGTCTCCACCGTCGATTACCTCTGCCCCATGCTCTATCCCTCCGGCTTCAAGTACGGCATTCCCGGACATCCCAAACCGATGGCGTCCACCGACGACATCTACAACACCATCAAGCTCACCCTCGACAACGGCCTCAAGCGCACCAACGCCAATCCCAAAAAATTCCGCCCCTGGCTGCAGGCCTTCCGCGACTACGCCTTCAACAGACTCATCTTCGGCCCCGTGCAGGTCTCCGCCCAGATCCGCGCGGCCGACGACGATCACACCGACGGCTGGCTGCTCTGGAACCCCCACAATCGATACACAGATATCGGGCTCATCCACTGACGCAATCTGCTTTCGTTTCGTACCCCTCCCGCAAGCCCCACTCGCATCCAATTGCGAGAGGAGACTCTATGACCAAGACCCTGAATCGTCTATCCAGCTTGGCCTGCGCAACCGCGCTGCTCGGGATCACCGCTTTCGCTACAGCACAGCGCCCGCAGGACAACCAGGACAGCTACCACCAGAACAACTACCAGGATCATCGCGATCAGAACCATCACGACAACTATCAGGATCATCGTGACAACAGCCGCGACGACTGGCACTTTAGGGATAACGACCGCAGCCGTTTCGAGCGCCACTACCGTTCCGATGCCCGCAGATGGTCAAACCGCCATGATCGTCCGCGTTTTGCGCGCGGCTATGCCATTCCGCGCAACTACTACATCCGTCCCGTCCCCCGCTCCTATTGGGTGGGCGCGCCTCCACCGCCGGGCTACACCTACGGCTACTATGACGGCTACGTCGTCACCTACAATCCCGCGACCCGCATCATTGCCGACGTGCTCGATCTCGCCACCGATCACTAATACAGCAGCGAGTTCATTCCAGCGCCCGGATCCGCCCGCACCCTGGGCCGGCTCCGGGCGTTGCCCTTTCCCCCTCGCGTAAAATGACCCCAGACGACCTTCCCGGGAGCCTCCTCCTCTGATCATCCACATCCATGCGCTCGCCGCGTTCCTGCTCTCCAATCAGCACGGCATCGCGCACTACTGGAGGACCCACTACGCCGACCACACCTTCCGCGGCGAGTACCGCTGGAACGGCTTCGACGTCTGCATCCTCATCCCCTACTTCGTCGTCATGATCATCCTTGCCTTTTACGGCATGCACCGCTATCAGCTCGTCTGGCTCTACTACCGCAACAAGCGCAAAGCCGCCCACTCCAGCCAGCCAGCCGCCCACTTCGCCCCCGAAGATCTTCCCTTCGTCACCCTCCAGCTCCCCATCTACAACGAGCAGTTCGTCATCGACCGCCTCATCGACGCCTGCTGCCGCATCGACTACCCTCGCGACCGCTTCGAGATCCAGGTCCTCGACGACTCCACCGACGAAACCGTCCACGTCGCCCGATCCATCGTCAACCATTACGCTGCCGGTGGCGTCCGCGGCCCTAATGACGAAGAAGAGCTCACGCCACAACCCATCGTCTATCTCCACCGCACCAACCGCCACGGCTACAAGGCCGGCGCACTCGAAGAGGGCCTCAAAGTAGCGAAGGGCGAGCTCGTCGCCATCTTCGACGCCGACTTCATCCCGCCCGTCGACTGGCTGCATCGCGTCGTCCACCACTTCGCCGAACCCGGCGTCGGCATGGTGCAAACCCGCTGGACCCACATCAACCGCAACTACTCCTTCCTCACCCAGGTCGAAGCTATCCTCCTCGACGGCCACTTCGTCCTCGAGCACGGCGGCCGCTCCCGCTCCGGCGTCTTCTTCAACTTCAACGGGACGGCCGGCATGTGGAGGCGGCAAGCCATCGACGAAGCCGGCGGCTGGCAGCACGACACCCTCACCGAAGACACCGACCTCAGCTATCGCGCCCAGCTCAAAGGCTGGAAGTTTAAATATCTGCAGGACGTCGAGTGTCCCGCCGAGCTTCCCATCGAGATGACCGCCTTCAAAACCCAGCAGGCACGCTGGGCCAAGGGCCTCATCCAGACCAGCATAAAAATCCTGCCCTCCGTCTTCCGCTCCAACGTCCCCTTCCACACCAAGATCGAGGCCTGGTATCACCTCACCGCCAACATCAGTTATCCGTTGATGATCGTGCTCTCCACGCTGCTCATGCCCGCCATGATCATCCGCTCCTGGCAGGGCCCCATCCAGATGCTGCTCATCGACTTCCCGCTCTTCATGGCCTCGACCATGTCCATCTCCAGCTTCTATCTCGTCTGCCAGAAAGAGCTCTACCCCGGCCGCTGGTACATGACCTTTCTCTATCTTCCTTTCCTCATGTCGCTCGGCATCGGCCTCACCATCACCAACACCAAAGCCGTCCTCGAAGCCCTCTTCGGCATCAAGAGCGCCTTCGCCCGCACGCCCAAATATCGCGTCATGAAAAAAGGCGAAAAGTCGCAGGCAAAAAAATATCGCAAGCGCCTCGGCATCATCCCCTGGATCGAGCTACTCATCGGCTGCTACTTCGCCGCGACCGTCTGGTACGCCGTCTCCACCGAGAACTACTTCACCGTGCCGTTTCTTCTGCTCTTCCTTCTCGGCTACTGGTACACCGGCCTTCTAAGCCTCTTCCAGGGCCTCTTCGACCGCAAAGCCAGCCAGGGCGAATCCCTCCACGAAAAACCCTACCCCGTCGGCGTCTAGTCTAGTTTTAGATTTTAGATTTTAGATTTTAGATTTCGACTTCAACTTCATTTCAACTTCGATTCAACCCTCTAATTGTCATCCTGGCCAGCGCCAACGGCGCGTAGCATACCAGCCTGGGGCATCGCCCCAGGCCCACACCGTCAAAGGGCCTCATGCCGCAATCGCTCTCCCTCATCCTCGTGCACATCATCTTCAGCACGAAAGATCGCCGGCCCGCGCTCGACGAAACCATCCGCCCCGCTCTCTTCGCCTACCTCGCCGGAATCGCCCGCACCACAGGCTGCGAATGCTACCGGGTCGGCGGCATCTCCGATCACGTGCATCTCGCTATCCGCCTCGCGCGTACGATGACGGCCGCCAAACTCGTTCAAGAGCTCAAGACCTCTTCCACCAAATGGCTGAAGGATCGCTCGCCACATCACGCCCGCTTCGCCTGGCAACGAGGCTACGCCATCTTCTCCGTAGGCCCGTCGCATCGAGACGCCCTCACACAATACATCGACACCCAGCAACAACATCACGAACAATACTCGTTCCAGGAAGAGCTCCGCGCTTTACTCACAAAATACGGCTTCGAATCAGACGAACGTTATCTATGGGACTGAATCCCACGCATCGCATCTCAGCCACCAACCCCGAGCGCCAACGGCGCGCAACATACCAGCCTAGGCCGAACCGGGGTCCCCGGCGGACGCTTTTGTCCGCTGGGGTGGGGAAGGCCTAGGTACCATCGCGCCCAACCACCAAGGGCTGAAAGCCCGCAACATACCATCCTTGGGGCATCACCCTTGCCTTTCCACTACCTTCCGCATTTCTGACGATACATCTGGCGATGCAACAAAAAGGGCCCGCCAAAGGCGGGCCCTTTTTCAAACCACCCTCTAAAACCGAATACCAACCTTCACCGGCAGGTACGACGTCCTATTGCTGTTCGCCGGAAAATCATTCGCAATATTTGCATTGTCCGAGGCGCAGGACAACGAGGTGCAGGTCGTCGCGTCCACACCCGGCCGTGCCGAGTTGAGCACATACACATACCGCACCTCGGCATAAAACCGCTCGGTCGCAAACTTCGAGAACTTATACGTCACGCCGACGCCGCCGTTGAAGCCTGGTGCATTCGACGTGTAGTGGTCATAGACTGCATTCTGCTGGACCGGTTCGCAGATGCCGTAAAACTCCAGCGCGTACGGATCGCAACCAACCTCGGGCACGGTAAAGTTCGCGACCTTGTGATAGTACCCGGCGCCCCCGGTTATGTACGCGCCTAGCCCTTCGCCCGATCGAAGATTGTAGATCGGATCGATCGACATCGACCACACGTGGCTGTTGCCATCCAGCCCGCTGATCGGGGTCACGCCGCTGCTGGCGCAGTCGGTCGGATCGCTGGTGCAGAACAGATTGATGTAGTTGTTGTACAGATTTTCCTGCGCGGTCAGCGTCGATCCCGTCATCCCGAAGTGATCGTAATCGAACTCCAGGTTCACTCCGAAATTCTTGTTGAAGTTACGCCCGCCGCCCACCTGGAATCCCCAGCTCGTGGTCAGATAATTCGACTGCGTTCCCGCCGGAATGCCAAATCCGCCGCCGACAAAAAAGTCATACTTCGCTGACCCGTCCGCGTTCGTATTCCCGCCCCGGTAACGCGGCCGTCCATACCGCCGCCGTCCGCCGCCATACTGCATCGCATTCAAAAAGTTGAAGGGTGCGGTCGTATTCGCCGCCACCTCGGTCCCCGCACTGCTGTCCAGGCTGCTCGAAGAGCTGCTGGACGACACCGCAGCCCCGCTCGGTACATCCGCCGCAGGCAACTGCAAGTTCAGCCGCGGAGCCTGTTCCGCCGCACTCTGCGCCGCCCTTGCCGCCGCCGTCGCATTGCCATCCTGCGCCGTCTGGGCGTGCAGCAACGCGCCGCCGGTTGTTGCCAATGCCGCCACTGCCAGCATCCGGCCGGCCAAAGAAACCCATCGAGCCTGCGTCATAACCATCTCTAAACTCCTCCAACCGGGAATTCCAGGTCTATTGAACCCTTCTCCGGGTCGCATGTTGCGCTTCCATGCTCCCCGCAAACTTTCTATACACATCTAGGACGATAAAATAAGAGGACTGGATGCAGCGACTACGCCGGCACGATGTCGCGATTATAGAGCTTCGCTGCCCCGCATCCTTAACTCGGCCGCTTCCCCTCCGCTCTGCGCCTGCACCGAAAACTCTTCCGCAACCCCGGCCCGCAATCCTCGTCTAAAGCTTCAACCCCGGCTTATTCATCGACGGACACCCCACACCGCTGCCTCAAGAACGGTCTCGCCTTGCCCCTATCTTTCGCCCGATCCGTCGCCCCCTTCCACATCTCGAAGCGCCTTGCCGCGCTCGCTTTCAGCCTGACCTTCGCCTTCGCCGCCCCCGCCTGGATCACAGCGCAGATTCCCGCAGCCGCTGCCCTCCCCGACGCCCCCTCCGCGCTCCTCGCCGCCGCCCCGCAGCCCGCGTCCTCTCCACAGTCACAGCCCGTCTCGCCGCAGTCACAGCCCACCACCCTCGCCCTGAACCTGTCGCCCTTGGATAGAAATCTGCATAGAAATGAGGATGGAAATGTCGACGCACGTGTCGATGAGATTGCAGACTCGAGCTCCTCCAGCGCGGCCGTCTTCTTCGCGCTTGATCCTCAACAATCCCAGCCCCAGCAGCCCGTCTGCGCCGGCTGCGATGTCGATGCCAACGGTAAGCCCATTCCCCTCGAGCGTCAGCAGCCGCACCGCATCCTCGGCTTCATGCCCAACTTCCGCACCGTCTCTGCCGGCGCCAGAGTCCATCCCCCCGGCTGGAAGTACAACTTCACCGTCGCCTCTCACCAGGCGCTGGACTACTCCACCTTCCTCTTCCTCGGCCTCACCTCCCTCACCGCCGAAGGCATGGACTCGCATCCCTCCCTCGGCAAAGGCGTTGGCGGCTTCTGGGGCTACACCTGGCGCGGCTTCCTCGACAAGACCGACGGAACCTACCTCTCCGCCTGGCTCCTTCCCAGCCTGCTCCATCAGGACACCCGCTACTATCCCCTCGGCGCAGGCCACCCCATCGTCGAGCGCGCCCTCTACGTCATCAGCCGCCAGGCCGTCTCCAAGACCTACGGTGGCCATGACACCCCGGCCTTCGCCACTCTCGGCGGCAAAGCCCTCACCCAGCTCATCTCCCGCACCTACTATCCGTCCAGCTCGGAAAACTTCAGCGTCCTTGCCAGCAAGTTCGGCTACTCGGTGATGCGCGACGTCGCCTTCTCCTCCATTCGCGAGTTCTACCCCGACATCGCCGCGCACTACATCAAAAAGCACCGCGAGAAGGTCGCCCGCCAGGCCCCCCGCGACGCCCAAACCACCCAGGGTACCCAGAGCACCCCTTCCCCACACCCTTAAGGCAGTTTTCCCCTCACTATGACAGTGTCATCTCGACCGGAGCGAACGGTCTCATCGTTCGCGCAAAGGCAGTTTTTCCCTCCCTATGAAGTGTCATCTCGACCGGAGCGAACGGTCTCATCGTTCGCGCAGTGGAGAGACCTGCAGTTCTGCCCGGATTGCCTGCACACTTTCAGGAAATCTGCTCTCGTTGGTATCGACACACAGGCAGCTTGTAATTAATTGAACAAGACAGAAACGGTCATCCTACCCGCCACCTACCTACTTCCTAACCCGAACCCTAATCCCTAATCCCTCTTAAACTAAAACCATGTCCATCGCCGCCAACCTCGAACGCCTGCGCAACGAGATCGCCGACACCTGCGCTCGCGCCCACCGCGACCCCGCCACGGTCGCTCTCATGGCGGTCAGCAAAATGCACCCCGCCGAAGCCATCCTCGAAGCCCACGCCGCCGGCCAGCGCCTCTTCGGCGAAAACCGCGTCCAGGAGTGGCAATCCAAACACGCTCAGCTTGCAGATCTCTTCGATGCCACACGAAGCGTCCCGCCCGCCGCGCAGGCGCACCTCATCGGCCCGCTCCAGAACAACAAGACCGCCAAAGCCGCCGAGCTCTTCCACGCCATCGACACCCTCGACTCCCTCAAAACCGCCGAGCGCCTCGACCGCGCCGCCGCCGCCCTCAACAAAACCATCCCCGTCCTCATCGAAGTCAAGCTCTCCCCTGAGGAGACCAAGCACGGCATCGCACCACAAAATCTACCCACACTTCTCCACGAGCTATCCACGCTGGACCACATCGAAATCCACGGCTTAATGACGGTTCCGCCCTGGAGCGACAACACGCCCGAGGGTGCCGAAACCGCCCGCCCCTACTTCCAGCAGCTCCGCCGCCTGCGCGACGAACTCCAGCCTAACTACCCCACTCTCAACGACTTATCCATGGGCATGTCCAACGACTTCCGGGTCGCGATCGAAGAAGGCTCGACCTGTGTCCGCATCGGCACCGCCATCTTCGGCCACCGCACCCACCCCTGATCCACAGCCCCTAAACCACCACAAATCTGGGTGCCCCACCCATACGCGGCTTCATCGCGGATGGGTGGGATCGCGATACCACCAGCCTTCACCGCTTCCAGAACACAACAAACGCCGCTACCACCGCCGCCACCGCCCCCACAAACAATCCCGCCCCCCATGCCATCGGACGCACCATCCCCGGCCTGCCGCCGGCCGCCAACCCTTGCATCATCTTCCAATGTTCTGCCAGCAGTCCCACACCCACAAACACCGCCAGCACTACCACCGCACGCCACGCCACCCTCATGCCTTCAAGTCTACCTCCCGTGACCTTCGCGCTACCTCCCGGTGACCTTCGCACTGGCCGCCACCGTCATCGGTTGTCCCTCCGCCGGCGTAATCGTCACATGGTCCAGCGTCACCTGCGCATAGGCAATCCGCATCCCTGTCTGCGCCTGAATATCGACATTCCGCAACACAATTCCCTTCACCGGCGCCTCCGGCAATCCCACAATCACACCCGCCGTCTTCCCTCCCGTCGCCTTCACATTCTCAATCACGATGTCGTGAAACTCCGGCGTCAATCTACCCACAGGAGCCGCCGCCACGTCGCCCTCCGGAAACACCTTCGGGTAATACTCGCTCACCAGGATCGCCGTCTTCACATCGTTCATCGTGATGTCCTTGAACACAATGTTCGACACATCCGCGCCGCGATCGCGATTCGCCTTGATCCGAATCCCATTGTCCGTCCCCTCGAACGACACCCGCTCCGCCACAATATTCTGCGCGCCGCCGGCAATCTCACTCCCAATCGACAGCCCATGCCCATGCTTGAATGTGCAGTCGCGAATCAAAATATTCTTCGACGCCCTGTCCGGCCCCGGCGAATTGATCATCCCGCTCTTGATCGCCACATCGTCATCGCCCACATCGGCATACACATGATCGATCAGCACATTCTGCGAGCTGAACGGATCGATCGCATCTGTATTCGGCGAGTGCGGATCAGCCAGAATCCTCACATTCCGTATCGTCACATCGTCCGTGTAGTACGGCACAATCTGCCACATCGCCGAGTTCTGCACGGTAATGTTCTCCATCACCACATGCTTGCAATGGTCGAACACCACCCCCCGCGGCCGCGAGTGCTCGCTCCCCAGAATCCCGTTGTCGACAACTCCCTTGGCGCGCTGCTCACGCATCTCCGCCCACCAGCTCTGCCCATTGCCGTCGATCACGCCACCGCCATTGATCGTCACATTCTCCGCATTCACCGCGCTCACAAAGGGCTGGTACCCGGGTCCGCGAAACTCTACCGTCTTCGGATAGTCCGCATGGTCCGGCGAGCCCTTCAGTGTCGCGCCCTTCTCCACATCCAGCGTGATATTCGACTTCAGCACAATCGGCCCGCTCACGAACGTGCCGCCGTCCAGCCTGACCGTCCCTCCGCCCTTGGCCTCCGCGCACGCATCAATCGCCCGCTGAATAGCCGCCGTATCCTTCGTCACGCCATCGCCCTTGGCTCCATACGCGCGCACATCGCAAACTTTCGTCGCGACAGCCGTCGCCGCCAACGCCCCCGTCGCGCCCATCAGCAACGCCACCACCGCACACCCGGCCAAAATCCGCATCGCACACCTCAAAAACCTGTCAGACAGCTGCACCATACTACACGATTCACACTGCCCGTCGACGAACCCCTGGAGCTTCGAACCCCGCAGCACGGCAAGCGAAACGGCCCGGAACATTCGTCCGGGCCGTTCGGTCGAGTACATCGCGATCAGTGGAACGCTGTTACCTCTTCACGGTCACAGTCATCTTCGTCGTCGCGCTCGTGCCGCCGCCCGAAGCCGTAACCGTAATCGTCCGGTTCCCAGTGGTTGCTTTGCGGCTCGCCGTCACCTTCATCGTCGTCATTCCCGGCGCGGACAACGTCGTCGGGCTGAAGCTGATCGTCTCTCCGCTTCCCTGTCCTGACGCTGAGAACGTAACCGTTCCCGTCACCGTTCCAGCCAGCGTGAGGGTCGAGCTGCCCGACGATCCACGGATCACCGTCAGCGACGTCGGCGAAGCCGAGATCGAGTAGCTCGAGACCGGGGACGTCACCGTCAGCGACACCGTCGTCGTGTGCACCAGCGATCCGCTGGTTCCCGTAATCGTGATCGGATACGTTCCCGGCGTCGCCGTCGAGGCAACCGTAAACTTCGCCGTCGAGGTCTGCGATCCGCTGATCGACGTCGGGCTCAATCCAACCGTCACGCCCGACGGCGCGCCGGAGGCTGTCAGACTGACTGCCGACGAGAACCCGTCGATCCCCGAGATGGAGATTGTCGAGCTTCCGCTCGCGCCCTGTGAGACCGAGAGCGACGAAGGATTCGCCGCAATCGAAAAGTCCGGAGTCTGCGTGGACGATCCCGTCAGCGCCGCCATCAACCCGCTGTTCGGGCTTCCCCATCCCGTCACCAGGTCATACCCCGTCACAGCCGAATAGCTTCCCGACGTTCCGCTGGTAATATCGTGAAAGTCCGCCGCATAGCTCGACGTCACATTCTGGTTGTAGATCGTCGAGTTCAAAAAGCCGAGTGACATCTGACTGTTCGCCGCCAGCTGCTGATTCGCCAGCGCAATATAGGCCGCCCACATCGGAGCCGCGAAGCTTGTGCCACCATACTCATTCGCCAGGCACGTCGTCTGATTGGCGCATGTATAGAAGGTGAAGTTCGCGTTCGCTGAAACGTCCGGCCCATTCCGCAGCGTCGTCGATCCCTTGTTGCTCGCATTGATCACGCCCGCGAGCTGCTGCCACGACGGTATCGCGATGCTGTCCGGCGAGATGCCGCCGCCGCTGTCCGCCCACGCCGTCTCCGACTTCCACGCGCCGCCCGCGCTCGCCGTCACCAGGTCCGTGCCCCCGACCGAAATGACGTTCGCATCGTCCGCCGGCCACGCCTCATTTCTGCGCGACCACGTCGAGCTGTCGCCCGAAGCCGCAAAAAAAGTCTGCCCCTGCGCCTGCATCTTCTCGAAGTACGGATCCAGCGTGCTCGGGTCCACCGGTGTCCATCCCCACGAGCAGCCGATCGTCGTCGGCAGCGGGTTATGCGTCGTCATCGCGCTGATGATCGCCGTATCCGTCGACCCGACATACATCACCAGGCTCGACAGCCCCGGCGCCATGCCCAGCGCCTGCGTCATATCCAGCGTCTGTTCGGTATCGTCGCAGCCGCTCTGCGCCGTGCAGGCGGTGCTCGTGCCATCCACCGAAACCAGCGTCACCGGTACGCTATTCGTCTTCCCGATGTTCTTGTAATACGTTGTCAGATCGGCGAGGTCCGTTCCCAGAAATTCGAACAACCCAAGATTCTGACCCGCGCCCGTCAGGCTTCCGCTGTAGTAGGCCGCGCGCATGTCGCTGCCCAGAAACGAGGCCGAAGGTCCCGATCCGGTGGTCGCATACGGCACCACCTTGTCCTCGGGAATCCCCATCGCGGCCGCATAGTCGCTCTTCTTCACCACCAGCGGATGCGGTATCGAGTAGTTATTCAGCCCCGAGACATGCCAGAGATTAAAGGGAAGGTCCGTCACAGGCTCCGTGTCCGGCGAATAAAAGCTGCGATTCTCGGTCGGGTGCTTGTAGGTCCGCATATGCAGATGGAACGCGATCTCGACGGCGGAGACCGGCCCACGAACCTGCACATCCATTCCATCCCAGCTGCCGCCCGTGACCGTCAGCCCATGCACCTTGGCGAACTGAACCACAGCGTCGTAATCCTCCTGCGTCGGTCCAAATCTCGCCGTAAACTCCTGCGGAGTTAAAAAGTGCCGGTAGTTCCCGCTGTGCGGATCGTAAATATCATCCAGAAACGCCTGCAGTCCTGCCTCATCGCGCAATGGCAGAACAATATCCAGATTCATCATCTGGTTGCCCGGCAGCCTTCCATTGGCCTGCGCCTTACCGTTCCGAACCACATCCCGCACATGGTGCGTCATCGTCGACTGCGCCTGGGCATTGAGCCCGGCCATCAACCCGAATATCGCTAGAGTCAGCAAACAACGGCTGAATGTACGCACAAGGATCTCCCTTTGCCTGAGAAACGGCCTGAATCTTGGTTCAGCAGAAACCGCGCTCATTCTCCGTGCGCAAATCACGACTGTCAATCGTTACGAAAGAAGTGCGAACAAGCCTTTTGTGCGCATCACTTGCCCGTCAATCAGTTGCGCGACACGGCGTTTCTTGCTGCGCTGGAATCTGGCCCTGCTATCCTAGCCCGGCTCCTTCCGGCTCCTTCGCACCTCAACTCGCGAACATTGAGGAACTCCCATGTGTGGAATCGTCGCCTTCTTCTCACGCCGTGATCCAGTCTCTGAGCCAGCCCTGCACCGCGCGACTCACAGCCTCTTTCACCGCGGCCCCGACGGCCAGCGCCACTGGATCTCTCCCGACAACCGCGTCGCCCTCGGCCACGCCCGCCTCAGCATCATCGATCTCACCACCGGCGACCAGCCCATCGCCAGCGAAGATGAAAGCCTCCACATCATCGTCAACGGCGAGTTCTACGGCTACGAAGCCATCCAGCGCGAGCTCGAAAACTCCGGCCACCGCCTTCGTACCCGCTCCGACAGCGAGATCGCTCTCCACCTCTACGAAGACCTCGGCGCCGAGTGCCTGCATCGCCTCCGCGGCGAGTTCGCCCTCGTCCTCTGGGACCAGCGCAACCGCACCCTCTTCGCCGCCCGCGACCGCTTCGGCATCAAGCCTCTCTTCTACTCCCTCTTCAACGACACGCTCTATCTCGCCTCCGAGGTCAAAGCCCTCTTCGCCGCCGGCGTTCCCGCCCGCTGGGACCCCGAGTCCTTCTCCAACTCCGTCGAGGTCGGCGGCCACCAGATGCGCACGCTCTACGACGGCGTCTTCCAGGTCCCGCCCGGCCACTATCTCCTCGCCACCGGCAGGCACATCCAGCTCAACCAGTACTGGGACTTCAACTATCCGCGCACCGACAAGACCACCCCCCAGCGCACCGACGCCGACTACGCCGCCGAGCTCCGCCACACCCTCGAAGAGGCCGTCCGCATTCGTCTTCGCGCCGACGTTCCCGTCGGCTGCTATCTCTCCGGCGGCCTCGACTCCTGTGCCGTCCTCGGCCTCGCCGCCAAACATCACCCCGACCCCATCCGTGCCTTCACCCTCACCTTCGATCATCCCGACTACGACGAAGAAAAAGAAGCCGCCGAGATGGCCCGGCGCGTCAACGCCGACTTCTTCCCCATCCCCATCCGCCAGGACGACCTCGCCGACAACTTCGCCGCCGCCGTCCTCCAATCCGAAACCTTCTGCGTCAACGCCCACGGCGTCGCCAAATATCTCCTCAGCCGCGCCGTCCGTAACGCCGGCTACAAAGTCGTGATGACCGGCGAAGGCTCCGACGAGATCCTCGCCGGCTACCCGCACTTCCGCCGCGACATGGTTCTCTACAACCGCGAAGGCCAGAACCCAGAAGAGATCAAACAACTTCTCGGCGAGCTCGATCGCCTCAACCGCGTCTCTCGCGGTCTCCTTCTACCCGATGGCGACGCCATGCCGCTCGAAACTATGCGCCACGTTCTCGGCTTCGTCCCCACCTGGATCGAAACCTTCTCCGCCCGCTTCTCCAAGATGCGCGCCCTCTTGTCCGCGGACTTCGTCCAGAACTTCTGTCAGCGCGAAAGCTACCACGCCCTCCTCAGCGAGCTCGACGTCCGCCACCAGCTCAACGGCCGCGACGCCGTGCATCAATCCCTCTATCTCTGGGCCAAGACCCTTCTCCCCAACTACATCCTCACCGTGCTCGGCGACCGCATGGAGATGGCGCACTCCGTCGAAGGCCGCGTCCCTTTTCTCGATCACCACGTCGTCGAACTCATCTGCTCCATGCCCGTCAGCCAGAAGATCCACGGCATGACCGAGAAGTTCGTCCTCCGCGAAGCCGTCCGCGACGTCATCACCGATACCGTCTACCGCCGCCAGAAGCATCCATTCCTGAGCCCACCCGCCACACTCAATCCCAAACAAAAACTCAGCACGCTCGTGCAGGACACGCTCCGCGGCCCCGCGCTCGGCTCCATCCCCTTCTTCGATCAGAAAAAAGCCGTCGCTCTCCTCGACTTCCTTCCCTCCATGGACGAAGGCAGCCGCGTCGCCATCGATCAGGTCCTGATGCTTCTCGTCAGCGCCTGCGTCCTCCAGCAGGGCTTCCACCTCTCCGCCTGAGCCTCAACGCCTCACCGCTTCGCCACCACCAGATCATCCTTGGGCGCCGCCTCGCCCGCATGAAACGCCGTCCACGGCCCCGCTTTCATGTCGTGCAGAATCGGCTTCTCCCACCCAAACTCCGGATGCTTGGCGAGAAACGGCGCGGCCAGAAAATCCTCGCCGCAAGGATGCCCCGCGCGCGCGATGAAGCTCATCTTCGCCGCCATATCGGCGTCCGCCACCTTGCCCGTCACCGACCCACCCGGACTATACGGCGGATTCCCCCACGCCTTCTCACCCTCCGGACTATTCTCCTCATGCCCACACAGGCTGCGCTTATCCGCATCCACCTTCTTCTCGAAGCTGTCCCAGTGGTCGCTCAGGTATGCCTCCGCCAACGCTGTATCCAGCTTCCCGTAGTGCTTCTTCACAAACGCCTCCGCCGTCACATGCCGCGCATTCATCGTGCTCGACATGTCCTTCGGATCGAACCCCGGCGTATCATCCCGCATCACCAGCGGGTCGCTCGGAAAGTTCGCCGAAACAAAATACCCATCCTTCTTCACCGTCAGCGGCGTATGTTTGAAGCCCATTTCCAGGTAGCCAATCTCACCCGTCTTCCTGTCGCCGATCAGCCACGAGTTCGCATACCCTCCGTTATTCCCCTTCCTCATAATCGCCGCATACTCCGCAATCGACGTAGCATACTGCATCGCCTTGCGCGAGCGCACAAACTCCGGAATCCCCTTCACATCGAACCCCACCGTCTGCGGCAGCGTCGTCTCCGTAATCATCAGCCCCGACGCATTGATCCCGAAGTCGTCCTGGCTGGTGATAATTCCCGGCGTCCCATCCATCATGATTCGTTGCCCATGCTCCGGCACAATGTCATACGCCACCGTCCACCGCTCGCCCTCCGCATACGGCGACCAGTTGCTGTGCGCGATCACGATCTTCCCATCCTTCGTCGCACTCCCCGTCGCAATCAACGCCGAGCATCTTCCCGGCGCCGTCGCCTGCGGCGGATTCACCTTATGCTCCTTCGCATTCACCATCGGCAGATAGTAGTCGGCGATCTCCTCCTCGCCATTCAGCGCCATAATGTCCCACAGGTCCACAGAGCCCTCAGCCCCGTTGGATCCAGCCCCTCTAGCCCGCATCCCATCCACAATCCCCTGCAGCTCCGCCCGATACTCCGGCTCCACCTTCGGCCACAGCACCGTCTTTCCCGCCTCGCGAAAGAACGCCCAGTTGCTGTGATACATATGCACAGCCTCCAGCCGATAGACGCCGAGGTTGTCCTCGATCTCATCCTTCAGCAGATACCCATGCTGAAACCCAATCTCATGGGGGGTCCCCTGCAGATGCACATACGTCCACCCACCCTGCTTGAACGTGTACGCCCCGCCCAATTCCTTTGGCGTCGCCGTTCCCTGCGCCTGTATCGACGCACCCACCATCAGCAAACCCACCACCGCCAGCACCGCCAAACTAACTCGCGTCAAACGCATAAAAATCTCCACAAGGATGAAGTCACTACATCCACCGAGCCCCATTCCCATTCAGAAGCGCACCCAGTCTAGCCCCTAACCGGGCATCCTGAATCCTACAGAGAATTCCGAAAGCTGCGTATCGCAGGACGAATCAACGACGTTGAGATTCACACTCGCACTGTGATTCTTTAGGCCGGGTGCCCCATCCATACGCGGCTTCATCGCGGATGGGTGGGTTCGTCGCGCGCCCCGATCTTCTCCGGCACTATCGTCGGCATGGATCTGCGTATACGGCCTCCGCATCGACTATATTCGGTGACAAAGGAACGATCGTCCCATGCAACTCGGATTCGCAAAAGTCTCATTGTTCGCCATCATTCTCCTCGCCCTCCCTATCGCCTTCACCGGCGTCGCTCGAGCGCAGTCGTCCACGCCTCGTCCCTGTGATCTCTTCGCCTCCGCAACTCCCTGCGTTGCGGCCTTCAGCACCACGCGCGCCTTGTACAGCGCCTACACCGGGCCGCTCTACCAGGTCATGCGCCCGTCCGACAAAGCCCTCACCGATATCGGCCTCCTTCCCGACGGTTACGCCAACGCCGCCGCGCAGGATACCTTCTGCGCCAAATCGTCTTGCGTCATCACCAGGCTCTACGACCAGTCCCCCAACCACAACGACCTCACGCCCGCGCCTCCCGGCGGTGAAGCGCATGGTCCCGGTCCCAACGGCTATGACGTCCCCGCCATCGCCAACGCTCTTCCCGCCGTCGTCGCCGGACACAAGGTCTACGGCATCGCCATCGCCCCCGGCATGGGCTACCGCAACGACACCCCCAAACAAACCGCGGTCAACGGCCAGCCCGAGGGCGTCTACATGGTCACCTCCGCCCTCAATCTCAACGAAAAGTGCTGCTTCGACTTCGGCAACGCCGAGAGCAACAATCTCGACAACAAGGCCGGCCACATGGACGCGATCAACATCATGTGTCACGGCAACCCCTGTCATCCCGACGCCGGGCTCGACATGGAGGACGGCATCTACGGCCACCTCGAGGTGCCCGCCAACACCGTCTTCGTCACCGACATGGGCGCCTGCGACGGTCAACACACCTTTGCCATCTACCAGGGCAACGCTCAGTCCGGAACCCTCACCTCAACCGATACCATCCCGCTTCCCAAAGGCTATCAACCCATGCAACAGGAAGGTGCCATCCTCCTTGGCGTCGGCGGCGACAACAGCAATTGGGCCACCGGCTACTTCTTTGAAGGCGTCATGACCAAGGGAATGCCCGGCACTCACGCGATGGAAGCCGTGCAGAGCAACATCGTCTCCGCTCATTATGCTGGCCAGCTTAGGCCCTGACCCCGCAGGAGTTCGGGCCGAGCACTCCACTTCTCCTCCAAAGCCTCGCATCAACCTCAAGCCCTCCTGAATTAGCACTGCGTTTCTCCCTCCGGTTGTGGTATTCCATGATGGTTACCAAAACACCGAGGTGCTTCTCTTGCAACGCTTCAGAGTCGTTGGCGTCATCCTGTTGTGTCTCGGCATCGCCGCTTCCACTCGCGCGCAAAACGCGTCTTCCGCTCCCACGCCCGCCGACGCCGCCCCACAGCTGCACTTCGGCCGCTCCATCTCGCCGCTTTACGGCCCCTGGAAGTTCCACATCGGCGACTCCCCGCTCATCCCCGGAACCAAGCAGCCTCTCTGGGCCAGCCCTGCCTTCGACGACTCCCAGTGGGAGACCGTCGACCTCACTCCCAAAGCCGACTCCTTCGATCCCGTCGCCGGTATCTCCAACTACGTCCCCGGCTGGACAAAAAGGGGCCATCCCGGCTACTGGGGCTACGCCTGGTACCGCCTCCGCGTGCAGGTCTCCGCGCGTCCCGGCGTACAGCTCGCCATGGAAGGCCCCTCCGACGTTGACGACGCCTACCAGGCCTTTGCCAACGGCACGCTCCTCGGCAGCTTCGGCCAATTCACCGCGAACAAACCTCCGGTCATCTTCAATACCCGGCCAACCCTCTTCCATCTGCCCCAGGCCGACGGTACGCAGGTCATCGCCTTTCGCCTCTTCATGGAGCCCAGCACCATCGCCATCCAGACCGACGTCGGCGGCCTTCATTCCGCTCCACTGCTGGGGGAGGCCACCGCCGTCGACGCCCACTATCAAATGGACTGGCTGCAGGGGGTCCGCGCCTATGGAAACGCTCCCATCCTGGCGTCGCTCTATCTCCTGCTCACCATCGTCGCCTGCAGCCTCCTCATCTTCGACCCCTCCGATCGCGTCTACCTCTGGCTCGCCGCCGCCTTTCTGCTCGGGGCTATCCACGCTATAAGCCTCGGCCTCACCGCATGGACTCAGATCGAGCCGTCCGACTACGCCACCATCGAGGCCTCCATGACAGTCCCACTCGCTTTGGGCGCATGGCTCATGGTGTGGTGGACCTGGTTCCACCTGCAGCGCCCCGCCTGGATGCCGCGGATGATCGCCACACTCGTCGCCGTCTATGTCGTCTCCAACACGCTCGCAGCGGACGTCTTCTTCGGTCTCGTCTCTCATCCGGTCGCGGCGGCCTTCCACCTCGTCTCGCTGTGCATCCGGCTGGGGATTCTCCTCCTGCTCGTCTTCATCGTCGCCCGCGGCATTCGCGAGCAGCGTCGCGAGGGCTGGCTGGCGCTTCCCGCCGTCATCCTCGTGGGCATCGCGCAGTTTCAAATCGAATTGGGCAAACTCGGCGTTCGCACGGTCTGGTTTCCCTTCGGTGTGCAGCTCACTATCAGCACCATCGCCTACATCGGCCTCGTCGGCATCATGCTCGTCCTGCTCATGCGCCGCCTCACCCTCTCCATACGCCGCCAGCGCGAGATCACCCTCGACCTCAAGCAGGCGCAGGAGGTCCAGCAGGTCCTTCTTCCCGAACCCGTCACCATGCCCGGCTTCCGCATCGAAACCGAATACCTTCCCGCACGCGAGGTCGGCGGCGACTTCTTCCAGATCGTCCCTCTCTCCGGCGGCAGCCTCCTCATCGTCGCCGGCGATGTCGTCGGCAAGGGCCTGCAAGCCGGCATGCTCGTCGCTCTCTTAGTCGGCGCCATCCGCAGCACGCTCGAAAGCACCGCCGACCCCAAGCTCGTTCTCGAAGCCCTCAACCGCCGCCTTCTCGGCCGCGGCGACGCCCACGCCACCTGCCTCGCCCTGCACATCACGCCCGGCGGCGCCGCCATCCTGGCCAACGCCGGTCATCTCCCGCCCTACATCAACGGCGTCGAAGTCCCCATGCAGGGCGCGCTTCCGCTCGGCTCCATCGCCGGCGCGGACTTCCCCGTCTCCCACTTCCAACTCGCCGAAGGCGACATCCTCACTCTCATCTCCGACGGCATCGTCGAAGCCCAGGACAAAGACCGCCGTCTCTTCGGCTTCGACCGCGTCCGCGAGCTCCTGCTCACCAAAATGTCGGCCACAGCTCTAGCCGCCGCCGCCCAGCACTTCGGCCAGGAAGACGACATCAGCGTAGTCTCCGTAACCCGCTTCGCCTGATCCTGTTCCGCTCGCCTTCGTTCGTCATTCCGCACGCTGAGCGAAGCAAAACGGAAATCTCCTCGTGTCTCCGTGCAATGTTGTAAAATCCGGTATCCGTTTCCGGGCCATCCCTCATGTTGCATCCAGCAAGAAGGAGGTACGCCATGCGCGTGCTGGTCCTCTGTTGTCTGATCGCATCTCTGGCCGCCCCGGCCGCTGCCCAAACAAGGAAGCCTGCGCCCAGACCGGCCTCCGCTCACGCCCCGTCCAAACCGGCCTCCACCGCTCCCGCCCACTTCTCCGCCACCGGCCTCAACAACGAGGACGACCTCCTCCGCATCTACTCCGGCGACTTCAAGAGCGTGAGCCTCGACCGCAGCGGCAATGAGTTCATGCTGATCATCTCCAATTACATGGACGGCTACGCCAAGGACTGCACGCGGTTTCTGCCGCCCGACAAAGTCGAGATCACGCAACAGGTGTGCGCCGATTCCCCCTCCCCCCCCATTTACTCTCCCGACGGCATACACGACTCCTACGGCAATGTCATCAACAACTCAGGCTGCAGTCACTACGAGACCGTCGGCACCGGCCTCTACGCCGATCCGCAACTCTATGCTGCGGTGCAAGACGTCAGCGCGAAAGCCCAGATGAATATGGTCCGCAACATGCTGGGGATGGTGACCGGAAAAGGCAGCCACGCCGCCAATCCCCTCACGATGCCCACACAGATCGTCGACCAGCTTGTCGCCGTAGGCGACGAGATGAAAACCGTCATCCACACCAACGCCTGTGGCAGCCCCGGCCTACGAAACTTCCAGTCCAACCTCATCCGCTTCGCCAACGGCGACGATCCCATCAAGTTCGCGGGAGCTGTAGTTCCAACTGTGACACCAGGCGAGCCCGCAAAGGACACCGACTTCGCTCGCCTGCTCGACGACCTCGTCGCCGACAATGCTCGCGGATGGATGATGAATCGCTACCAGCGCGGCAGCATCTCCGATCCCATCGTCTCGCGAGATCCGCTGGGCCATCCAGTCAGCGTCATCGCACGGTATAGTTACGCCGACATGCAGGGCACGCAGCGCGGACGCGTCACCGTGTCCTTCAAGGATGGATTTCCGGACTGCCTCTACTTCTCCGACGCTCCCGACACCTGTCGCGTGGCCGCCGCCGGCGTGGTCTCGGCTTATGAGAAGAACGCCTACGCAAAATAAAGCAATTCGCGCCCCTCGCCAATCCGGCGGCCCACCTCCAAGCGCCAAAGGCGCGCAACATACCAGCCTGGGGCGTCAGGAATCGATTCCCGCTTAGCCTCCAAGGGCTGAAAGCCCGGAACATCCGAATCCCCAAAATCTTGTCAAGCCCCCAAACCACCTAAACCCAACAAAACAAAGCTAAAAATAGCTGCACATTAATTCCACTCCAACTTCTACAATAGATATAGAGATGAAAAGAGCAGAAGAGCTGGGCGTTGGAAAGAGCGACTAAGATGAGGGTCCGCCGTTCCCCTTCGTTTTCAATATTTTTGTCCGTAAGCACCGCGAATCGAAGAACTTGCAGCCAAAACGCCCGCAAACCATTGATTCCAGATATTTTGCAGACAAAATCTCCGGAATCAACAAGTTAGCGCCGCGAAGCGCCGCAACCCCAACATTCCAAAGATCAGCCTCTGGAACAGGGTGGGGGAAGGGACTCCCACGCTTCAACCTAACTCCCTAACTCCTAACTCTCGGCTCTATTCCCACTCAATCGTTCCAGGTGGCTTCGAAGTGATGTCATACACCACCCGATTGATCCCGCGAACCTCACTCACAATCCGGCTCGAGATCGCGCGCAGCACCTCATACGGCAGCGCCGCCCAGTCCGCCGTCATGCCGTCCTCGCTCTCCACCGCGCGGATCGCGCACGTCGCCGCATAGGTCCGCTGGTCGCCCATAACGCCCACGGACTTCACCGGCAGCAGCACCGCAAAGCTCTGCCACAGCTTGGTCGTCAATCCCGCGCGATGGATCTCCTCCGTGCAGATCGCGTCCGCCTCCTGCAGCAGCGCCACGCGCTCCGCCGTCACCTCCCCCAGAATGCGCACCGCCAGCCCCGGCCCCGGAAACGGCTGCCGCTCCAACACCTCGGCAGGCATTTTTAAATCCCGCCCGATTCTGCGAACCTCATCCTTGAACAGATCGCGCAACGGCTCAATCAGCTTCAGCTTCATGTCCGCAGGCAAACCGCCAACGTTGTGATGGCTCTTGATGACGTGCGAAGGCCCATGAACACTGGCTGATTCGATCACGTCCGGATACAGCGTTCCCTGCACCAGCCACGCAATCTCCTCACCCGCGGACTTCTCCGCGTCGAAGATCTTTCTCGCCTCGTCGTCGAACACCGCAATGAACTCATTGCCGATCGCCTTGCGCTTCTTCTCCGGATCGCTGACGCCCGCGAGCTTGGCCAGAAACCGTTCGCTCGAATCCACCGCAACAACGTTCAACCCCAGACCGTCACGCATGGTCTTCTGCACCTGCGTGAACTCATCCTTGCGCAGCACCCCATTGTTGACGAAGATGCACGTCAGCCGATCCCCAATCGCGCGTGCCACCAGCACTGCCGCCACACTCGAGTCCACCCCACCCGACAGCCCGCAGATCGCATGTCCCGTCTCACCCACCTGCTTGCGGATCGACGCCACCGTCGTCTCGATGAAGTGCGCGGGCGTCCAGTCCTGTTTCGCACCACAAATGTCCACCACAAAATTCCGTAATAACTCCACACCGTACCGTGTATGAACCACCTCCGGATGAAACTGGACGCCCCACATCTTCTCCCGCTCGTTCTCCACCGCGGCGACCGCATGTGCCGTCTTTGCAATAACTTGGAAGCCAGGAGCCAAAACCTCCGCATGATCTCCATGCGACATCCACACATCCAGGCTCGCCGGAAGTCCATGAAACAAAAGACTCTCCGCCACCACCTCCACCTGCGCGTGCCCATACTCCCGCGCCACCGCCGCAGCCACACGCCCACCCAGATGATGCGTCATAAACTGCAGCCCGTAGCAGATGCCCAGCACCGGCAACCCAGTCGCCAACACTCCCGCATCAGCCTTAGGCGCGTTCTCGTCATAGACGCTCGATGGACCGCCCGAAAGGATGATGCCCTTAGGCTTCAACTGAAGCACCCGCTCCAGCGGAGCCGTGCACGGCAGCACCACCGAGAACACGTCCAGCTCCCGGATTCTGCGCGCGATGAGCTGGGTGTACTGCGACCCGAAGTCCAGGATGACTATGGTTGACGATCCGTGCGTATCCACACCGTCAGTGTACCGTCATCGCCAGCCGCGCACGGCGCGGAAGCCGCTCAGCTCCGCCCTTCCATCTCATACGCCCGATACAGCGCCAGGTACGCCGCCGTTCGCACCACATGGAAGTAATCCGAAGCGACAAAGTACAGCGCGATTACGCCCACCCACCAGCACATCAGAAACGTCTGCGACTCCACACTTTCAAATGGCAGAGGACAGGACGTGAGAACCATCGTCCAAACAATCAGCGCGACCTTCACAATGCCCGTCACAAGATTGATCTCTACCAGCTTCGATCGCAACCGCCCCGACTGCAGCGCCCCGCGAAGGCTCGCGAACACGCCGGCCTCACGCTCCGCCGAGAACACGATCCCAGCATCCAGCATCCAGATCAAGCTAGCCCAAACTACAAACAGCGCAAGGGTCCCGAAGACGACGAACGCGCACAACAGCACGACGTTCGGCTCCTCGCCATGTCTAGCAGGCCGAAGAATCGCAAAGCCATTCGCCCAACGCACACCCGCAACCCACACCGCGAGGGCCAGAAGCAGCGCCCCCCCACGCAACGCCGAGAGGCCAAAAAGGGCACTCATCCTGGGACGCGACCGCTCATCCAGCCTGCGCAGCAACGCCACCCGTCCAACCGCTGCGGCCACAGTCCGGAGCACCAGCCCCAGCGGAACAAGCCACAGCAGCACCGGCAAGACTGCTGGCGCAAGCATACGCAGTATGGAGCCGATAGTAACCGCCGCCTGAACAGGCTTGAAGACCGTCATCGCTTGTAGCGCCGCGAGATTGATGGTCACGGTATGCGAGATGCGGAGTGCTTCCCATGCGCAGACTGCAAGCGTGGGAATTCCCACAGTCCAGCGCCATACCAACTCCAACCCTGTCAGCGATGGCCGTTTCCAAACCGCCGACATAACGCCGACGAACGACTGCGTTCCGCGAACAGGTGGACTCCCATGGCTTGAAGCGACTATCGGAGGCGCCGCACCTGCGTTCACTTCACCACCAGATTGACGAGCTTGCCTTTCACCACGATTGTCTTCAATACCGTCTTGCCGGTAATTCGCGCCGCGACCCTTTCGTCCGCGAGCACGGCAGATTTCATTGCTTCTTCATCTGCCCCGGCCGCAAGCTTGACCACAATCACAAGCTTTCCATTCACCTGCACTGGAACTTCGATCTCGCTCTCTCGTGCAAGCTCTGCGTCAGCCACAGGCCACGGTTGACGCAACAATGCGCCCTCTTCCCCAATCTCTACCCATAGCTCCGCCGCCATGAACGGCGCAAAGGGCGCTAGCAGCAGCACCAGGGTGCACACAGTCTCCGCAATCGTGATCGTCGCAATCGCGCCCGACTCCATCTTCGGCTCGGCCGCTGCCATCTCGTTCACCAGAATCATGATGGCCGCGATGCAGGTATTGAAGTGCCAGCGACCGCTAAAGTCTTCGCTGATCTTCGCGATCGTCTGATGAAGAGTACGCAGAAGAGCCGCACCGGCAGGAGTCTGAGCCGCGAACGCCGCCCGGGCGATCTCATCACCGTGCGCTCCAGTTTTCACGGAGCGCACCGCTGGCGCGAACTTCATCACCAGGCGGTAGACACGGGCAAGGAAACGGCTGATTCCCGCGACGCCTTCCTCCTGCCACTCGAGGTCGCGGTCAGGAGGAGCGGCGAATAGAGCATACATCCTCGTCGCATCCGCGCCATAACGCGCGATCATGTCATCGGGTGAGACTACATTGCCCTTCGACTTTGACATCTTCGCGCCATCTTTGATGACCATGCCCTGCGTGAACAGGCGCTCCGCAGGCTCACCATTCGCAATCAAGCCGAGATCGCGCATGACCTTGGTCCAGAAGCGCGAGTAAATCAGGTGCAGAATCGCGTGTTCCACGCCGCCGATGTATTGATCGATTGGGAACCAGTAGTTCGCCTTTGCAGAATCGAACGGTGCATTCGCATTGTGCGCGTCGGTGTAGCGATAGAAGTACCAACTCGAGTCGACGAAGGTGTCCATCGTGTCGGTCTCGCGTCGCGCCGGACCACCACACTTCGGACACGTCGTATCCACGAATCCCGGCAGCTTCGCCAGAGGGCTTCCACCTTCCTGCGTGATCTCGATCTTCTCCGGCAGCAGGACCGGAAGCTGCGCTTCCGGCACAGGAACGATGCCATCTTTCTCGCAGTAGACCATCGGAATCGGCGTGCCCCAATAGCGTTGGCGGCTGACACCCCAGTCCTTCAGCCGAAACGTCGTCGTGCGCTTGCCGAAGCCTTGCTCCTCAGCGAAGCGGCCCATCTCGTCCTGCGCTTCGAGGCTGGAGTGGCCTGTCCATTGTCCGGAGTCCACGAGAACTGCTTCGTCTTCACCTGTATATGGAAGCGCGAGATCGTCTGAATTGTCATCCGTACCGCCGGAGTTCGCTGGAGCGACTACGCGTTTAGTCGGCAGGCTGTACTTCACCGCGAACTCGAAGTCGCGCTCATCATGGGCAGGCACGCTCATGATCGCGCCTGTACCGTAGTCTGCAAGGATGTAGTTCGCCACCCAAATCGGAAGCGTCTGTCCATTGAAAGGATTAACCGCGTGCCTACCCGTTGCGACGCCGTGTTTCTCAATCGCGCCGATATCACCAGACTCACGCGCGGCCTGCTGCTCGGCGAGCATCGTCTCTACAGACCGAGCCAGTTCCGCATCCTGTGTTGCCCATACCCTTACCAGCGCGTGCTCCGGCGCAAGCTGGATTGAGGTCGCCCCAAAGATGGTGTCAACCCGAGTCGTGAAGACAGGAATCTTCTGGTCCGCAGCATCACGAACAGAAAACTCTACTTCCGCGCCTTCGCTGCGGCCGATCCAGTTGCGCTGCATGGTGCGCACCTTCTCCGGCCAGCCGGGCAGATTGTCCAGTCCATCGAGCAGCTCGTCCGCGTACTTCGTGATGCGCAGAAACCATTGTTCGAGCTCTCGCTGTTCGACGAGAGTGTCTTCGTGCCGCCAGCAATAGCCGTTGATCACCTGTTCGTTCGCCAGCACGGTGCAGCACTTCGGACACCAGTTCACTTTGCTCGACTTGCGGTACGCCAGTCCGCGCTCGAACATCTTGAGAAAAAACCACTGGTTCCAGCGGTAGTACTCGGGCAGGCAGGTGGTCACTTCCGTGCCGGCCCAGTCATAGCTCAGGCCCATGCGCCGCATCTGCTTGCGCATCGCGGTGATGTTGCTGAGCGTCCACTCGCGCGGTGGCGTGTTGTTTTTGATCGCGGCATTCTCGGCGGGCAGGCCGAAGGCATCCCAGCCCATGGGGTGGAGTACGTTGTAGCCACGCATCCACATGTAGCGCGCCAGCGCGTCACCGATTGCGTAGTTGCGCACATGGCCCATGTGCAGTTGCCCGCTGGGGTAGGGCAGCATCTCCAGGCAATAGAACTTCGGTTTTCCGCTGTCGTGTTCTTCAGCACGATAAAGCGCAGGATCAGCGTCCCACCGCGCCTGCCATTTCGGCTCGATCTCGGCCGGGTTGTAGCGCGCCTGTCTTTCAGCCTGCTCAATCTCTTGCATGTGTCTTCTATTGTAAAGAAGCTCGCAAGCTCGCCAATTCAGGCCGCCGAAAGCGCCCGGAGCGCCATTACATTGCGCATCTCATCCCCGGGCTCATCGACGGGGGTTTCTGCGATGAATGCCGCATGGGCAAAGCGCTCGTCGCATAATAACCGCCGGAACGCCGCTGAACCTATTGTGCCTTCGCCGATGTGCTCGTGGCGGTCGAGCTTCGAGCCGGCCGGGGCCTTTGCATCATTGCAGTGCCAGACGCGCACCGTCTCAAAGCCCACGGTCTCGCCGATCAGCTTCGTCGTTGCCGCCCACCCCTCCGCCGAAACGATGTCGTAGCCCTTCACATGCAGATGGCAGGTGTCGAGGCAGACGGCGACGGGGGCACAGGCGCGCAGGCGCTCCACCAGCTCGGCTACCTGTTCGAGGCTGCCGCCAAGGGAGAACTCCGCGCCGGCGGTGTTCTCGATGAGCACGCGGAAGTTGTGGTCCTGCCAGGGCAAGCCGTCCAGAGCGCGCTCGATGCCCTGCGCGGCCAGCCGCAGCCCTTCTTCGCGCGTCAGGCCGTTCCATGAACCGGGATGCAGTACGAGATACTCCGCTCCCCAGGCCAGGGCGCGTTCTACCTCGCCGCGAAAGGCTGCGACGGCGTTGGCGCGGACGCTTTCGGTCTGGCTGCAGAGGTTGATCAGATAGCTGGCGTGAATCACCAGCGGGTTTACGTCGTGGGTCGCTCGCGCTTCGCGCATCTTCGCGGCCTCTTCGGGTTTTACCCGAGAGCTTTTCCAGGTGCGTGGACTGGAGCTGAAGATCTGGAACGTATTCGCACCCGCATCCACAGCGCGCTGGACAGCTGTCCAACAACCGCCGCTGGTGCCTACGTGCACTCCGATGCGCTTCTTAGCCATGAGCTCAGGCTATCGCAAGCGACCTCGCGGGACGCTATGATGGCTTCGTTCTCCTATTCCTTCTTCACCGAGGCGCAGATGTCCGAGCCGCAAAACTATCGCAACCACAGTCGCTTTGAGCCGCGGTTTCACTTCTTCGTGGCTCCCATTTCGCTCATCAACCTCGTTGTGACGATCGTGGTGCTTGTGCGCCATTGGCCGGAGCACCTGCTGCTGCATTTCTGGCTGGTGATTCTGGCGCTTGCGCTTGTGCTGCTCGTCACCATCGCGCGAACCTATTCGCTTAGGGTGCAGGACCGGTTGATTCGCCTTGAAGAGCAGCTCCGCTACGCGCGTCTCCTGACGCCGGAACAGGTTGCCGCCGCACAGGCTCTCACGATCCAACAGATCATTGGGCTGCGCTTTGCTTCCGACGCGGAATTGCCATCACTGCTGCAGCGGGCGGTCGCCGAGAATCTGTCGCAGAAGGCGATCAAACAGGCCATTACGACCTGGCGTCCCGATATATATCGGGTTTAGCCTGGCAACCCCTCCCAGTCCGTCATTTTCGTGCAAAGTATTCATGCGAAAAGACTTAGGCTTGGACCTCCGTTGCAAGACTTTGTCAAAGTCTTCAAAGCAAAAGGCTTAGCAGCGCCTGCTACTGCAAAGTCTTCGATCGAAAAGACTTAGACTCAATACTCCAGTTAAATGCGAAGGCCCGATGAGATCATCGGGCCTTCGCGTTCCTACCTTCTATTATACGTGGCGTGTCAAGCACCAGCCGCTTAGTAGACGTCTCGCTGGTAGCGCTTCTGCTTCTTCATCGCTGCCAGATACTCTGAGGCGTGCTCCAGCGTTCCGTTGGAGCCTTTGGCGATGACATCGAGCAGAGCCATTTCGACATCTTTCGCCATGCGGCTGGCGTCGCCGCACACGTAGAAGCAGGCGCCGCGCTCCAGCCAGTCGTAGAGTTCCGCGGCGTTCTCCTGCATGCGGTCCTGTACGTAGACCTTCTTGCTGGTGTCTCGGCTGAAGGCGGTGTGGAGTTTGGTCAGCACGCCTTCCTGCTGCAGCTGGGCGAACTGCTTCTCATACAGGTAGTCGGAGACGCGGCGCTGCTCGCCAAAGAAGAGCCACATCGGTCCCTTTTCCCCGAGCACCTGACGATGCTCGAGAAAGGCGCGGAAGGGCGCGATGCCTGTGCCGGGGCCGATCATGATGACCGGCGCATCCCCGTCTTCCGGCAGGCGGAAGGCGTTGTTCTCATGGAGGAAGATGGGCATAATGCTGCCCACCGGAGCGCGCTCGCCCAAATGGCCAGAGCAGACGCCCTGGCGTTCGGCCCCGTGCGCATTGAAGCGAATCACGCGGACGGTCGTGTGCACCTCATTGGGGTGCGCGGCCAGGCTGGAAGCGATCGAATACATGCGGGGTGTGAGGCGTTGCAGGATGTTGAAGAGTTCTTGCGGCTCCTTCACGATGCCGGGAAAGTCTTTGACGAGGTCCACGAACTCGCGGCCCCAGACGTACTCCTCCGCGACGGCCTTGTTCTCGGTGCCGAGCAACTTCTTCAGACCATCGGGGACGTTCTCGCCGCAGAGCTTTGCGTACTGATTCAGGCTGCCACGGGCAAGCTTGCTGATGCCGAGCCGCGTGGTGAGCGCCTCATGCAGTGAGATCTCCATCTTATGGTCGAGCACGCGCTCGGCACCGTTGAAGCCCAGGGCATCGAGCACCTCTGCGACCTGGCTCTCGCGATTGGTGGGAATAATCCCTACG
>DATCFM010000083.1:0-3107 GCA_036509515.1 Acidobacteriaceae bacterium
GCATCCCAAAACAGAGCTTCCACCTCTTCCTCTGCGAGTGCGAGTGGAGATTCAATACCCCCAGCCCAAAACAACAACAAAACCAATTACTTCAATTAGTTAAAAACACTATGAAATAGTTATCTGGTACAGCCCCAAAAACAAAGGAGCGGGACGCACCCTGACCCCTTCGGCGGCAATCTCATCTTCGGATGTTCTAATCTCCAAAGGCGCATCGCACAGAAGTGATGTCAATCCCTCACAGGAGAGTCAAGATGAGTGAGCAAGCAGTTCCTTTGGTCGATCGGCCAGCCTGGAAGTCCCTGAAGACGCACGCCGACGCGATGCGCAGCCAGACCCTCAAGCAGCTCTTCAGCGCCGATCAAGAGCGCGGAACTCGCTTTACCGCTGATGCCGAAGGCCTCTTTCTCGACTACTCCAAGAACCGCATCACTGACGAAACACTCAAGCTGCTTCTTGAGCTGGCCGAACAATCCGGCCTGAAGCAGCGCATTGAAGCGATGTTCACCGGCGAGAAGATCAACGTCACCGAGCAACGCGCCGTGCTCCACGTCGCTCTGCGCGCGCCCAAGTCCGAGCACATCTTCGTCGACGGCGAAGACGTCGTTCCCGAGGTCCATAAGGTTCTCTTTAAGATGTCCGCCTTCGCCCACCGGGTCCGCACCGGCCAATGGCTCGGCCACACCGGCAAACATATTCGCAACATCATCAACATCGGCATCGGCGGCTCCGATCTTGGTCCGGTCATGGCCTATGAAGCGCTCAAGCACTACACCGACCGCAATCTCACCTTCCGCTTCGTCTCGAACGTCGATGGGACCGACTTCGCCGAGGCGGTGCGCGACCTGCACGCCGACGAGACGCTCTTCCTCGTTGCGTCGAAGACCTTTACGACGCTTGAGACCATGACCAACGCCCACACCGCGCGCGAGTGGGCGCTCAAGGGCCTCGGCGGCGACGAGAAGGCCATCGCAAGGCACTTCGTCGCGATCTCCACCAACGAGAAGGAGGTCGCGAAGTTCGGCATCGACACCGAAAATATGTTCGGCTTCTGGGACTGGGTCGGCGGACGCTACTCGATGGACTCCGCGATCGGCCTCTCTACAATGATCGCCATTGGCCCCGAGAACTTCCGCGCCATGCTGCACGGCTTCCACGTCATGGACCACCACTTCCGCACCACGCCCTTCGAGCGCAATCTGCCCGCGCTGCTTGGCCTGCTCACTGTCTGGTACACCGACTTCTTCGACGCGCAGACCGTCGCCATCCTGCCCTACGAACAGTACCTCAAGCGATTCCCTGCTTATCTTCAGCAGCTCACGATGGAGTCCAACGGCAAGCATGTCACGCTCGACGGCAAGCACGTCACCTACGAGACCTGCCCCATCTACTGGGGCGAGCCCGGCACGAATGGGCAGCACAGCTTTTATCAGCTCATCCATCAGGGGACGCGCCTCATTCCCTGCGACTTCATCGGCTTCTGCCACGGCCTGAATCCGCTGGGCCGCCATCACGACATTTTGATGGCCAATGTCTTCGCGCAGGGCGAGGCGCTCGCCTTCGGCAAGACGGCCGAGCAGGTCAAGGCCGAAGGCACGCCCGACTGGCTCGTTCCGCATAAGGTCTTCGAGGGCAACCGCCCCTCCAACACGATCCTCGCCGAGTCCCTCACCCCCGAGGTACTGGGAAAGCTCATCGCCCTCTACGAGCACTCCGTCTTCACCCAGGGGGTGATCTGGAGCATCGACTCGTTCGACCAATGGGGCGTTGAGCTGGGCAAGGTGCTTGCGCAGCGCATCGTCGCCGAGATTGAATCGCCCGGCACGCCCCAGCTGAGCCACGACAGCTCCACCAATAACCTGATCCAGCGCTACCGCGCCCGCAAATAATTTGGCGGCTGCCATGGCAAGTGTAGACACAGAATTTTGCCGCCATCTCTTGCGGTTCTGGCCGTTGTGCGTTTATCGTTAGAGCAGAGCGGCTATCGTTCTCCCTCGCTCGCCAGCTTTATGCCTACCTCCACGCTTTCCTCCGCTCCACCGCCAACCACGCCCCATGCGGCTAAGGTCAAGGTCTCTCCAGCCGTCGCGCTGGAGGTCTACGCCGGTGATCCGAACTTCATGGCGTCCCTCGCGCGCGGCCTCGTCGTCATTCAGGCCTTTACACCGCAGATGCCGCAGATGACGATCTCGCAGTTAAGTCTGCGCACCGGCCTTTCGCGCGCCGCGGTTCGACGCTGCCTCTACACACTGTGCAAGCTGGGCTTCGCAGGCACGGACGAGGCGCAGCGCTACTCGCTGCGGCCGAAGATGCTGACGCTGGCCAACACCTACACCGCATCGAGCACACTGGCGAACGCCGCCCAACCCATCCTCGAGCGCATGTCCGCGCAGCTGGGCGAAAGTTTTTCTGTAGCCACGCTCGATGGCGAAGACATCGTCTACATCGCTCGCACCACCGTCACGCGCGTGATGTCGGTCGACTTGCATATCGGTTCGCGCCTGCCCGCCTTCTGCACCAGCATGGGCCGTGTGCTGCTCGCCTACCTGCCGCAGGATCAGCTTGAGCAGTACCTGGCGCGCGTGAACATGGTCCAGTACACGCCCAAGACGATCACCTCGGTTGACAAGCTCAGGCTGGCGCTGCGCAACGTTCGCCGCAACGGGTACGCGCTCTGCGATCAGGAGTTCGAGGTCGGCCTGCGCTCGATCGCCGTCCCCGTTCAGGCACCCAACGGACGAGTCATCGCGACGGTGAACCTCAGCGGCCATGCGCCCCGAATGCCCATGCTCGAGATGCAGAGCCGCTTTCTGCCTCATCTGCGCGCCGCCGCCGCCGAGCTGAGTGTCTTTCTGCGCTGATCCTCTTTGTTCATCCGGCAGCCATCTTGCAGCCATAACCCGCGAAACCACTGGTATCACCAGCACATGCGATAGCACTGCAACGCAGGTGGTACGCGTTCAGGAGTCGCTTACAAAAGTCTTACACGCGCGCTGAATGGTGAGATGTATGGTCGTTAATGGGAACACCCTTAAGGACGTGTACGTTGATCGATACCATTGCACCAGAGCAGAAAGAAAGTTCGGCCCCCGCCTCCGCACCAGGTA
>DATCFM010000084.1:0-11109 GCA_036509515.1 Acidobacteriaceae bacterium
CGCCCGCAACGCCGACCGCATCGCCGTCCTCGTCGATGGCCGCATCGCCGAGCTGGGTGCCCACGACGAACTCCTCGCACGCGGCGGCTACTACAGCGAGCTCTTCGAGAAACAAAGCCTCGAAGAAGAGATCGTCAACGCCTGACGATCTATCATCAAAATCGCAGCCAACCGCAGTCACTACCCCGCCTGCGTCTCAGGCCGCTCACCGTTCGTCTCCCCATAATCGACAGTCGCACCCGAGAGGTTCCCCCGCAGATGCTTCGCCCCTTCCTGCTCCTCGCCGCCGCATCCCTCTTCATCGTTCCCGCCTTCAGCCAGGCGCCCATTCGCATCACCGCCGATCTGTCCCAGGCCCCGCGCAAACTCTACAGCGCCGAGATCGACATCCCCGTCGAGCCCGGCCCGCTCGAGCTCACCATGCCCGAGTGGATTCCGGGCACCCACGGCCCCACCGGCCGCGTCACCGACGTCGTCAACCTCACTTTCACCGCCAACGGCAAAACCCTCCTCTGGCGTCGTGACGACGTCGACATGTACGGCTTCCATCTCACCGTCCCCGCCGGCGCCACCAGCGTCCATGTGCATCTCGACAGCGTCGTCACCGCCCGCGCCTCCGACAAGATCGCCGTCCTCGAGTGGGAGCGCCTCATGATGTATCCCGCGCACGTTCCCGTCGCGAAGATCCCCATCCAGCCCACCGTCATCGTCCCCGCCGGCTGGGGCATCGGCACCGCCCTCACGCCAACCGGCTCCTACGATCCCAACGCCAAAGTGGGCGGCCCCACCGAGTTCGCCGCCACCACCGTCGAGCAGCTCGAAGACTCGCCCGTCATCGCCGGCGAATACTTCCATGAGTTCGCGCTCGCCCCGGAGATCAGTCCCAAACACTACATCGATGTCGTCTCCGACCAGCCCAAAGACTCGAACCTGCGGCCGGAGGTCCTCGACGAGATCTCGAACCTTGTCCGCGAAGCCAGCGCCGCCTACGGTTCGCACCACTACCACGTCTACCACTTCCTCCTCACACTCTCCGACATCGCCGGCGGCGAAGGCCTCGAGCACGGACAGTCCTCCGACAACGGCACCGGAGAGCTCGGCTTTGCCGACGCCCGCCACCAGCTCTCCAACGCCGACCTGCTCGCACACGAGTTCACCCACTCCTGGAACGGCAAATACCGTCGCCCAACCACGCTTTACCAGCCCGACTTCGCCACGCCCCAGGTCGGTGAGCTGCTCTGGGTCTACGAGGGCATGACGCAGTACATGGGCAACGTCCTCGCCGCGCGCAGCGGCCTGGAGACGCAGGCGCAGTACCGCGACCGCCTCGCCATCTCCGCCGCCAATCTCGACTACAAACCCGGCCGCGACTGGCGTACCACCGACGACACCGCCATTGCCTCCAGCATCTCCCGCCACCCCCCGGCCGCCTGGTCCAACCTGAAGCGCGGCCAGGACTACTACCAGGAGGGCGAGCTCCTCTGGCTCGACGCCGACACCCTCATCCGCCAGCTCACCAACGATCAGAAATCACTCACCGACTTCCAGCACATCTTCCTCGGCAAAGGCGGCAATACAGGCCCACTCATCGTCCCCTACAATCGCCAGGAATTAATCGACGACTTGAATCAAGTCGTGAAGTACGACTGGGCCGGCTTCCTCCACGACCGCGTCGACCTCATCGATCCCCACGCCGACCTCGCCGGCATCGAGCGCGGCGGCTACAAGCTCGTCTACGAAGACCACCCTTCAGCCTCAGAGAAGCTCGAGGAAAGCGTGTCCAGCGCCCGCCGCCCCCGCGGCCCCGACGTCTGGTACTCGCTCGGCCTGCGCGTCGGCGCCGACGGCAGCATCTCCGACGTTCGTTGGGGCGGCCCAGCCGACAAGGCCGATCTCGCCCCCGGCGAAAAGCTCATCGCCGTCAACAGCCGCGCCTTCAGCGCTGAAAACCTCCACGACGCCATCGCCGCCGCGCAAACCGGCAACCAGTCCAGCAAAGAGCCCATCCACTTCCTCATGCAGACCCAGGACTACATCCGCCCCATCTCCATCGACTATCACAACGGCGAGCGCTACCCTGTCATGGTCCGCGACGACAGCAAGAAAGATTACCTCGACGAGATCACCACCCCTCTCACCAAATCACCGGCCAAAACAGCAGCCGCCACGAAGTAAGAGCGGTCGAAAGACTTGTAAAGGAGCCATCCATGCGCACCGTCCTGACCGTCCTCGCCGTTCTCGCCTTTGCCGGTGTATCTGCCGCTCAGACCACGCCCTCCACTCCCGCGCCGCAGCGCTCCCGGACGCACTGGCCGGTAAAAGACGAACTCTACGTCGCTCCCAACTTCAAATTCGGCACCGGCGAAACCATCCCTGAGCTCAAGCTCCGCTATCTCACGCTCGGCACACCGCACCGCAACGCCGCGGGCCATGTCGACAACGCCGTCCTTCTCCTGCACGGCACCGGCGGCAATCGCTTCACACTTCTCAATCCCGCATTCTCCGACGTCCTCTTCGGCCCCGGCCAGCCCCTCGACATCAGCAAATACTTCCTCATCTTCCCCGACGACATCGGCCAGGGCGACAGCTCCAAACCCTCCGACGGCCTCAAGATGAACTTTCCGCACTACGACTACGACGACATGGTCCGCTCCCAGCACCAGATGCTCCTCGAAGGCCTGCACGTCGACCACCTCCGCCTCGTCATGGGCACCTCCATGGGCTGCATGCAGTCCTTCGTCTGGGGCGAGACCTACCCAGACTTCGTCGACGCCCTCATGCCGCTCGCCTGCCAGCCCACCGAGATCGCCGGCCGCAACCGCATGATGCGCTACATGGCCATCGAAAACATCGAGCGCGACCCAGCCTGGGACAACGGCAACTACACCACCGAGCCCATCTACGGCCTGCGCACCGCCAACGAGATGCTCTTGATCATGGGCACCAGTCCTCTTCTTGCCCAGAAGGCCGGCCCCACCCGCGTCGCCGCCGAGAAGTATGTCGACAACTATCTCGACCGCGCCTCCGCTCACACCGATGCCAATAACTTCATCTACTACTTCCAGGCTTCGCGCAACTACAACCCCGAACCCAAGCTCGACCAGATCAAAGCTCCTGTCATGTTCGTCAACTCCGCCGACGACTACATCAACCCGCCCGACCTCGGCATCTGCGAGAGATTGATCAAGAAGGTCCCGCGCGGCCAGTTCGTCCGCATCCCCACCTCTCCTGAGACCCGCGGCCACGGCACCCACACCCAGGCCCACATCTGGAAGGACTACCTCATCAAACTCCTCGCCGAATCCGAGCCCAAACAATAGACGCTCTCACTTATACAACCGCCTTAACTAAAGCCGTCCCAAGCCGGAGGTCTCCGTCGATGAACACAAGACGTCCGTTCAGCCGCATTTCTTGTCTTGCCCTCGGAACTCTTCTCTCCGCCACGCTGCCCCTCTCCGCGCAGCAGCCCTCCCCAGCCACAGCCGTCGCCGCTCCCCTCCCCGCTTACGACGTCATCGCAATCCACGAGAACAGATCAGGCGCCAACATGGCGACCGTCCGATGGGGTGATGATGCCTTCGTTGCCGAAAACACTACGCTCACCCTTCTTCTGTTGAACGCATATGATATCCGTCCGGACTTGATCTCCGGCCTTCCCGCATGGGCGAGCTCGGTTCATTTCAACGTCAATGCCAAGATCAGCGACGCGGACGTTGGTGCACTCAAGAATCTCTCTCCCGAGCAAGGCCGCGCCATGATCGCTGAGATTCTCAAAGAGCGCTTCAACCTCAGCGCACACATTGAGACAAAATCGCTTCCCGTCTATAACCTCGTCGTCGCCAAGGGCGGTCCCAAACTCAAGGAGAATGACACACTGTCCGCTAGCCTCGATGCGGCCGAAACATCGTCAGGTCCCCACCCCGAAAACATCTGGATGAGCACCACAGGAATAACTGCCGTCGCTGTCCCCATCTCCGCCCTTGCCGCCAGCCTCGCCGATCACTTCCAGCGCGGCGTCATTGACAAGACCGGCCTCACCAACAGGTACGACATTCACCTGAAATGGAGGTCTGACGAACAAGAGCGCGCAGGCATCGATGCTGACGCTCCCGACATCTTCACAGCCCTGCAGGAACAACTCGGCCTCAAGCTCGTACCCTCCAAAGGCCCCGTTCCCACCCTCGTCGTCGACCACGTCGAAATGCCCACTGAGAATTGAAGTCTCATTCCTTTCACAAGCGCGCGAAAAGTTATCTCACAGTTCCTCAGTCTGAACAGTCTCAAGCGCCGCTGCGATGATCGACGCCGCAAGATCATCCGTTTCGCTGCAAAGCAGCGGCTCCATCGCGCGACCCACAATCACCATCAACGGAGCCGGCCCACACTCCAACTCACTCAATGAATCCAACCGGCAAACCGCATGCGTCTGCCGCTCCGTCGCCGCGTGCGACACAGCGCAGCAAGGCACATCCGCCGCCACACCAGCCTCAGCCAGCTCCCGCGCAATCCGCACCGTATCCCGCCCCGGCATATAGATCACCAGCGTCGCGTCGTCAGGCAATTGTCCGCTCCAGACAGGTGCAACATCCTTGCCCGTCGCATGATGCCCCGTGCAGAAGATCAGCTTCGACGCATACCTGCGGTCCGTCAGCGGAATTCCCAGCGAAGCCCCCGCAGCCAGCGCAGCCGTCACTCCCGGAACGACCTCAAACGCAATCCCCGCTCCACGCAGCGCGGTAATCTCTTCGCCCGCGCGCCCAAAGATCAGCGGATCGCCCGACTTCAACCGCACCACCGACTGCCCCGCCTTGGCCGCCTCGATCATCAGCGCATGAATCCCCGCCTGCGTAATCCTCGGCCGCCCGCAGCGCTTGCCCACGCTCGTCACCAGCGCATGACGATGCGCCAGCGCCAGCACCTCCTCCGGAACCAGGTCATCGTGAAACACGACATCCGCCGTCTCCAGCAATCGCACCGCGCGCACGGTCAGCAGCTCCGGATCGCCCGGCCCCGCGCCGACCAGATACACCGTCCCCTTCTCCGCTGTCGTCATCCGGCCACCTCCAGTCTGGGTGCCCCATCCATGACGGCTTCATCGTCATGGGTGGGATTCGCAGCTGTCGCCTGTCCCACATATCCAAACTCCCGCGCATGTTGCCGTGCCCGCAACCTCGCCGGGCATCCATCCAACCCGCACACCTCGCGCTGCGCAAGCTCATGCAGCAACAACTTCCTCGGTTCGCCGATCGGCTCCGCCGCCGTCACCTCGCGCCGCAACCGCCCCAGCTCCTGCATCCACTCCCCCGTATCCAGCGGAAGCTGCGCGCTGATCTCCTTGCGCAGCCGCTGCGCCAGCGCCGGACTCTCGCCCGCCGTCGAGATCGCAATCTGCAGCTCGCCTCGCCGCACCACCGACGGAAAATAAAAATCGCAGAACGGAGGATCGTCGACCGCATTGCACAACACGCCGCGCTCGCTCGCCTCTGCAAACACCGCGCGATTCACCTCTGCCGTAGCCGTAGCCGCCACAACCAGGAACGCTCCCACTAGATCGCCGCCGCGATACTCCCGCTGCTCCCACGTAATCTCGCCGCTCTCCGCCCACTCCTGCACGCGCGGCAGAGCCTCTGGCGCAATCACCGTCACCCGCGCCTCAGCCTGCAGCAGCGATTCGATCTTCGACTCCGCAATCGCTCCCGCGCCGACCACAACGCAAGGCCGCGCCGCGAGCTTCACGAACATCGGAAAGAGGCTCATACTCGCTCCTCAACCCACACTGACCGGAACCCGTCCGGGCGAAGGATCGCGCTCAACAGCCGCGACCACCGCGCCCGCCAGCTGCGCGCGCAATTCCTCATCGCTCGTGCGCCGGAAGTACGACCGCAGCGACTCGCCCTCATCGCGCGCCTCCAGATACCCGCGCAACAGCCGCTCGATCGCCTCCGGACAATCCTCCGCCGCCGCGCGATATCCAATCTGCCGCGCAATTCCGGCATACTCGCCGACCGCGCCGCCAACGCAAAAGTAAAAGGCATCGACCAACTTGCCATCCTTCTTGATCTTCTTGCCTTCGAGGCCAATGTCCGCGATCCACGCCTGTCCGCAACTGTTCGTGCAGCCCGTCACATGCAGCTTAATCGTCTGATCAAACTCCGGCAGCCGCTCCTCCATCTCGCCCACCAGCCACTTCGCAAATCCCTTGGTCTCCGCAATCGCCAGCTTGCAGAACTCCGTTCCCGTGCAGGTAATCGCGCCGCGATAAAACACCGTCGGCTCAACCTCCAGCCCCAGCGCCACAATCTCGCGCACCAATTCCTGCGTCTTCGCATTCGGCACATTCACCAGGATGACATTCTGCATAATCGTCGTCCTCACCTGCCCATTGCCGTACCGCTCGCTCAGCTCTGCCAGCGCATGAAGCTGCCCGGCGCTCAGCCGCCCGCGCAGCACCGTCGCGCCCACATAGCTCAGGCCCTCCTGCTTCTGCCGGTGCACGCCCACATGGTCGCGGTAGATATCATCCTCCAGCGGCCCTTCCTCGGACGGATCAAACTTGTACCCCAGCTTCCGCTCGATCTCCGCCAGCATCGTCTCCGCCGTCCATCCATACTTCATGAACAGGTACTTGATGCGCGCATGACCGCGGCTCTCGCGCAGGATCAGCTCATCGCGAAAGATCTCGCAGACCGCCTTCGCCGCCTCAAACGCCTTATCCTGCGGAACAAATGCATTCAACCGCACGCCCAGATGCGGCTCATTGGAAAGTCCGCCGCCCACGCGCAGGCTATAGCCAATCTCCTCGCGTCCGTCTTTCATCCGCTTCAGCGCTGTCAGCGCCGTATCATTAATCTCCGGGTACGAGCACCACACCGGGCATCCCGTCACCGAGAACTTAAACTTCCTCGGCAGGTTGTAAAACTCGGTATTCGCCGTCAGCCCCCGCGATATCTGCAACGCCAGCGGCGACGCATCGATCAGCTCATGCGCCTCCAGCCCGGCCAGCGGGCATCCCGTCACATTGCGGACCACATCGCCACACGCCCCCTTCGGCGACAGCCCGATCTCCGTCAGCTTCTCCACCACCGCCGGTAGCGTTTCAATCGTCAGCCAATGCAGTTGAATATTCTGCCGCGTCGTCACATCCGCCACACCGCGCGCATACTTTTCCGTGATGTCTGCAATCGCGCTCAGCTGATGTGCCGTCAGCAGCCCATTAGGCAGCGCAATCCGCAGCATGAAGTACTCGGTCGCCTTGCCTTCCCCGCCTGTGCCGCCGGTTACACCCTTGCCGTCGCCCTGCGAATAGATCCCCCACCAGCGGAAGTACGTGCTCCACTCCGGAGGAATGCTGCCATGCCCCAGTCGCGCAAACTCGCGCACCTCATCCCACGCCCCCCACGGGTTCTTCTCGCGCTTCAGGCGCTCCATCTTCTGCGCCTTCGTCTCTTTGGCGGGGGGCGCAGCTACCGCGGATACACTCGTGTCACTCAATTCAAATTCTCCGGTTGTGATAAACGAAAGCCCACGAGAAGCTCGTGGGCGGTCAGGGGTGAGGCTATCGGCGGATTTCGTAGATCAAAAGCGCACGCCGAGGCTCAGCCCTGGGGGGCAAAGACAACAGGCGGCAGTGCGCGAAATACTCACAGCCTTAGGATACCCAAAATAGCGCGCAGAGGCAACGGCCTTCCTCCGAGAGAACTGCTTCACCCCACCCGCGACTCCGCCTCTTTCGTCGCCTCATAAATCTGATCAAACGACTCAATCGCGTACAACACCGGCTGCATCTCGCTCACATTCACCACTGTATCCAGCACCTGCGCAAGATCGAAGTCGCGAATCTTCGGATTCCCACGAGGCCCGCCCTCAATCACATGCGTGCACTCCCCGTGCGACGAGATCAGCCCACTCCCATACACCTTCACCTCACCCTCCTGCCGGATCACGCCAAACTCCACCGTGAACCAGAACAGCCGCCCCATCCGCTCCAGCGCCTCCGCGCTCTCCAGCCCCGCGCAAACCTTCCCATAATGCTGCAGGAACTCCCCAAACACTGGATGCGCATGCATCGGCACATGCCCGAACACATCGTGAAAGATGTCCGGCTCCGGCGTGTACTCCATCGCCTCCCGCTTGCGAATCCATGTCGTCGTCGGGAACATCCGCGCCGCCAGCATCTCGAAGAACGCGCCCGCCGGCAAAAATCCGCTCACCGGCGTCGACTGCCATCCCGTCCGCGGCTGCAACCGTGCGCTCACCTCCGTCAGGTTCGGCAGGCGGTCCGGCTGCAATCCAATCCGGTGAAACCCATCCAGATACTCCGCGCAGGCATGCTGCTCCAGTTGCGGCATCCGCCGCCCCACCAGCTCCGTCCACATCGCATGTTGTTCAGGCGTATACGCTGCCCAATCCTGTCGAATAAGATACGGCGCGGCCTGCAAAAGCTCCGGCGATCCACTCGTCGCGGTCTGCATCGTGAGTTCTTCCTCCACGGCCCGCCCCACCAGGCCCACCACAATATGACAGCGCGCAACCCGCCACTGTCTACTACCCGCCTCGCTAACCCCCTGCTTCTACTGTCCGGCCCTCTACTGTCCAGCTTTTACTGTCTACTGACTAACCCTCTACTGTCTGCCTCCCAGACATATCCGCCCCCTTGGCCTCGCCTCCCAGCGACGTCACAACCGCCACAAGCACCGCAATCACCACCACCGTCCATCCCATCACCGGCGCCAGCCTGCCGCCAAACCACTTCGACGCAAGCTCTGCCTGAAAATGCCCATTGCGCGACGCCAGCAGATTCCCAACCTGATACGCAAACCCCGGCAGCACCGCCCGCAGCGCCCCCGGCGACAACTCATTCAGATGCACCGGAATCACCCCCCACGCCCCCTGCACCATGAACTGCATCAGAAATCCGCCCACCGCCAGCATCGCCGCCGAATGGCTCCACATCCACAGCGGAATCACCGGAATCGCCAGCAGCGCCGCAGCCACAATCGTCCTTCGCCGCCCCCATCGCTCCGACAGCGCACCGCAGCAAATGCCTCCCACAAACGCCCCCAGCGTCCCCACAATCGCCACCACCGAAGTCACCTGCGCATCCAGCCCATGATCGTGCTTCAAAAATGTCGGATACAGGTCCTGCGTCCCGTGGCTGAACGAATTAAATCCAAACATCAGCAACGCCAAAAAGAAAAACAGCGGCAACGACTTGCCAATCGCCCGCAACTCCCCAAACCACGGCCGCCGCACCCGTTTCTTCTTCGCCTGCCTACCCGCCTCCCACGCCGGTGACTCCTCCACCTTGAACCCGATATACCCCGCCAGCAGCGCGGGCACCGCACCCAGCAGAAACAGCATCCGCCAGTTCGTCAGGAACCCATGCATATGCAGGTGCGGAAAGATCGTCCCGTACGCCAGCGCCGCCAGCAGATTTCCCGCAACGTATCCCTCCTGCAACAACCCCGAGAAGAACCCACGCCGCTCCGCCGGCAAAGACTCCAGAGCCAGCGCCGCGCCCACGCCCCACTCCCCGCCCATCGCCACGCCAAACAGCGCCCGCATCACCAGAAAGCTGGTAAACCCCGGAGCAAACGCCGATGCCGCCCCAAACACCGAGAACAGCAGCACATTCAGCATCAGCGTCGGCCGCCGCCCAATCCGCTCCGCCAGCAGTCCAAACAGCAGCGCGCCCACCGGCCGCATGCAAAGCGTCCACGTAATGCTGTCCGCCGCCGTCGCCAGGCTCACATGAAAGGTCGAGGCAATCGAATCCAGGCAGTAGGTCAGCAAAAAAAAATCAAACGCATCCAGCGCCCAGCCCAGAAAGCACGCCGCAAACACGCGCCGTTGCGATGAGGTCAACGATCGAAACGGCTGCAACACCATGTGGACGCAGACCTCAGTCAGATATCGGTCAAAAGATCGACGCTTCTCGACAATTTACACCGCTTCCGTCCGCATTTAATGTGTCTCGGTCGGTTTGATCTGCCGCACATACACCAGGCCGCTGGAGATAGTTCGGCATACCATTTCCAGAAACTCGCCTGGGGTCCTTAACTGTTGAATACAATCGAATCGTGAGCGATTTCGCGGACCTATTCACGGGGCGACGCGGAACCAGCCGAGCCGCAGTAGCTAAAAAGCGCAAAATCACTCGGAACCAATCAGCGAGCTAAGATGCTATCGAATCGGAATGCTAAGATGCTATCGAATCGGAATGTAGGCGCCCTGATCTTCCTGACGGCAATCGGAGTAATTGCAATTGACGAAGTAGCTCCGAAGCAAGTTGGGATCGCCTTGATGGTCTTGCTCGTCCTCGGTATCCCGGTACTGATACTCTACAAGACCTTCAAAGGACGCCCAGCGAACGAGCCGTCAAAAGCTGTTAGCCAGCCACCGTTCCGAAGCGCATCGGGATATCTATTGCTGCTATGCATTGCGACCAGCATTGGATGTTTCTGCATAGCCGAGTTTAGGGACTATAACGGCAGAAAGTTGCCGATTTTCAATCAATCACTCGTGCTCGCAAATCAATCTTCTGCGGCTAGTGCTCTTTTGGGCGCTCCTATTCGGGCATCATGGCCTGTAAAGAGAAGCGGGAATCTTTCAGACGATGCGGCTGAAGTCCATTTAGTCATTCCCGTTTCAGGTAAGAGTCGACGGGGAAGTTTAGTTGTTGATGCGATTAAAGAGGCAAAGGAGTGGAAGATCACCCGACTTGTGCTCATCGAAACTGGAACCACAGACACGCCTGGAGCAAGTCAAGATATCACGCCGATATCCTAGGATTTCCTCGTTATCGATGCGGGATGTATGAGCTCTTGCAGATGTGACCTGCCCGTCGTACTGCTTCGCGCCCGTCTTGCCCAAAGTCTGTATTCGGTTCTTGCCGCCATGCTGCTACGTACGCTCTGTTCCGGCTCATCGTAGAAAGATGGCGAAGTAATGGAATCGCGCATAATCTGCATCCCTGAGAGGCGCTTCACCGCATTACCCTTAGCGCCTCAATCCCACTCTTTACAGCTTCGCCCGCAGCGGAACACCCGTATCCACCAGCGTCAACTCCGCCGCCGCCGTCTCCTGCTTCAAAATCTGATGGTGCAGGCA
>DATCFM010000085.1:0-29713 GCA_036509515.1 Acidobacteriaceae bacterium
GCATCCCAAAACAGAGCTTCCACCTCTTCCTCTGCGAGTGCGAGTGGAGATTCAATACCCCCAGCCCAAAACAACAACAAAACCAATTACTTCAATTAGTTAAAAACACTATGAAATAGTTATCTGGTACAGCCCCAAAGAAAAAGCCCCGCTTCCCAGCAGGGCTTTCATACGAAAGAGTCCGCCGCGGACTATTTCGTAAAAATCGAATTGCCCGGATTCTTCGTCTCATTCTCATGCATACGATTCTGGGCACGCTTGGCCGATTCCATCGCCTCGCCGTCTTCCCGCTGACGAGGAGTCTCGTTCGCCCTGCTGGCTTTTTCGCCGCCGGACTCGATCGCCTCATGCGCGGGCCGTGCTCCTGTTTTGGTCGAATCTAAGCCGCTAGCCATATCTCACCTCTGCCTGATTAAGATGGAAGCTTGCATTGAGGGGTTGCCACTGAAGCGCGGAATGCTGTGGTCACGGCGCTATAGTAGGGTAGCGATACGAGAGTGTGTCCTTGCAACGAGATGCGCTCCTTTCTGCTCGGACGGTTGGAATCGGATGGAAGCTCAGCGGTTGCGAAGCCGGTTGGCATTCTGGTACTCGCGCGCAAGCAACGCCCATTGCGCGCTTGCGTCATGGTGCTTCCGTTGTGGGTGCTAATGCTGTTCTATGCGGGCCAGATTCTTGAGGTGCGAATCTATGGCGACATCTCGGTCTTCGTCGCCGTCCGCGCGGCATCTATTTTGCGCGCCGAGATAGGTCACGAACCGATATCGCCGATATCGGAGAATGAACGCATGGAGGAGACTTCTGCTGCTGCCTGATGACCTGAAAGACATGCTTGTGATAGATGGCCACGCGGATACGCCTCAGCGGTTTGTGGATGAGGGCTGGGAGTTCGATGGGCCGCTCGGCGCGGGACATCTAAATCTGGAAACAGCGCGGCGCGGCGGCCTGTCCGCGGAGTTCTTTGCAATCTGGGTCGACCCGTCACAGTGGCCAGGCCGTTTCGCCTTTCGCACACTCCAGCTGATCGATGACGTCTATGAGCAGCTTCGCAAACATCCCAGGGAACTCCAGCTCGGCTTAACTCCTGAGGATGTACTGCGCGCGCATAGCGAGGGCCGATTCTGCGTGCTGCTGGGCTTGGAGGGCGGCCACTCGATTGAGAACAGCCTGGAGCTGCTCCGGATCTATCATCGGCTCGGCGTGCGCTACATGACGCTCACCTGGGCAAACACGAATGAGTGGGCGGACAGCTCAGGCGATCTTGACGATGCCGGCGTGACGCACCACGGCGGCTTGACTGCCTTCGGGCGCGATGTCGTTCGCGAGATGAATCGACTGGGAATGATGGTCGATGTAAGCCACGTCTCGGATAAGACGTTCTGGGATGTGCTGGAGACGACGCGCGCTCCGGTCATTGCATCTCACTCCAGCGCGCGCGCGCTGGCCAGCGCACCCAGGAATCTGACGGACGAACAGCTACGCGCGGTGGCGACCAGCGACGGCGTCGTGATGGTGAACTTCTATCCGTCGTTTATCGACGATGCCTGGCGCGACGCCTGGAGCGCGACCTCGGCGGAGCGCGAAGCCTTGTATGCTGCCGCGGCGGCGCCCTACATCGAGCGCGGCCAGCCAGTTCCCTACTCGGTTCCGCTCAAGGTCGATCGCGACTTTTATGCTGAGCGGCTATCCGAAACGCTGGCGCGTCCGTCGCTCGAACGTGTGGTGGACCACATCGATCATGTGGCGCAGGTGGCGGGCATCGATCACGTGGGGATCGGCTCGGACTTCGATGGATTCGCAATCTTGCCCGCTGGACTGGGAAACGCGGCCGATCTCCCCAAGATCGCATCGTCCTTAAAGGCTCGCGGATACACAAGCGAGCAGCTGCGCAAAATGCTCGGAGGCAATCTGCTGCGCGTCTTTGCGGCAGTGCAGCGCGCGGCGGATTGAGGTGTTGCGCAAATTTACAACTTTACTTCGTGGCGAGGATCTCCATGCGTTCGATGCGCAGATCGCCGGCGTTGGCGAAGAGCTCCGGCGCCTTGGCCATCAGAGCCTTCGCGATCTCGCCGTTGAGATGAGCGTCGCGTCCCTCTTCGTCCTCGAAAGTGTCGAAGACACCGTACATGCCGGGACCCATTTTGACGCCGTACCACGCAACGGTTTGCGGTTCATCGAGCGCCATGGATGCGCCCTGGCTTAAGAACGCCTCCACATCGGCATCCTTGCCTGGCTTCGCCTTCAGCATGACCCACAGTGCCTGCTTTGCCATAATTGTCTCCCGCTTGTCTCCTGATTGTGATGCGCGAATCAGTCTAGCGCAGCCAGGGCACATAGGGCCGCTTTGCGGCAGCCGGGCCAAACGGGTAGCCTAGAAGCTGCATGATCTTCGCTTCGCTTTCGTCTCGTTCTCTCTGTCTGGCTGTCGCCGTCGTTTGTGCGCCGGGCTTTCTGTACGCGCAATCGACCGCGGCGCTTCCGGACGCTCCCTCAACAACGGCGCATGATGTGCCTCCGGCAGTGCCGACGGGACCGACGGTGCTGATCGACACGTCGATGGGCCGGTTGACGTGCAAGCTCTTCAGCAAGGAAGCGCCGGTAACCGTAGCCAACTTCATAGGACTGGCGACCGGGACCAAGACGTGGACCGATCCGGTAACGCAGCAGAAGATGACGGGGAAACCTTTTTACGACGGCACAACCTTTCATCGCGTGATTCCGCAGTTCATGATCCAGGGCGGCGATCGGCTTGGCACGGGCGCCGGGGACGCCGGCTATTACTTTGAGGATGAGTTCGCGCCGGCGCTGCGTTTCGATGTGCCGGGGCGGCTGGCCATGGCGAACTCCGGAGCGGGAACCAACAGCTCCCAGTTTTTCATTACCGAAGTGCCGGTGCCGCAGTTGAACGACAAACACACCATCTTCGGCCGGTGCGATGCGCACTCGGTGCTTCTGGTCGCCTCCATCGCGCGCGTGGAGCGCGATGCGCAAGACAAGCCGATTACGCCCGTGACGATCAATAAGGTCACGATTGTGCCGGAGGGCCAGCCTATTCCGCCGGAGACGGTCACCACGCCGAACAGCACGCCGGCTTCGGCCCCATCAGCAGTGCCGACGTCACCGCCGACCAGTGCACCCAAGATGCGTTGAGTGCGGACGGTTCGCATCCAAAACTCAGAACGAGTTCAAACGTAAAGAGAGACAGGAGAGCAATGCCAACTACAGCAATTTTTAAAACATCAGAGGGAACCATCAAGTGCAAGCTGTTTGAGCAGGAAGCGCCGGAGACGGTGGCAAACTTTATCGGGCTCGCCGAGGGAACCAAGGAGTGGAACTCGCGCTCGAAGAAAGGTGCGAAGCTCTACGACGGCACGATCTTTCATCGCGTGATCCCGGATTTCATGATCCAGGCCGGCGACCCCGAAGGCTCCGGCATGGGTGGACCGGGCTACAAGTTTGCCGATGAGACCAAGGGCTCGCCGCATCACTTCAAGCAGCCGGGCAAACTGGCGATGGCGAACTCCGGACCAAATACGAACGGATCACAGTTCTTCATCACCGTCACCGACACCAGCTGGCTGACCGGCAAGCATACGATCTTCGGCGAGGTCACCGAGGGCTATGACATCGTCGAAAAGATCAGCAAAGTCCCGCGCGACGGCATGGACCGGCCCAAGAAGCCGGTCGTCCTCGAAAGCGTAACCATCGAACGCAGCTAACCGGACTCAAGACTCCCAGGATTACCAATCCGTGTCGCATACAATCTAGATTGCAGGGACTCTCCATCGATGTCTCTGCAATCTCCCGCCGGGGTCTCTTTCCTAGTGAGTTCAAAGAAACCTGAACCGTCATACTCGCGTCCTTGGTACAAAAAACGCGAATACATTGTCGTTTTTCTAATTGCCCTGCTCTACATTGTGATGATTGGCAGGTACCGGGCCTACGATCTGGATAGCGTCTGGTCGCTCAGCTTTTCGCACAACTATTGGGTTCAGCACATCGAGACAGATACGCTGATGCTGCAGCCGTTTCCTTTTGGAATGGGCGGTGTCGTTGCGTTTGGCAAGCTGCCTGGAATCGTGCAGGGGGCGTTGCTTGGACTATTTGGGTGGTCCTACGCTGCGGCCATCGGCATCAGCATCGCGTTTGTTGTAGCTGCGTTGTTTCTATTTGCGAACGCATGCGGACGCCTTGGCTACAGCGTCAATTTTACGACCTGCGCTGTCGCGCTGCTCGGGCTCACGGAATCGTTTGTCTCCGCCAGCCAGAAGGCCCGCGGTGAGTTCCTGACGGTCTTTCTGCTGTGCCTCGCACTCTGGCTGGGCGTTCGCAGCCAGGTCGCGCTCTCGATGTTCTTCGGTGCGCTGGCCGCGGAGGTAGAGCCGGCCGCCATCGTCGTTCCGATCGCAATTCTGGTGATGCTCGTGCTGCAGCATTACGGCCATAAAAAAACCGGGCGGTTCGTTCTGCGGCTTCTGGCGGGAATGGTAGCGGCAGCCGCAATCTACCTGGCGCTGCACCCGCATATCGTCACAACGGTGCGAACGGCTCCATGGGGAAATATTCAGAACGGAGCCTTTCCCGGCGGTTTTGTGGCCGACTACTACTTCGCGGACAAGCGGCATCTGCCGGAGCTCGCTATCCTCGTGGCGGCTGTAGTTGCCTGCCTGCTTCGCGGCAGGAAACAACTGCTGCTCGACTGGCCCGCATTGTGTTCGCTCGCGGTCATCATTGTGTCGGCGGTCATATGTTGGGGAAACCCGCCGTATTTTGCGTTTCTTAGCCCGTTCCTCTGTCTGTTCATTCTGCAAGCGCTGTATTCGGAGCGATATCGCAACTGGATTCTCGCCGGCATTATTCTGCTGACACTACCGCAGTACGTCTATCGCTTTTACTTCTGGCAATCGCGGGACGCCGGTTTCTCTCGCAGCGATGAACGGCAAGTGGCCGAAAAGATCGATCAGGTGGCTGCAGTGGAAGGAAAACCGGCTGACCAACTGCGCGTCATCGGCAACTACAATCTCTGGTTCGCTCATCCATCGAACTTCACTAACCTGGACAGGCGTGCCGTCAACGATACCATGCTAAACAACGCCGACGTGATCCTATGCTTCGAGCAGCCGGTCGACCGAATCCTGGAGCCTGAACTGATCGCTGAGGTACCCTGCACGCGGTTGAGTGGAATTCGGTCAAAGACTGTGGCGGTGATGTCATTGCGTGGTCACCGTATGCAGGTGCGAGCGCCAATTCACTCTGTTCAGCCTTGAAAAATTGCACAGACCCGCTCCTCGAAGCAGGTCTTTGCAGGGATGGCCCTTTCATGGCTTTTCAGCTCTACGCTACGCCGATGACGGTGCAGAGTTCCTTAACAGCTGCGGCAGATTTATTCAGCGCAGCCTGCTCTTCGGCGGTGAGCTTAATCTGGAGGATCTGCTCGATGCCCTTCTCGCCAAGCTTGCACGGCACGCCGACATAGAGGCCGTTGATGCCGTACTCGCCTTCGAGATAAGCAGCGCAGGGAAGAATCTTTTTCTTGTCTTTCAGGATCGCCTCAACCATCTCGACCGCTGCGGCCGACGGAGCGTAATACGCGGAGCCGGTCTTGAGGTGCTTGACGATCTCCGCGCCGCCATTGGCCGTGCGCGTCTCAAGCTCCTTCAGGCGTGCGGGCTCGATCAACTCCGTAATGGGAATCCCCGCAACGGTCGAGTAGCGCGACAGTGGCACCATCGTATCGCCATGCCCGCCCAGCACAAACGCCGTTACATTTTCGACCGAGACCTTCAGCTCGTCGGCAATGAAGGTACGGAAGCGCGCCGAGTCCAGCACGCCGGCCATGCCAATCACGCGCTCGCGCGGAAGCCCAGCCTTCTTGAAGGCCGTCTGCGCCATCGCGTCAAGCGGATTGGAGACGATGATGAGGATCGCGTTCGGTGATGCGGCGACGGCCTTCTCGACGACGTCGCTCATAATCTTGAAGTTGGTGTTGAGCAGGTCGTCACGGCTCATCCCTGGCTTGCGCGCGATACCGGCGGTGATGACGACGATGTCCGAGTTCGCCGTGTCGGCGTAGTCATTCGTGCCCGCGATCGCGCAGTCGCGCTTCTCAATAGGCATTGCCTCCAGCAGGTCGAGACCCTTGCCCTGCGGCACACCCTCAACGACGTCGATCAAAACAACATCGGCCAGTTCCTTGGCCGCGATCCAATGAGCGGCCGTCGCGCCAACATTGCCGGCGCCTACGATAGTGACTTTTTTACGCATGGATAATTGAGCTCTCCGGAGATTGTGGCGCGTGTGCGCCGTGAGCGTGGCAGTGCCAGTAGCTCTCTCTTCCATCATAGAGCCGCATAAACACCAACGGCGCACCGCAGTGCGCCGGAGTGCGAACATCGGCTATCAAATGGCGCCGCTGCCCATATTCTCGATCATCCGCGTAGCGAACTCGCTGGTCTTCGCCTTCGTCGCGCCCTGCATCTGCCGCTCGAAGTCGTAGGTCACATACTTCTGCTGGATGGTCTTCTCCATCGATCTCTCGATCAGCCGCGCAGCCTCGCTCCAGCCGAGAAAGTCGAACATCATCACGCCCGAGAGCATGACCGAGCCAGGGTTGATGACATCCTTGTCGGCATACTTGGGCGCGGTGCCGTGCGTTGCCTCAAACACCGCATAGCCGTCGCCGATGTTGGCGCCCGGCGCGATGCCCAGCCCGCCCACCTGCGCTGCCGCTGCGTCGGAGATATAGTCGCCGTTGAGGTTGGTGGTAGCGAGCACGCTGTAGTCTGACGGGCGAATGATGATCTGCTGGAAGATCGAGTCAGCGATGCGGTCGTTGACCAGAATCTTCTTCTTCCACTGGCCGTTGCCGTGCGACTTGCCGATGCTGGCGACCACATCCTTGATCTCCTGGACGACGCCGTTGCCGAACTCCTTCGGCGCGAACTCAATGCCCGGCTCGACCAGCGCGGCATTCTCTTCCGGCGTCAGGTTGGGGTTCGTCTCGAGGTTGCCGAGAATCCAGCTCTCGCGCTCGGTAATGGTCTGGTCGCGAAACTCCTCGGTCGCGACCTCGTAGCCCCACTCGCGGAACGCGCCTTCGGTGAACTTCTGGATGTTGCCCTTGTGCACCAGCGTGACAACCTTGCGATTCGTGTCGATCGCATAACGGATCGCCGCGCGCACCAGCCGCTTGGAGCCCGTAATCGAAATCGGCTTCACGCCAACGCCGGAGTCCTGCCGAATCTTTTTCTTGGTTCCCTTCAACATGTCGTCGTTCACGAACGTGATGAACTTCGCCGCCTCAGGCGTCCCCTCGCGGAACTCGATGCCCGCATAAATGTCCTCGGTGTTCTCGCGGAAGATGACCACATCCAGCTTCTCGGGATGCTTTACCGGGCTGGGCACGCCCGCGTAGTACTTCACCGGCCGTATGCACTGGTAGAGGTCCATGAGCTGGCGCAGTGCAACGTTCAGCGAGCGGATGCCGCCGCCGACCGGCGTGGTGAGCGGGCCCTTGATCGATACGCGAAAATCGACCGTGGCTTTCACCGTGTCGTCAGGCAGCCAGTTGCTCGTCTGGCGGAACGCCTTCTCGCCGGCCAACACCTCAAACCACTTCACCGCGCGTTTGCCGCCGTACGCCTTCTCAACCGCCGCGTCGAAGACCCGCTGCGAGGCGCGCCAGATGTCGCGGCCCGTGCCGTCGCCCTCAATAAAGGGGATGATCGGGTTGTCGGGCACGGTGTACTTGCCGTCGGCGTACTGGATGGCAGCGCCGTCCGCCGGGACTGCGATCTCGTTATAGCTGGTCTGCACAGGCTTGCTCCTCAGAAAATCGAAGATTCAGCCAAGCTACCAAAGCCGCAAGATGCCTTGCAACGCAGCCGTCCGCTAAACGACCAGTCTCTGCGTTTAACGCGCGTTTCTCTTAAAAAAAGAGCCAGTCCGCATGGACCGGCTCCCCGCTCGACGGCAACTTCCCTTCGACTTTAGAACTGCCCCCACAGCAACTGGTTATAGACGTCATGATGGAACTGCACCTCGCATCCCTTCACAATCGTGCCCAGCAGCCGCGGGCAGCGGTCGGCCGAGCCCTGCTTCAGATCGGCGTAGCGGGCCTTCACGTCCGGCCCTAGAAGCTCCGTCGTCCACCCAGCTTTGCGGAAGTCTTCCAGCGCCGTGTAGATGTTGTCCGGCAGATAGCGCTCCGCCTGGCGCAGGTTGGGAATCTGCGCAATCTTGCCCTGAATGCCAGTCTTGAAGATCGAGTGCAGCACCATGTACGGATTCGCGTCCGGGCCGACGGAGCGCACTTCCACACGCGCCGACTTCTCGTTGCCGATCGGGATGCGGACCATCGATCCGCGATCCACAGCCGAAGCCTTGATCTGGTTCGGCGCCTCGAAGTGCGGATCGAGGCGGCGGTACGCGTTCACGCTCGCGTTCAGCAGCAAACAAATATCGTTGCCGGCCGTGAGGATGCGATCGACGAACTCCCAGGCGAGCTTCGAGACCTTCTCCTCGCCATTCGGATCCCAAAACAGATTCTTTCCGTCTTTGGTGATCGACACGTTGGTGTGCATGCCGCTTCCGTTGACGCCTGTGACAGGCTTGGGCAGGAAGCTCGCCGTCATCCCCATCTGCGTCGCCACCTGGCGGCAGATGAGCTTGTAGATCTGGATCTGATCCGCGGCAGCCAGCGCGTCGCCGTAGCTGTAGTTAATCTCGAACTGTGACGGCGCGACCTCCGGATGGTCCTTCTCGTTCTCGAAACCCATCGCGCGCTGCACCTCGGCCGAGAGATCGATAAACTCGCGCAGTGGATCGCCGGGCAGCGAGTGGTAGTAGCCACCCGTATTCACATACTCAAACTTGCCGGTCTGGTGATAATTCCGCTCCGCGTCAAGACCCTCGAAGAGAAATCCTTCGATCTCATTAGCCGCGTTAAGCGTGTAGCCGTTCTTGTCGAACTGCTCGTTCGAGAAGCTCTTAAGCAGGCCGCGAACATCGCCCGCATAAGGCGAGCCGTTCTTGTCGATCACCTCGCCGAAGACCAGCACCTTGCCCGCGCCGAAGACGTCGGCCGGCGCGTAGTAGAAGGCGCTCCAGTCCAGGCCCAGGCGGAGATCGCTCTCCCGCTGCGCCGTAAAGCCCCGGATCGACGATCCATCGAACGTCAAATTGTCGAAGCTCTTCAGAAGAAACTTTTTGTCGTAGTCCAGCATGTGCAGCCGGCCTTCAAGATCGGAGAAGAGCACGGTGACGGCCTTCACGCCCTTGGTATCGGTCAGCCACTTCAGGCGCTCTTCCTGTATCTTGTCGGGAGCGACACGCTTGCGGCGCTGGTCTTTGGCCTTCAGGTTTAGCTCTTCCAGCTCGTCATACGAGAGCTCGAGAAAGTTGCGATATTCGCTCGACATGGCACTCCTTGCGGCAGTCTCACTGCCCGAAAGATTGTTGTAGGTGGGGTCCGCTATGGCTCGCCTGGCAAGTGATACGCCCGCTTCGGCCACACCTAAAAACTAGCAGAAAGAACCATCAAGAACTACGATGAATGCAAGGAACACGCTAATTTTCGACGGAAACCGCCGCACAAAAAAATGCCGCACGCTCAGCCGTCATCTTCATGGTTTCCTCATGTCACACGTGTGATAATTGTCGTTGGGGCGAACGCGTGTTCGCTATCTAGCCGGGCGGCCAAATCTGGCAAGCGGACACATCTTGGAGGGTTCATCATTGGGCAAGGACATGGTCCCGAAGCGCCTTTTTTTCACCAAGGGCGTTGGTAAACACAAGGAGCGTTTGACCTCCTTCGAGCTGGCGCTTCGTGACGCTGGCATCGCGGCCCAGAACCTGGTTCGCGTCTCGTCGATCTTTCCGCCGCACTGCAAGCTGATTCCGCGCAAGGAGGGTTTGAAGTATCTGAACCCCGGCGAGGTCGTCTTTGCCGTCGTCGCCGAAAACTCCACGCGTGAACCGCATCGTCTCGTCGTCAGCTCGATCGGCGTGGCGATCCCGACCGACAAGAGCACCTACGGCTATCTCTCCGAGCACCACAGCTTCGGCGAGACCGAGGAGCAGGCCGGCGACTACGCCGAAGAGCTCGCCGCCGAGATGCTCGCCACCACGCTGGACGTCGACTTCGACCCCGACAAGAGCTGGGATGAGAAGAAGGAGATTTACCGCATGTCGGACAAGATTGTGCGCACGGCCAACGTGACACAATCAGCCGTGGGCCACAAGAAAGGCCTCTGGACGACAACCATCGCCGCCGCGATTCTTATCTTCGAAGACAAGTAGCCTCGAGCGCGGATCTAAGGCAAAAGGCGCTGGCTCGCTCCAGCGCCTTTTGCGCGCCATGCTAAAATGGTCATTTGGAGGTGACCATCGTGCCCGTTCGTAGCGCTCGTTCCAAATCGACAGGCGGAGAGGTCTCGGTTGCACAGGCGAAGACCCATCTGTCTGAACTGCTCACCAGAGTCGAAAAACGCCGGCATCCGGTGACTATCCTTCGTCGTGGACGTCCCATCGCACAGATCGTTCCGTTCCAGACGGAGACACCGGCGCTATATGGATCGATGCGCGGCACAGTTGTGGAACTGGGAGATATCGTAGGCCCGACGGGAGAGGACTGGGGATTTGGCGACGAGTAAGAGCCCGCGTCTTCTTCTCGACACGCATATCTGGCTGCGTTATCAGGGCATTTCGGGTGCCGTGAGGATCTCTTCCCTGCCGATTTTGCATAAAGCCGCTGAAGAAGGCGCTTTGTTTATCTCCGTCATCTCTATCTGGGAGTTGGCGCTGCTGGTTAAACGCGGCCGCCTTAGTCTGAATACGCATGTCGGTCGCTGGACAGAGGAGGCGCTCTCGAAACAAGGCATCAATCTGCTCGCATTTACTCCCGAGATCGCCATCGACTCAGTGAACCTGCCTCAGCCGGTTCATAAAGATCCGGCCGATCGAATATTGATCGCCTCAGCTCGGGTCGAGCGCATGACGCTTGTCACCCGGGATCGCGACGTTCTCGATTTCGCCGTCCGCACGCACTTGGCGCACCTGCGCGCTTGAGGAGCCATGAACCCGACCCGCGTCGCCCTTATTCAGATGTCCTGCGAGCCCTCCACGGCCGCGAACCTCGCCAAGGCTGTAGCTCGTGTGCGCGAGGCCGCCGAGAACGGCGCGCGCCTCATCTGTCTGCCCGAGCTATTTCGCGCCCAGTACTTCTGCCAGCGCGAGGACCATGCGCTCTTCTCGATCGCCGAGCCCATCCCCGGTCCCTCCACCGCCGCGCTCAGCGAAGTCGTGCGCGAACATGAGCTCGTCGTCATCGCCAGCCTCTTCGAGCGCCGCGCCCCCGGCCTCTACCACAACACCGCCACCATCCTCGACCATGACAGCGCTGCGCCAGACAACGTCGTCGCCCTCTATCGCAAGATGCACATCCCCGACGACCCGCTCTACTACGAGAAGTTCTACTTCACCCCGGGCGACCTCGGCTTCCAGGCGCAGAAAACATCTGCCGGCCCCATCGGCACCCTCATCTGCTGGGACCAGTGGTATCCCGAAGCCGCGCGCCTCACCGCCCTCAAAGGCGCCGAGACTCTCTTCTTCCCCACCGCCATCGGCTGGCACCCTAGCGAAAAATCCGAGTTCGGCGAGCGCCAGTATGACGCCTGGCAGACCATCCAGCGCGCCCACGCCATCGCCAACGGCGTCTTCGTCTGCGCCGTCAACCGCGTCGGTCACGAGCACGGCGATGTCACTTTCATCGACCAGAGCGGCAAGACGATCGAGCTTTGCGGTCCCGGCGACCACACACCGCAGTCCGGCCTCGAATTCTGGGGCGGCAGCTTCATCGCTGACCCCTTCGGCCGCATCCTCGCCCAGGCCTCGCACGACAAGGAAGAGATCCTCTACGCCGACCTCGATCCCCACGAGGTCGAGATCACCCGTCAGCACTGGCCCTTCCTCCGCGACCGCCGCATCGACGCCTACGCCGGTCTCACGAGCCGCTTTTTGGATTGAGCGAAAATTGTAAACGGCATGCGAGATCTGAATAGTCCACAGCAGACGGGGTTCATCGCGCCACACTGAAGACGAGAAATCAATGGAATCCAATCACGACTATCGCATGCCCCCCGAGTGGGCTCCGCACGCGGCCACATGGATCGCATGGCCGCACAACCCCGAGGACTGGCCCAACAAATTCCAGCCCATCCCGTGGGTCTATTGCGAGATCGTCCGCTGGCTCTCTTCGGTCGAAGACGTGCACATCCTCGTCAACGATGCCGCCGCTGAAAAGCGCGCCACCAACCTGCTCCGCCGCCAGGGCGCCAACCTCGCCCGCCTGCACTTCCACCTCTGGCGCACCGACCGCGTCTGGCTCCGCGACTCCGGCCCCATCTTCGTCAAAGACCCCAACGGCAAGATCGCCATCACCAACTGGAAGTTCAACGCCTGGGCCAAGTATGAAAACTGGCACAACGACGACCTCATCCCCCAACACATCGCCTCGCTCTACAACATGCCCTCCGTCGAACCCACCATCAACGGCCACCGCCTCATCCTCGAAGGCGGCTCCATCGACACCAACGGCGCTGGCATCCTTCTCACCACCGAAGAGTGCCTCCTCTCCGACATACAGCAGCGCAACCCCGGCATCAGCAAGACACAACTCGAACAAGTCTTCCGCGACTACCTCGGCATCGAGCAGGTTCTCTGGCTCAACCGCGGCTGTGCCGGCGACGACACGCACGGCCACGTCGACGACATCACCCGCTTCGTCGCCCCCAACACCATCCTCACCGCCATCGAAGAGAACACCGCCGACGAAAACCACCTTCCGCTCGCCGAAAATCTCGACCGCCTCCGTTCCGCCCGCAGCCTCCACTCTGCGAATTCCAAGCCCCAACCCTTCGAGATCAAGACGCTGCCCATGCCCGCACCCGTAATCTTTGAGAACCAGCGCCTGCCCGCGAGCTATATGAACTTCTACATCGCCAACTCGCTCGTCCTCGTCCCCACCTTCAACGATCCCAACGACCGCATCGCGCTCAACACCATCGCGTCCTGCTTCCCAGACCGCGTCGTCACCGGCATCCATTGCACCGACCTCATCTGGGGCCTCGGCGCGCTGCACTGCCTCACCCAGCAGGAGCCCGCATGAAAGCCGACGCCTTCCGCCGCAGTGACGACGAGCTCATGCGCCTTGCGCTCGACCAGGCCCGCGCCGCCGAAGCCGCCGGCGAAGTTCCCATCGGAGCCATCGTTGTCGCGCCCGATGGCGCAACCATCCTCAGCCACAGCAACAACCGCGTCATCGCCGACTCGGACCCTACCGCCCACTGCGAGATCGTCGCTCTCCGCGAAGCCGCCCGCACTCTCCACAACTACCGCCTCAGCGGCTGCACGCTCGTCTGCACGCTCGAGCCCTGCGCCATGTGCGCCGGCGCCATCCTTCACGCGCGCATCGCGCGGCTCGTCTTCGCCGCACGCGATCCCAAGGCTGGTGCGTGCGGATCGGTGCTGAGCGTATTGAATCATCCGTCGCTCAACCATCGCGTAGACGTGGTGGAAGGCGTGCTCGCGGAAGAGTGCGGCGCTCTCCTGAGCGATTTTTTTCGCCGCCGCCGCGCGAAAATCGCCGGCGACACAGCAGCAGCGACGCGACCCGCATCTGAGTAGGGGACGGAGGCACGAAATGGCAACCAGGAAGGCGCCCAAAGAGGCAACGAAGAAGGCAGCGAAGAAGACATATCCCACCGAATCCGGCAAGCGTTCCACCACGCCGCCCTCGCGCCGCTGGTCCGCGAAGGTCAAGACCGACTCCACCAAACCCGGCCCCGGCCTCTTCAAAAAATCCGCCAAGGCCATCGCCGCAGGTCTCGCAAAGAAGTCCGTCTCGCCCAAAGGCCCCGGCCAGGGCATGCAGATGCTTAGCTTCTACGAGAATCGCGCTGGCAAGAACCTCTCCCCCGAACGTAAGCACACCCTCGAAAATGCCAAGGATATCCTGCGCGAGAAAGAAGGCGAAGTCTCCAAAAAGTCTTCCGGGAAGAAGTCCTCTGCAAAGAAAGCTCCGGGCAGAAAACCCTCGGCTAAAAAATCCCCGGAGAAGACCAAATGACTATGCCCAAACGTCTCGAAGGCAAAGTGGCCGTTGTAACCGGATCGGGCTCTGGCATCGGGCGCGCCATCGCCGAACGGCTGGCCCAGGAGGGCGCGGACTGTGTCGTCGACTACCGCGACCACGTCGAAGAGGCCAACGAAACCCGCCAGGCGATCGAATCCGCCGGCGGCAAGAGCATCATGGTGCATGCCGACGTCTCAAACCTCGCGGATTGCACCAACCTCATCGCGCAGGCATGGCAGCAGCTCGGCTCCTGCGACATCCTCGTCAACAACGCCGGCATTGAAAAGGGCGCGGACTTCTGGGACGTCACCGAGGCCGACTTCGATGTGGTCATGAACGTGAACTTCAAGGGCGCATTTTTCCTCACCCAGGCCTTCGTCCGCAAGCTTCGCGAGGCAAAGAAACCCGGCCGCATCGTCAACATCTCCTCGGTCCATGAGGACATGGTGTTCCCGCACTTCACCACCTATTGCGCCTCCAAAGGCGCCATGCGCATGATGATGCGCGACCTCTCCGTCGAGCTGGGACCGCTCGGCATCACCATCAACAACATCGCGCCCGGAGCGATCGCCACTCCCATCAATGCATCGCTGATGAGCGATCCCGCCAAGCTCGATCCACTGCTGCGCAACATTCCACTGGGCAGGCTCGGCAAGCCCGAGGAGGTCGCCGGCCTCGCCGCGTTCCTCGCCTCCGACGAGGCGGCCTATGTAACTGGGTCGACGTACTTTATCGACGGCGGTCTGATCCGGAATTACCACGAGCAGTAAACAGAGATTAGAAATCAGAGATCAGGATAGGAAGGTGTCCGATCTGCGAGCCCAGCGCCGATAACCAAGCCCGCGGTTCGCGTTCTGATTTCCGATCTCTGTTCTCTGATTTGTAATCTCTATCCTCCATTTGCGACAATAGAATCATGGAGCTTCTCGTCTACTCAGCCAGCTGGTGCCGCGACTGCCGCGAGGCCAAGCGCTTTCTTGCCAGGCATTCCATCCCGTTTCAGGAAATCGACATCGAACATACGCCGGGCGCGGCGGCTGCGGTCATTGCGAAGGTAGGCAAGCGGGCCATTCCGCAGTTCGTGCTCGACGGCCAATGGATTCAGCCGTACAAGCCCGGACGCGGCTTCCTGCACGACGAGATGGCAACACTATTCGGCGTCAGCGAGGGCTGACACGGCGCCGATCAGAACCTCGCCGTCACGCGCGCTCCAGCTTTTCGGCGGAGTGGGTTGGCGACGAGGCTTCATTGACAGCCCGGGTCGCGCGAATCAATCGCTCCCCGTGTTTTGCCAGCTCGTCCAGGTGTTCGGCGACGAGATGGCGCAGAATCTCTGCACCGCGCGGCGTCAGTCGAACGATGGACCGCCGCAGGTCGTGCTCATCGCTGTGCCGCTGAACAAGCCCGGCGCGTTCGGCGCGGTCCACCAGTTCCACAGTGCTGTTGTGCCGCAGCACCATTCGTTCCGCCAGATAGCTCACCGACGCAAGCTCACTCGAAGGAGCCGCCGCAATCACCTGCAGCAGCTGATATTGCTGCGCCTGGATTCCGTAGCGCTCCGACGCGACCTCGCTGAAGCTGAGAAACTGGCGAAAGCAAAACCGGAACTCTGCCAACTCTTTCAATCCCCGAATCGTCTCGTTGCTGGTGGCTTGATCTTGCATGAGCATAGTCTCCCTTTTCTATTCGAATCCATCAACAATTGTCCCGATTGCGGCCTCCAGGTGTACGTGCGGCTACACTGGAAGTCGAAGCACAAAATAAGATGCGGAACGGCTTGTCGTGTCTCAATGCTCTACGAATATGGCCACAGCAAGTTCCCTGCAACAACCCATACTTTCTAGCCCGACGGAGGCCCGATGATCGCTCGCTACACCCGCCCGGAGATGGCCTCGGTCTGGACCGAGCGCAGCCGCTACGACAACTGGCTGCGCGTCGAACTCGCTGCTACCGAGACACTTGCCCGCGCGGGTATCGTTCCGGCCGAGGCCGCGGCGGCTCTGCGCGCGCGCGCTGGCTTCACCGTCGAGCGCATCCAGGAGCTTGAGGCCGACCTGCGCCACGACGTTTTGGCCTTTACCACCGCCGTCTCTGAAACAGTCGGTCCCGCAGCCCGCTGGCTGCACTACGGCTTAACCTCCACCGATGTAGTTGACACGGCACAGGCCTTGGCGATCACCCAGGCTTCCGCATTAATTCGTTCTGGCATTGTGCGACTTCGCGACGTTTTGCGCAAGCGCGCCCTCGAATTTAAGCACACTCCGTCCATCGGACGTACACACGGCGTTCACGCCGAACCCACGACCTTCGGCCTGAAGCTTCTGCTCTGGTACTCCGAGATGGGCAGAAATCTGCGCCGCTTCGACGCCGCCGCCGAAGACCTTCGCGTCGGTAAGCTCTCCGGCGCCGTCGGAACCTTCGGCCACCTCGAACCCGAGCACGAGGTCGCCATCCTGCGCAACCTCGGCCTCCGCCCCGCCGCCGTCGCCACCCAGGTCCTGCAGCGCGATCGCCACGCCGCCTATCTCTGCACCCTGGCCGTCATTTGCTCCACGCTGGACAAGATCGCCACCGAGGTCCGCCACCTGCAGCGCACCGAGGTCCGCGAGGCCGAGGAGTTCTTCTCCGAGAAGCAGAAGGGCTCCAGCGCCATGCCGCACAAGCGCAACCCCATCACCGCCGAGCAGATCTCCGGTCTCGCGCGCGTCGTTCGCGCCAACGCCCAGGTCGGCCTCGAGGACGTCGCCCTCTGGCATGAGCGCGACATCTCGCACTCCTCCGCCGAACGCGTCGTTCTGCCCGACTCCACCACCCTCACCGACTATCTGCTCGACAAGACCGCGTCCATGATCGACCGCCTTCTGGTCTACCCCGCGCGCATGCTGCGCAACCTCGAGATGACCCACGGCCTGGTCTTCTCCGGCCAGCTCCTGCTCGAGCTCGCCGCCGCCGGGATGAGCCGCGAAGACGCGTACCGCCTCGTGCAGCGCCACGCCATGGACGCCTGGACCAACGAGCGCAACTTCCGTCAGCAGGTCGAGGCCGATCCCGAGATCGGCGCGCTGCTCAAGCAGGAGCGTCTGGACGCCGTCTTCGACTTCAAGCGCCAGCTCAAAAACGTGGACGCCATCTTTGAGCGCACCCTGGCCGAGGACGCCGCCCTCTAAGCCTCACTGCAAGCCTTACCGGTTATTCGAGATCCGGGCCATGCTCATGCCCTCATTCTCTTCGCCGCCCACCTCATCCTCGCTCTCGCTGTACAGCAGGACCGCGCACCCTGCCACCTCGACGTAGAGACACGACTCGCACAGCCGCCTCGCCGTCTGCCCCAGGAAGCGCTTGAGCTCCGAAAGCCCGCGGTCGTGCGGAAGCGCCACCGTAAACTCGCGGTGTTCGCCGTAGGAGTGCGTGCCATCCTCCTCACGCCAATAACCCGAGACCGTAGCCGACCCCACCGTGTAGCCGCCGAAGTGTTCCACCAGATAGCTGTGGACAGACTCCTCGATCGTGCCTCCACCGGGACACGGCTCCTTCAGCTTCAGCGAAGGGAGGAGAAATCGGACGTTCGTTCCAAGGGGCTGTTCTCGGTAATCCATGGCCTGGCATCCTTATCAGAACATAAGATGACGCTTCAGGCCGAGAGCCGCCGAACAGTTGCGCGAAAAATAACTGGAAAATAGTTATTCGTTAGCCGTCGAATCTCCCAAGCCGCCTGTCGCAGGCGAACTCAGCTGCGAACTCAAAGGCAAGCCTGGCGCCGGTTGCGGAGAGGGCGGCAGAGTTACAAGGCTGGGAAGCTCAAGGCCCAGCGGAACCCGCGTCTCTTCCGTGGTCGAAGGCGTCAAGACATCCTCCGGCGGCGCCCCCACTTCCTGCCCCGCCTCCGGCAATTCGTGCTCCGGAAGTTCATGCCCATTCACCGCCGCGACGGCGGCCTCGGTCAGCTCAAAATCCGGCTGGCGCAGGTCAAGCACGGGAGCCTCCCGCGGCACATCAAAGCGCCCATGCCCCATATAGGCGACGAAGACCACCGCCGTAGCCATCGGCGACAGGATCACCAGCGGAATTGCCATACCGCTTCAGCAGGCCCTCCGTCACGCCCTCCACGGCGTGCGATCGCGGCAGCGTGCCCTCCACCTGCGGAATCATAAAAAACTTGATCCCCAGCTCCGGGTGCCTGGAGGCGTAATGCGTCAGCGCCCGCGCCACGGACTTCGGCCTCCCTCGGCAGCAGCACCTCTGCGCTGCTGCCGATCAAAGTTCCCCATGCAAAAGCTAGACCGGGATCAGCGGCAATTTGTCGCGCCGGAATGCGGCGAAAAATCCACAGGAGCCGATGGGGGAGCGATAATGAACGACGAATGCCGTCCGCTTCCGAACAACCTCCGCAGACACTAACGCTGGCCGTCACTGGCGCCAGTGGATCGGTGCTTGCTTATGAGATGTTGCGCGCCCTCGACGCCGATCCAAGGGTCGGCCGCGTCCATCTCGTCGTCTCTCCCAGCGCCCTCCGAGTCCTCGCCGAAGAAAGCGGAGCCAATGGACGCAACTCTTTTGCAGAGAGTGTCTTGGGCCATAAATCTTCTAAAGTGGTTCAACACGCGCATGAGGACATCGGCGCACCCATCGCCAGCGGCTCCTACCCCTGCGCAGCCATGATCGTGATCCCCTGCTCCATGGGCACGCTCGCGGGCATTGCCCACGGAATGGCGGCCAATCTGGTGGAGCGCGCCGCCGATGTCTGCCTCAAAGAGCGCCGCCGCCTCGTGCTCTGCGTACGCGAAACTCCCCTGAACCTCATCCACCTGCGCAACATGGTCGTGGTCTCTGAGGCAGGAGCGACGGTCTTTCCCGTCATCCCCTCCTTCTACAACACCCCCCAGAGCACGGCCGACATGGCCAAAAACTTCGTCCACCGCGTCCTGCAACACATCGGCCTTTCCCAGCCGGACGCCTACATCTGGAAATCAGACGACAGCCGCTAACCCTCCGCCTCTGCCTTTGCCTCTCTGGTTGTCACCCTGAGCGCAGCGAAGAACCCCTGTATTGACTGTTGCTCTTGCTGTCGATGTTGCTGTTGCCTCTCTGGTTGTCATCCTGAGCGCAGCGAAGGACCTGCTTTGGCTGTTCACGAGGCGCAACGCGCCTCTGCCTTTGCTCTTGTTTCTCAGCCCCGGCAAAAACTCGCTCTGGAGATGCGGCTCCGCAACGCGCCACCGCTCCAAGCGCCAACGGTGCGCCCTATACCAGCCTGGGGCATCGCCCCCGGGAAAGACCGCGCCGGAAGGCGCTTCCGCTCTGCCGAAGGCCCCGGGGTCCCCGGCGAGCTTGCTCGCTGGGGTGGGAGATCGGAGCGAAGGCGAAGCCGAAGCGACTGAATTGCCTTTCTTCGCCCCGCCACAACCGTCACGCCCCGACACTGCCTGCACAAGGGATCACCCAAAATCTTGTCAAGCCCCCAAACCACCTAAATCTAACAAAACAAATAGAAAAATCGCTGCACATTAATACCACTCAACACTCTATAATAGAAATAGAGATCAAAACCCACAATGAATCTGGGTGCCCCATTCATGACCACGGCCTCATCGTTGGCATGGGTGGGGTTCGATGTTGGGGTTCACCACAGAAGCGCCGCAACTCACACATTCCAGAGATTTTCCACACAAAATCTCTGGAATCAATATTTTGCCGCGCGAAATCGCCGCAAACCCAACATTTCAAAGACTCGACTCAGGACACGGGGAGCGGGCACCCTACCGCGACATCTGCCGCAAAGTGCGAACGCTTCCCGAAGGCAACGGATTCGCCTTCAGAAAATCCGCCGTCGCCTGCGCCGCACGCCGCGAGCACAGTCCCGGCGCCAGATGCCCACAGCCCTCCAGAATATCCAGCTCCGAGTTCGGCACCAGCCCATGCATGCGCTCGGCCACCGAAACCGGAATCAGCTTGTCCTCGCTTCCCCACACGATCAGCAGCGGCTCCGACAGCGAGGCAAGCTGGCTGTCGAGCAGGTCGCGTCCCGTCAGCATCGAAGCCACGCTGCGGTCGACCACCCACTGCTTCTGCTGGAACGCGCGCAGGATGTCGCGCCGCACGAACGGCGAAAACGGATGCATCTCCGGGTCCATCTGCGCGAACAGCCGCTGCACATCATCGATGTTCTGCGGATGGAAGATCGTGGTCGGATAGCTGAGATCGAAGCGCAGGCCCGCGCTGTCATAGACCACCACCCGGTCGATGACCTCCGGATGATCGAGCGCGAGCTTCAGCGCAATCCATCCGCCCATCGACCATCCGCCCAGATCGGTCTTTTGCAGCCCGATCGCCTGGATGTAGTCATAGATAAATTTTTCTTCGTCCGCAATGGAGTAATCGCCGTTCTGCGGCTTGGGGGATCGTCCATAGCCCAGCAGGTCGGGAGCGTAGACGTGAAACCCTGCGCGCTTCAGGCGCTTGAGCATCGGCGCCCAGTCCTCATCGCGCGCGCCCAGGCCGTGAATCAGCACCAGCGGGATGCCTCCGCCGGCGATGTCCGGCTCGGCCTCGTAGTAGTGCACGCGGCCCTCCGGCGTCAGCACGTAGTTGCTCTGCACCCGCGCCAGCAACAGGCCGAAGTGCGTCTCCTGCTTCATCACCCCGAGAGGATGCAGGTAGAACACGACGCCCAGGAGGATTCCCAGCACAATGACGATCGACAGCAGCCGGCCCAGCGTTCTCATCCTTCGCTCGCGCACTCCTCACATCTCTCTACAATCACAATGCCTACGATTCAATGTACAGGCGCAAGGTTTCAGGCGCGACCGATGTTCGACGCGTGAAGTTCCAAATTGAGTCAAGCGTGTGAGCGCGAAGCCTAGCGCAGAGGCTTGCCGTACTCCTCCGCGAAGACCGTGTGGGAGAGATCGAAGCGTCCGCCGTTGAACTTGTCCGGCCCTTTGAGATGCCCAATGCCCAGCTGCGCCACCACCCAGTAGCTCATCGGCAGCCGCAGCGTCTCGCACACCTTGTCCTGCTCGAAGCCTTCCATCGGCGCGGTATCGTAGCCCAGTACCTCGGCCATCAGCATCATCGAGGTAAAGGCGATCATGACATGCTTGTTCAGCCACGCGGTCATCTGGTCATGTGTGAAGCTCGAAAGATAGGCGGTCACGCTGTCGGCCGCCTGCGCGGCATAGCTCTCCGGCATGCCGCCCGCCCGGCCCATGCGCAGCATCTCATCCAGGTCCCTGCGCCATCCATCGCGGTCCCCGCAGGCGACGATCACCGCCGACGCCTCTTCCACCTTGGCCTGGTTGTAGCTGGCCGCGCGCAGCCGCCGCCTCTGCTCCGGGTGCTGCACCACGATGAAGCGCCACGGCTGCATGTTATAGCCGCTGGGCGCATGCAGGCCGGCTTCGAGGATCTGGCGCAGGTCGCTGGGCGGAATCGGCTCACCGTCAAAGCTGGGCGTCGCACGCCGGTCGCGAATCGCGTCTGCCAGTGATCTCGGTGCTGCTGCCATCCTGTCGTCCCCCACAAGTTCATACTCCAGCATACTAGCCACGAAACGCTGGCTCGGGGTTGGCCTGCTCCCTTCGCCTGGCTACTGCAGCTCCGCGAGGCTCTGCACTGTAGCGAAAGGCGGCTGATTAGCACTCTCCGCAAACACGCTCACGCCGGTGAACCCCTCGCGAAGCTCAGGATGCGCCTCCAGCAGCGCCTTGGCGGCCGCCGTGTTGCGAGCGCGGCCCGCAGCCGGATCGGCGATCGGATCGGCGCGGAAGTGCAGCACCAGATCGAGGCCCTTGCCATCGTCCGTTCCCGCGCTGCCAATATCGGTGAAGTGAAACTCGCTTCCGTCCTTGGCCTTGATCGCCAGCGGCGTGTCGGCGCTCAGGCCATCGCTCAACTCGTTAGGAGCGTTGCTATGGCGCTCGGTGCGCAACAGGTCAAGGTGCGTGCTGCTCACAAAGTTTGCCGGACGCAGCAGCTGGTCCGCCTCGCCGTACAGCACCCAGGCGATCCACTTCTTGCCCGCCTTCGCATCCGCGCGCGCGGTCGTCCAGTACCACAGACCATCGTGGCCGGCGGCGCTGCGCGCATGCGGATAGAAGCCCGCCATCTTCCACTCGCTTCCCTGACGTTGCAGGAGAAAGGCAAGCAGCCACGGACGCTCGCCGCTGGCCTCGACCATCACGAACGCATACACCCCGGACGGAAGCCCCGGGATGGCGAAGTCCGTCTCATCGCTGGTGCCGATCAGGGCGCAGCCGAAGTCGGCCTCCGTGGTGTCGCCGGGTTTGCGCGCACTGGCGTCGAGCTGGTACATCTGCGTCACGCGCAGAGTGTCGCCGGCGATCTTCGTGGCGGTGTTGCTCACCACATAAGCCGTAGGGGCAAAGTTGGAGGTCAGCTCCGCGATCGCCATCGCCTCCACACGCGACGTGGCATTGGACTCGACGGCGCTGCCCAGCGCCATCGCGGCGTTGGCGATGGACTGGCGTGCGTCCGCGGGCAGCGTGGCCTGCGTCGTGCACGTCTGCGCCACGGCCAGCTGTACAGCTCCAGACATGAGCCCCGACGCAAGCAGCACGAGAACGCAGCGGAGACGAAGCAAACGAAGCAAGTTGCCCAAACCAGACTCCTGCCGGCGATTGCCGCTCGGCAGCCTCAGCATACGAAGCACGAGCCCTGACGTCCAGCGGCGACCCCAGCGAGGCGCTCGCGCCCTCGGCCGCACGAAGGAATATTCTGGATGGAATGAGTCAGGAAGGCTACCCATGATGCTCCGGCCACGTCCCACCCTCACCATGCCTCTGACCCTCAGGATGAACGACACGCCGAGCCTGATTCGGAGCATTCGCCGCCTCCTGCTGTCCGCAGCCGCTGCCAGCTCCTTGCTCTTTGCAGCGCCTGGATTGCAGGCCCAGACCGCGCCCCGAGCCTCGTCCCTGCCCGCAACTCCGCCGACGACGCTGTCGAACCCGAATAGCCTTCCCGCGCCCATCGCCGCGACCTCCTCGGGCAGCAATTCTGTGCCACACCATAAAGCGCGTGTAACTTATGCCAACGGGCTGCTCGACGTACGGGCGGACAACTCCAGCCTCAACCAGATTCTGCGCGACATCTCCCGCGAGACCGGCATGACCATCGTCGGCGGCGTCTCCGACCAGCGGATCTTCGGCAACTACGGCCCCGCCGAGCCCGCGACCGTTCTGAAAACCCTGCTCGACGGCACCGGGACAAACATGCTCCTCAAGGAGACCGCCACCGAAGGCCCCGCCCAGTTGGTGCTGACCCCGCAGACCGGCGGAGCCTCTCCGCCCAGCCCCAACTCCACCAGCTATGACATGACCGAGAGCGAGTCGGAGCTGCAACCGCCCGCCCAGCCGCAGGCCGCCGCTACACAGCCGCGTCGAGCCCCCGGCGGCTTTTCGACACCTGCTCCGGCCAATCCAACGACGCCCTCGCCGTCCTTGCCGCCCAGCATGCCGCAGCCTCTCAACAAGGTGAACGGCAATCCCAGCAACGTGTCGCCGACCGCTGGAACGCTCCCAGGGGTGCAGTCGGTCCCCCTCGATTCGTTGCCAACCCCATCCACCGCTCCATCCCCCACCGGCATCGTTGACGCCCCTAATCCGCCTCCGCCCGGAAGCACGACCGCGAACTTTACCAGCCAGACCCCGCCGGACTATAACCCCAACAATCCGCCCCCAGCCACCCAGAATCCCGACACTCAGAACGGCACGACGACGGCCTCGCCCAGCACAGCCAAGACGCCGCAGCAGATCTACGAAGAGCTTAAGCGGCTACAGCAGAAGACGCCGTCTCCGAAACAGTAGACAGGGATCAACACCTTTTCAGGTTCAGATTTCAGAGAGATACGGTGCTTTCAGAGCTTGGAAGGGGCTTCGACGGGTTGGGATTCCAGGCGCGCCGCACTCGCCGCGGGGCCGTGCATGCGCATGAGCCGGAAGAACCCCAGGCAGAGCCCGTAAGCCGTCAGGACGCCGAAGGCCAGTGAGGCCAGGACCGCGCAAGCCAACATAATGGAAATAATCACTGTCCCCGTCCTTCCAGCCTGTTCACAGCTTTTGGCGCTGCCCGGAAATCCCCGGCACAGCCCAAAATCTTCTGTCCCAGCTCGTTTGACGAATCAATTCAAGACAAGTTTGAAGCCTCGAACTTGTCCTGTGTCTGGAAATTAGCATTCCCCTGTTGCATTAAACGATTCCCTAAGCGGGTTATGCCTTAGGTGTACGACTGTTGGGCTGCATCCGGAGCCGGCCGCCCGGCTTGGGAATGCCCCGGGAGAGCCTGTATCCTAAAGGCTTGGCCGATATCGGCTGGAATGCCTTCCTATGAGCCTCACCCACATCCATGTGCGCGGCGCACGGCAGCACAATCTGCGCAATATTTCGGTGTCGATCCCGCGCAACACGCTCACCGTCGTTACCGGCCTCTCCGGCTCCGGCAAGAGCTCGCTCGCCTTCGACACTATCTACGCCGAAGGCCAGCGCCGCTATGTGGAGACGCTCTCGGCCTACGCGCGCCAGTTCCTGGACCAGATGGAGCGCCCCGATGTGGACTCCATCGAAGGCCTTTCGCCCGCCATCTCCATCGAGCAGAAGACCACCTCGCGCTCCCCGCGCTCCACCGTCGGCACCATCACCGAGATCTACGACTATCTGCGCCTGCTCTGGGCAAGCGTCGGCCAGCCGCACTGCCCCAACTGCCACCGCCCCATCTCGCGCCAGAGCGCCGACCAGATCGTCGCCCAGGTCGTCGCCCAGTCCGTGGAGCGCGACCGGACCGGGTCGCCCCAGGAGCGCATCACCGTTCTGGCTCCCATCGTGCGCGGCCGCAAGGGCGAGTTTCGCGAGGAGCTGGAGGCGCTCGATAAAAAAGGCTATCGCATCCGCATCGACGGCGAGATCACCGAGATCGACGAGGGCATGCGCCTCGAGAAGCGCAAGAATCACACCGTCGAGGCCATCGTCGACCGCATCATCCTTAAGCCGGCGGAGGGTTCAGGGCCCAGGGCTCAGGGTCCAGAGAGCAATGTATCAGCGGCGAAGAAGGGGTCTTCTGAACCCTGGACCCTGAGCCCTGGACCCTCAATCCTGTACGACACCCGCCGCCTGCAAACCGCCGTCACCACCGCCCTGCAACTCGCCAACGGCCTCGTCCTCATCGGCCTGCAGTCTCCCGGCGGCGCCTACAACGAGACGCTGTTCAGCTCGTCCATGGCGTGTCCCGATTGCGGCATCAACGTGCCCAAGCTGGAGCCGCGCAGCTTCAGCTTCAACTCCTCCTACGGCGCCTGCCCGGAGTGCCACGGCCTCGGCTCGATCTATGACTTTGATCCCGCCAAAGCGATTGCCGACTGGTCCAAGCCTCTGCTCGATGGCGCGATGGGTCCGGGTTCCGCATCGCAATATCTACTGCGCTTGATCAGGTTGGCGGCGGATCGCTACAGGATCAACCTCAAGAAACCGTTTCAGGACCTCAGCCTTGCCGACCAGGAGCTGCTGCTCTACGGTCCTCCGCGCCCTGAGGCCGCCCGCACCGGCTTTCACGGCATCCTTCCCTGGCTGCGCAACACCCTCGAGGAGACCCGCAGCGAAGGCTATCGCGAGTACATGATGCAGTACATGTCCGCGACCGAGTGCCCGCGCTGCCACGGCCGCCGCTTGCGTCCCGAATCGCTCGCCGTCACCATCCCCATCAATCTGGGTGGCCCATTCATGCCGCACTCTGACCGCGACATGAGTGGGGTAAGCGACACGCGCTCAGAATCCTCTATCGCCGACTTCACCGCCCTCTCGCTGGAACGCGCGTTGCTAGGCGCACAGTCGATGCAGTTCACCGGCCGCGACCGCCTCATCGCCGACCGCCTCCAGCGCGAGATCATCGAGCGCCTCGAGTTCCTCAACGCCGTCGGCCTCGGCTACCTCTCGCTCGACCGCTCCGCAGCCACGCTCTCCGGCGGCGAGGGCCAGCGCATCCGCCTCGCCACCCAGATCGGCTCGCGCCTTCGCGGCGTCCTCTACGTCCTCGACGAACCATCGATCGGCCTGCACCAGCGCGACAACCGCCGTCTGATCGAGGCACTCGAAAACCTGCGCGACATCGGCAATACCGTGCTGGTCGTCGAGCACGATGAGGACACAATTCGCAGCGCCGACTACGTGCTCGACCTCGGGCCCGGCGCCGGCAAGAACGGCGGCCATCTCATCGCGGCCGGCACACCCGCCGAGATCATGGCGAATCCCGCGTCCATCACCGGCAGATATCTCGCCGGTGAGATCGACATCGTCACCCGGCCTACACCGGATAAGGCAGCCAGGCCCCTGTCCGGTCGCTGGCTCTCGGTCGAAGACGCGCGCTCGCACAACCTGCAGAACATCACGGCGCACTTTCCGCTGGGCGTCATGACGGTCGTCACCGGCGTTAGCGGCTCCGGGAAATCCACCCTCGTCAACGACATCCTCTACCGCTCCCTCGCCAAAGAACTCTACGGCTCGCGCGAAGAACCCGGCGAGCACAAGGCCATCCACGGCGCGGAGCAACTCGACAAAGTCATCCAGATCGATCAGTCGCCCATCGGCCGCACACCGCGCTCCAACCCCGCCACCTACACCGGCGTCTTCACCGCCATCCGCGACCTCTTCGCCATGCTCCCCGAGTCGTGCGAGCGCGGCTACAAGCCCGGCCGCTTCAGCTTCAACGTGCAGGGCGGCCGCTGCGAGGCCTGCCAGGGCGACGGCCAGCGCCGCATCGAAATGAACTTCCTCCCCGACGTCTACGTGCTGTGCGAGGTCTGCAACGGACGCCGCTACAACCAGGAGACGCTCTCGGTAAAGTTCAACGGCTACTCCATCGCCGACATCCTCGATCTGCCCATCGAAGACGCCGTGCCCGTGCTCAAAGACATCCCCGCCGTCAATCAAAAGCTGCAAACCCTCGTCGACGTCGGCCTCGGCTACGTGCACCTCGGTCAATCGGCGACGACGCTCTCCGGCGGCGAAGCCCAGCGCATGAAGCTGGCCAAAGAATTGAGCAAGCGCCAGACCGGCAAGACGCTCTACCTCCTCGACGAGCCCACCACCGGCCTGCACTTCGACGACGTGCGCCGCCTCCTCGAAGTCCTCCACCGCCTCACCGATCTCGGCAACACCGTCATCATCATCGAGCACAACCTCGACATCATCCGCAACGCCGACTACCTCATCGATCTCGGTCCCGAAGGCGGCGAAGGCGGCGGCCGCATCGTTGCCCAGGGCGCGCCGGAGCTCGTCGCCGCCAGCAAGGAATCGCACACCGGACACTTTCTTGCGCGCTACTATGAGGGCGCGGGTTCTGCGGCGGCCGAGACGGCGCTGCCTCCTGCCCAGCTTCCGGAGCTCGCCGGCAAGACGCCGAAACCAAAACGTTCCGCTCCGGAGAAGAAGACCGGCGTTCCAACGGCTTCGAAAAACAAACCGGAGCCGCGCGCCACGGCCAAGGAAGAGAAGAAAAAACGTGCAGTGCGATCCAAAGGCTCGGAACGCGAACTGGTTTCGGCGCGCTGAGTTCGGCGCGTCGGCCATATCTTCGGAATGCTGTAGTTTGGCCCTGCTGGAGTCGATAAATCTCACATGAGTCCTCTTTCCACCTCCGAAGTTCAGGTTGCCAAGGCGCTGGACATCCAGCACGACACCGATCCCGCGCAGGATCATGGGCCGGCCAGGCGCATTCCCCACCTCGGCCATGCGCTGCTGTTCTTCTCCATCGCCTGGATGATGCTGGTCCTGTGCGCAGTCGTCGTGATGGGCATAGCGCACCTGCACTCCGAGGAGGCCATCAAGTCGCATCAGGGCCTCGGCGTGCTGGCGCAGGCCGTCTCCTACGTGCTGACGCTGACCTTCGCATGGTGGCTGTTCCCCCGGCTGTGGGAGCGTTCGTTCCTGCACGGCCTGCAATGGAACATCCTTGCGGCCCGCCGGCGGTGGTACTGGATCATCCTTGGCGGTGTGGCGATGAGCGCGCTGGCGCAGTTTTCGCTGCGCTTTGTCGCCCAGCCTAAAAACTCGCCCATGGATCACCTGCTCGCGACCACCAGCGGCGCCTGGCTGATGACCGCCTTCGGTGTGCTGCTGGCGCCTCTCGCCGAAGAGATCGCCTTCCGCGGCTTCCTTCTGCCCGCCCTCGCGACCGCCTACGACTGGCTGGCGATGGAGCGAACGCCGGCCGGCCGGCAGCGTTGGCAGAACTCCGCGATGCACAACGCCGCCGCCCTGGTCTTCGCGGCCATCTTCTCCAGCGTTCCCTTCGCTCTCATGCACGCAGGACAACTGGAACACGCCTGGGGAGCGCTGGGCATACTCTACGGCGTCAGTCTCGTCCTCTCGGTCGTGCGGATTCGCACCTATTCGGTGGCCTGCTCCGTGCTGATGCACGCGACCTACAACCTCACCGTCTTTGCCGTGCTCTTCGTTGGAACCGACGGCTACCGCCACATGGAAAAGTTTGTGCACTAGAGCCTTTTCCCTGTAGGCGCAATGCAGGGCTTTGACTTCGACGCGCGTTTTCCTCAATGAAAACGCCGCTGCACGCCCCCTCGCGTGATACCCGGCAACAGGAAAAGCGGTTTAGATGCACATGTGCCGCACATGTGCTACATTGGTCTCGCTATGGCGGCTGCACAGGAAAAAGCTTCGGAACGCGTTGTTGTCCTTCTCCGTCCCGGGCAGAAGCGAAAGCTGCAGAAGCTCGCCCGCAACGAGCGCGTCTCGGTGGCCGAGATCGTTCGGCGCTCGCTGATGTTCTATAGCGCAGAAGAAAATCCAGAGGAAAAGCGCCTTCTTGCGGAATTGAACGTGGCGCTCGACCGAAACCTTGCCCGCATTCGCTCGACAAATGCAAGCATTGAAAGCAAACTCGACAAGATCCAGCGTCGCCGATCGAAGGCTGCATGAGTACGGCAAGCGATGCGTTCAATCTGCTGAAAAGAATTTTCCTGATCAACGAAGAGATGACGCGCATCTCGGCGAATCTGGACAGGATCGCCGATCTCGTTGCCGAACAGGATCGCCGGCTGATTCGATTGGAAACGATGGTTGAACTCTCGGGAAGGCGCTCCCGCCTCATCCTGCCCGGCGAATAACGCTTCGTTCCGCTGGTCTTCGATACACTGGACAAGATGATTCCTACGCTTGAGTGGACGCCGGAAGGCGTCAATTTTCTGGACCAGACAAAGCTTCCTCACGAAGAGACCTACGTCCTCGCCACCGACTACAAGCAGGTCGCGCGCGCCATCAAGGACATGATCGTGCGCGGCGCAATGGCTATCGGCGTCTCCGGCGCCATGGGCGTGGCCCTCGGCATCGACCACTCACACGCCACCACAATCGACGAGCTCAACACAGAAGTCGCCGTCATCTGCGCCACCCTCGCCTCCACTCGCCCCACGGCGGTCAATCTCTTCTGGGGCATCGCCCAGGTGCGCGACCTCTACACCGATCTCGCCGCCAAAAACACGCCCATCCCCGAGATCAAGAAACAGGTCGTCGCTCTCGTACGCCGCCTCTACGACGAAGACATCGCTAACCTCCGCCA
>DATCFM010000086.1:0-8073 GCA_036509515.1 Acidobacteriaceae bacterium
CGTAGTTTTCTTCATGGTTCGCACACCGCAGTATATCGCCGTACGGCGCGCGAACCACGCAGGGAACCCTTTTGCGCGGTTCGGGCGGGACAAGAACGCACCGCTGACAGGTGCGCTGGGCTATGCTTCCTATGAGAGTTCTACTGTGCATCTGAAGCCCTTGAAACCGATTCTCCAGTTACTGACGCATGTAATTCGCAACCCAAACTTGCGCAGCCAGGACCCGCGTTTGATCGGCGGAATCGCTGCGGGAGTCGCCGTGGTTGCGGGTGGCGTGTGGTGGTATATCGCCGCGCACCGACTGTCGTCAGAGGAGATTGAACGCCGCCGCCGCGAGGAGCTCGCCCTTGGCGGCCGCATCACTGACGGCGTCATCCTCGACGCCCGCACCCTCTCCAACGAAGACAGCATCTCCCCCTCCCCCGAAGTCCTCGTCTACAGCTACTCCCTCGCCGGACTTACCTACACCTGCGCGCAGGATGTCACGACCCTCCCCAACGAGGTTGTCGGCTTTCGCCTCGACCAATCCGTGCAGGTACGCTACGACCCTCGCAATCCCGGCAACAGCATCATCGTCTCCGAGACCTGGACCGGCCTCTGGATCCACCCGAAGTCCTGAGCCAGACCCTAGACCCGACCCCTGACGTCAGATCCCGCCTACTTCGTCGCGGCGACTGCCGGAAGCGGCGTGCCAACCTTCCGCACCGCCGCATCCACCACCGCATAGAGCAGCTGGTCGGTGTCCTTCTTGGCCATGAGCTTGATCATCGCTCCGACGCGCCGTCCAGCGGCTGCGGTCTGCGGCAGCTGCAGGTCGCGATCCTGCGCCGACAGCTCTGCTAACTGCGTCACCATATCGAAGAAAGCGTCCTCGTTTTTCCCGCTCTTCAGCCATGCCTGATGCACCGTCAGTGGGATCAACTCCGCGTTGGTGTACTTGACCTCATTGGCCTCAGGCGCATTCGCCGCCGAAGCCGGAGCAATCTCGGAGTGCTGCTGCGCTGGTTGCTGCTCCGACGGCTGCTGCTGCGCCACCGCGGGAACGCTCGCTATCGCCAAACCCGCCACGACTACTGCTCCACTTATTACCGCTCGTATCTTCATTCCAATCCTCTCGCATTCATCAAATCGCATCACTGCTTAATCCAAAGTCTCGAAAGAGGCCAGCCAATCTAGTACGGCTGGCCGCCGTAGTACTGCCGGTGGTGGTTATTCTGGTTGCCCTGACCGGCGATCGCGCCAATACCCGCGCCGGCTGCTCCGCCGACGATGACTCCCTTCAACCCGCCACCGAAGAGCGCTCCCAGCAACGCTCCACCGGCGGCACCAATGGCTGCGCCCTGGCCGGGCCCTATGCCGCCCTGGTTGTAGTCGCGGTTGTTGTAGTCGCGATGGTCATCGCGGCGGTTGTTGTAGTCGCGATGATCGTTGCCCCTATCGTAGTGGCCGTTATAGTCGCCGCCACGGCCGCCATCGCGAGCACCCTGATAAAAGTTGTCATTGCGGCGATTGTCTTGATGACGATGCTGCGCTGCCGCCGGCAGGCATGTAGCCACCATCAGGGAAGCCGCAATCGCGCCTACCCGCAGAGTTTGTGTGTACCGATTCCAATGTCGTAATGTCATGAAAATCCTCTCGCAACCTTCGGAGGCTCGCCGCGTACGCGTTGTAAAGGGGCCCGTTGACCGCTCGTGAGCAGCCGATGACGCGCACGCGGCGTCTCCTGCTCTCTTCAGATGCCATCGCCTCTCGCCGGGTAGGCCAGTTCCTTCTGGAACCCGGCAGTCACATTCTGCGTCCAATACGCATGGACGAAACCGATTGCACCACGATGCCCACCGTAAACCTCGGAGCCACCGGCGCGCGCATCTCCCCGCTCTGCCTGGGGATGATGACCTACGGCAGCAAGAAGTGGCGCGAGTGGGTGCTCGAAGAAGACGAGGCACGGCCGATCATCCAGCGCGCCGTCGAGGCAGGCATCAACTTCTTCGACACCGCCGACGTCTACTCCATCGGCGAAAGCGAGTGCATCACCGGCAAGCTGTTGCGCGAGTTCCAGCCCCGCCGCCAGGAGCTGGTCATCGCCACCAAGGTCTACAACCCGATGAGCGATTGCCCCAATGACCGCGGCCTCTCGCGCAAACACATCATGGCGTCCATCGACGCCAGCCTCAAGCGCCTCGGCGTGGATTACATCGACCTCTACCAGATTCACCGCTTCGATCCGCTCACTCCCATCGAGGAAACCTGCGAGGCGCTGCACGATGTCGTGAAGGCAGGCAAGGCGCTGTATCTCGGCGCGTCGAGCATGTATGCGTGGCAGTTCCAGAAGATGCTCCACTTCCAATCAACGAACGGGCTGAATCGCTTCGTCACGATGCAGAACCACTACAACCTGGTCTATCGCGAGGAGGAGCGGGAGATGATTCCGCTCTGCCTCGACCAGCGAGTCGGCTGCATTCCGTGGAGTCCGCTGGCGCGTGGATTCCTCACCGGCACGCGCAAACGCGGCGATGGCAAAACAGAAACCGTCCGCGCCCGCACCGACGACTTCGGCCACAGCCTCTACTACCGCGCCGCCGACTTCAACGTCGTCGACCGCGTGGTCGAGATCGCCGCCACCCGCCACGTCAACCCCGCGCAGGTCGCGCTCGCCTGGATTCTGTCCAAACCCGGCATCACTGCGCCTATCATTGGAGCGAGCCAGCTCTACCAACTGGAGGACGCTCTGAAGTCGTTGCAACTGAAACTCACAACCGACGAGATCAAGCGCCTCGAAGAACCCTACGAGCCGCACGCGATCCTCGGTCACAGCTACTAGAGCAGCTTCCCGGCAAATTGAGCGCAGCTTCCCCGCAACGACGAGGGTCCCATGACAATCAAGACCAGCGCGCAACACGGATGGCGGACGAAAGGGATGACCTGCATCGCAGCGGGAATCCTGCTCGGGGCGGCCGCGCTGTTGCTGCGAGCCGAGCCCGCTTGGTCGCAGAAGATGGCGCAGCCCTCGGTGCGCAACCTCTCCGGAACCATCACCGACACTGGCCGCGAACCGATTCGCAACGCCGTCGTCGAACTGCGGAACACCGCCTCCGGCGAGGTCGTCACCTACCTTACTGACGCGAGCGGCCACTACAACTTCAAGCGCCTCAACGGCAACGTCGACTATGAAGTCTGGGTGCAGTTCCGCGGCATCCGCTCTCCCACCCGCAGCATCAGCAAATTCGACAGCCACATGGCCAAGGTCATCGACTTCACCGTCCGCACCTACTGACCCGGCGGGAGGAACAGCGTCCGGCATCCATACGACCGCATTGATCGCGGCTCGCGCTCATCACCACCGCTGGTCAAATTCCCAGCTGTTCTCGCCGTCGTTCCAGTGAATATTCGCATACCGAAACGCTGGCTGGGGCAGTCGATTCGGCTCCGTCCTGCGCTGGTCCCATGCCCAGACTTCGACCTGCGGCAGAGCCGACGCACGTTCCGCACCAGTGATCAGCCCCTTGTCTTCAAGGGTCTGCAACGTATCTTGAATGGCCTGCTCTTCGGCCTCCATCTTCGCCTGAACCTCGCCCACAAATTGGGCGTCCGATCGATACGTGATGCGTATCACCCCGTGCTGGCCCCACGCCAGGTCCTTCGGCGCAATACCGAGCATCTGTGCAATCAGTCTGCCCCGTTGGCGATCATTCAAATACACGCCAAAGCCGCAGCCTGCGCCAACCTGCGGGCCCCGGTTCACCCTGATCGGATCGATCCCCGGAATCAGGATCTCCGCGGGATCATCATGATGGCTTTCGCGTACACCGTACCCATTCAATACGGGCCAACCTAACCGTGCCGCTCGGACTGCTCCAGCCCCACAATCACCTACCGAGGTCCGACCCATTCCCTCTCCGTCCGGCGTAGTCACGGCGAGGGTCATCCACACATGCGTTCCGCGCATCAACTCCGCAGCAAATCCCGGAGCAGGATGCAGGGCCAGCATCGCAGCCGCGGAACGTCGCAAGGACGCATTCGGCCGACCCCCTTCAGGCTTGGATGGCAACGCCAACCACTCCATCAGCACGGGCTGGACCTCCTCCGGAGGCATTCTCGCTGCCATCACAATGGCCTGCGCCGGGAAATCAGCCGCGAGCAGGCGCAACACATCCAGATCGAGAGTCACATGCATCTGGATGAGAGCATCCAGCACGGCGGCCATCGCGTCACCCCGCTGCATCTCCTCGTCCGTCCGGGGCCGCAGGCCCCCGTCAGCCTTCACCGCTTGTCTGGGCAACGGACTCCAATTCCGAGCCAATCCAACCATCTCCGGAATCAGCAACTCATCTTTGCGCTGTAGCGCAAACGTGGCACCCCACGCCACCAGCCGAGGTTCGCCCGACCGCAGCCAAGTGGACACTGTGTCCTCGGGAGGATGTCCTCCGACACAGGCCTCGCAGGGCGATTGCGCCCGCGTTCCCGGGCCGCCCATTGCCAGAATGAGTACGAGCACAGCCCAACGCATGCGGCTCATATGCGGAGAATAGCGTTCCACTTCGAATATCGCAAACCGCACACCCCCGGCATCCTTAACGGGATAAACTTTCCGAAATGGCTATCTATCTCATCACCGGCGTCGCGGGCTTTATCGGCTCGCATCTTGCGGAGGCTCTGCTCGCGCGCGGGCACTGCGTGCGTGGTCTCGACAACTTCGCTACCGGCAAGCGCGGCAACATCCCCGCTGGCGTGGACTTCATCGAAGCCGATCTGGCCAATGCTGACGCGGTTGCGAGCGCCTGCCTCGGTGTCGACGCAATCCTCCACGAGGGAGCGCTGCCCAGCGTGCCGCGCAGCGTGAAGGACCCCAGGACGAGCCACTACGCCAATCTGGACGGCACCTTCAACCTGCTCGAAGGCGCGCGCGCCGCTGGCATCAAGCGCGTGCTCTACGCTGCGTCGAGCTCCGCGTACGGCAATCAGCCCGGCTTCCCGCGAGTCGAAACCATGACGCCGCAGCCCATCGCGCCCTACCCCGTGCAGAAGCTCGCCGGCGAGCTCTACATGCAGAGCTACGCCCGCGTCTACGGCATGGAAACCGTCTGCCTGCGCTACTTCAACATCTTCGGACCGCGCCAGGCACCCGACTCGCCGTACTCCGGAGTCATCGCGAAATGGGCGCTCCAAATGCTGCGCCCCTCCGCCGACCCAGTCCACCAGCCAATCATCCAGGGCGACGGCGAACAGGGCCGCGACTTCACCTACATCGCCAATGCGGTCAGCGCCAATCTCCTCGCGCTCGAAGCTCCCGCCGAACGCGTCGCCGGGCGCGTCTTCAACACCGCCTGCGGCGAGCGCATCTCGCTCAACGATACTTTCCGTCTGCTCGCGAAGATCACCGGCTACACCGCTCCGCCGCTCTACACCGAAACCCGCGCCGGCGACATCCGCGACTCCCTCGCCGACATCTCCGCCGCCCGCGAAGCCTTTGGCTACAACCCCTCCGTCGGCTTCGAAGAAGGCCTCGCCCTCACCGTCGACTGGTGCCGCACGCTGCTCGCCGCGCCCGAGCCAGCCCGCGCGTGAGCAACCCTCTCCTGCTTTCAGAGTGGATCGCGCGTGTCGAATCGCGCGAGACCCGCATCGCCATCATCGGCCTCGGCTACGTCGGTCTGCCGCTCGCCCTGCTCTTCGCAGAGGCTGGCTTCCGCGTCACCGGTTTCGACATCGACGCCACCAAAATCGCCGCACTCAACGACGGCCGCTCCTACATCCATCACATCCACCCCGAACAGATTGCCGCCGCACGCTCCGCTGGCTTCTCTGCGACGACCCACTTCGTCGAACTCCGCGAGTGCGACGCGATTCTCATCTGCGTCCCCACGCCGCTCGCGCCCGATCACTCCCCCGACATGAGCTTCGTGACCGGCACCGTCGAGGCGCTCGCACCGCACACCCGCCCCGGCCAGCTCATCGTGCTCGAAAGCACCACCTGGCCCGGCACCACTACTGAACTCGTTGTGCCCACGCTCGCACGCCTCGGGCCAGCGGGCACGCGCGTGCAGCGCGAGCAAATCGCGACAGCAAACACCGTCGACGCTCTCCTCGTCGCCTTCTCCCCCGAGCGCGAAGATCCCGGCAACACCACTACCCCCCGCCACGCCGTTCCAAAGGTGATTGGAGGCATCAGTCCCGACGCCAGCGCCGCTGCCGCCGCGCTCTACGGCTCCATCTTCGACCGCACCGTCATCGTCAGCTCCACCGAAGCCGCGGAGATGACCAAGCTGCTCGAAAACATCTATCGCGGCGTCAACATCGCCCTGGTCAACGAGCTCAAGCAGCTCTGCCTCGCCATGGGCATCGATATCTGGGAGGTCATCGACGCGGCGGCCACCAAGCCCTTCGGCTTCCATCCCTTCTACCCCGGCCCCGGCATTGGCGGCCACTGCATCCCCGTCGACCCCTTCTACCTCAGCTGGCGAGCCAAGCAATTCAACCAGCCCACCCGCTTCATCGAACTCGCCGGCGAGGTCAACGAGGCCATGCCCGCGTTCGTCGTCCAAACCGTCGAGCGCGCCCTCCAGCGCTCCGGCCTCGCGCTCTCCGGTGCGAAGATCCTGCTGCTCGGCATCGCCTACAAGCGCGACGTCGACGACCTCCGCGAGTCCCCCGCCCTCGTCCTGTTCGAGCTCCTCCAGCGCGCCGGAGCCGCCGTCAGCTACAACGACCCCTACTTCCCCGAGGTTGGCGCAGGACGCCATTACTCGCTGAAAACAAGCTCTACGCCGCTCGACCGCGTGCCCGAGTTCGACTGCGTCCTGCTCGTAACCGACCATTCCGCCTACAACATCCCCGCGCTCACCGCCGCCAGCAAGCTCTTCGTCGACACCCGCAACGCCACCCGTGGCCTCACCGCTCCAAACATCGTGCGGTGCTGAGCCACACCGCTCTGACTGTCCCAGACTGATACACTCGACTGCAAATCGCCATGCAAGGGTGATCGTTCCAATTTGGGACACTTAGCTTAGAAGCATCTTGGAAACATTCAGGAAACATCCAGCGTTTCCTCATCCCGCAGGGCTTCTGATCCGATCAACAAGGTATGGATCAGGGCCCCCGAACTGAATTAACAGGTACCAGCTTGCCGCCGAGCCGTTTCGCGAGCCCCCACTTCCGCACTTCGACCACCACGGTCGTCCCCCGCCGTTCTCTCCCGCGTCTGCGCCTCTGTGCCACGCTCGCCCTGCTGGCCGCGCGTCCGCTCTTACAAGCCCAACTGCGCCCCTCCCCCCGCAGCACCGTCAACCTCTCCGCCAGTTGGCAGCCGCTGGGCCCGAGCTCCATCACCTCCACCCTCTACAACAACCTCACCGGGCGCATCACCTCCATCGCTCCCGACCTCAACGACGCCACCGGCAATACGGTCTATCTTGGCACCACCGGAGGAGGCGTCTGGAAGTCGACCAACGCAGCCGGGGCGCTCTCCACGGCTACCTTCGCCCCGCTCGCAGACACGCTTCCGGTCTTCAGTGCGAACGCGGGAACCAGCGTCATTCCGTCGCTGTCGATTGGTGCCATCGCCGTGCAGCCGGGCGTCAATCCAATCGTGCTGGCCGGCACCGGAGATCCCAACGGAGCCACCGACTCCTACTACGGCGAAGGCCTGCTGCGCTCAGCCGACGGCGGCCTTACCTGGACCCTCATCCAGGAATCGCACGACGGCGCCAACGGCAACCACTCCTTCACCGGCCTCGCCACCGCAGGCATCGCCTTCAGCTCCTCGACCCCCGCGCAGGTGGTCGCTGCCTTCTCCACCTCGCCGCAATCCGCCATCGTCAACGCCGCCAGCGTCGCCTCCATCCCCGGCCTCTACTACTCCACCGACGCTGGACAGACTTGGAAGATGGCCACGATCCTTGACGGCTCAACCGTCATCCAGCAGCCGCAGCCGCTCGGCACCGGTGGAATCGGCAACGCCGCGACCTCGGTGGTGTGGGACGCTCTACGCGGCAAGTTCTTCGCTGCAGTGCGCTCCCACGGCTACTACTCCTCGCCCGACGGTGCCACCTGGACGCGCCTGCTGGTGCAGCCCGG
>DATCFM010000087.1:0-30305 GCA_036509515.1 Acidobacteriaceae bacterium
AGAGCTTCCACCTCTTCCTCTGCGAGTGCGAGTGGAGATTCAATACCCCCAGCCCAAAACAACAACAAAACCAATTACTTCAATTAGTTAAAAACACTATGAAATAGTTATCTGGTACAGCCCCAAACTTTTTACAGGAAAGCGAGCCAGCGCAGCCCGTGTCTACCCAGGTTTCAATCGATCCTCTTGAATTGCCGCTGAACATCGCAACGCCCGAGTCGGCGCTGCGCGGGACCATTCTGCACGAGGTCCTGCACGGTCTCGATGTCCCCGTCGGCACCCAGAAGTCGCTTCCACCGTGGCTCTTCTACGACGAACGCGGCACCGAGCTCTTCCAGGAGATCACCCGCCTGCCGGAGTACTATCTCACCCGCACCGAGCGCGACATCTTTGCCGCTCGCGGCGACGAGATCCTCAGCCGCGCCGGAAGCCCTCTCACCGTCGTTGAGCTTGGCTCCGGCACGGCCGCGAAGACCGGCCTGCTGCTGTCCGCTGCGCTTCGCCGTCAGGCCGAGGTGCTCTATCAACCCATCGACGTCAGCCCCACCGCGCTCGACGAGGCCGCCTCCGCCCTCTCGTCGGCGATTCCCGGTGTCACCGTTCGACCGCAGGTCGCCAACTACATCACGGAGGACTATCGCATCGAGCGCCCGAAAGGCTGCTGCATCCTGGCGCTCTACATTGGTTCCAGCATCGGAAACTTCAGCCTCCCTGATGCGAAGTCCATTCTGCACAAGCTGCGCGACCATCTCTCAACTTCCGGCGACGCGCTTCTGCTCGGCGTCGATCTCGCCCCCAGTTGCATCAAGACCGTCGAGTTGTTGCTGGCCGCTTATGATGACTCTGCCGGTGTGACCGCCGCGTTCAACAAGAACATCCTCGCGCGCCTCAACCGCGAGCTTGAAGCCAACTTCGATCTCGACCGCTTTGCGCATCGCGTTTGCTGGAACGCCGAGGAGAGCCGCATCGAGATGCACCTCGAAAGCCTCGCCGCGCAGACCGTGCTCATCGACGGACACCGCATCGACTTCGCCGCCGGCGAGACCATTCACACCGAGAACAGTTACAAGTTCACCGAACGCAGCCTGGTCGCCTTGATCAAGGATGCCGGCTTCGGCGCGCCGCAATGGTTCCAGGACCCGCAGCACTACTTCGCCGTCGCGCTCGCCTACCCCGGCTCGGCCGCACGCTTCTACCGCCGCCGGTACTCGCCGCTCTTGCCGCCGGTCTTCGATTCCAGCACGATCTCGCGAATGCGAATGCCCTTGTCGAGCGCCTTGGTCATGTCATAGACCGTAAGCGCCGCGACCGCCGCCGCTGTCATCGCCTCCATCTCCACACCCGTCCCCGCAACGGTCGCCGCCGTCGCGCGAATCGCCACACCGCCCGCAACCACCGGGGTCCCCGGCGAGCTTGCTCGCTGGGGTGGAACTAGTTCCGCCGTCACATCTACAAAGCTCAACGCCAGCGGATGACACATCGGAATCAACTCGCTCGTCCGCTTGGCCGCCTGAATCCCGGCAAACCGCGCCACCTCCAGCGGATTCCCCTTAGGATTCTGCGGCAGCGCCGCCAGCACCGCCTCATTCAACTCCACGAACGCGCTCGCCACAGCCTCGCGCCGCGTCTCCGCCTTCGCACTCACATCCACCATGCGCGCCTGCCCAGCTTCGTCGAAGTGTGAAAGCTTCTCACTCACGATGCCGTCCCTTCAAGAATAAAGCAACGCCCCCGATGACAATGACAAGTGACACAATATCGAGTGACAACTTGCCCAATCGGGTTAAATGGATATCCATCCCCAGACTGCCCAGATAGATACCTATAGATCCAAATAGGGCCACCAAAAACAAACCTACGCCAAGCGCAGTCCAAAGTGTCTTATTCGCATGTGTCATGCCAGTCATCCTACCGCAGCAACACCCTCACACTCTCCCCTGCAGCAAATCTCTCGACCCCACCCGGCAGCACGACGAACCCACTCGCCCGCGCATTCGCCGCCAGATTCCCCGATCCCTGCCACGGCACAAGCCGCACCGTCACGTGCTGCCAATCGCTCTCAATCACCGCCGGCAGAAACCGCGTGACGCGCGCTCCGCTCTTCACATCCTCTGCCAGCCGAGCCTCCACAAACCGAGGCGAAATCTCCGTCTGTCCAGCCAGCGCGCGCAGCATCGGCGCAACAAATAACCGAAAGCAAACCTCCGTCGACACCGGATTTCCCGGCAACCCAAAGAAATAAGTCCACTTCCGTTCGCTTTGATCTCTCCTCATCCGCCCAAACACCACCGGCTTGCCCGGCTGAATCCATGCGCCTGTAAAGATGAGCTCCGCCCCAGCTTCGCGCAGTGCCTGCTCCACAAGATCGTACTTGCCCATCGAAACCCCGCCCGACAGCAACAACAAATCCGCCTCGCGTCCCGCTATAATCCGTTCGCGCAGGTCGCTCATCACATCGCGCGCGGTCGGAAACCTCACCGCCTCGCCATCCTCCTCGCCCACCAGCGCCGCCAGTGCATAGCTGTTCGAGTTGCGAATCTGATAGCTCTCAAGCTCCGCATCCAGCTCCACCAGCTCATCGCCTGTAGCCACGATCGCCACCCGCGGCCTCGCGAACACATCCATCTGCGCATAGCCACAGCTCGCCGCCATCGCGATCTCCGCCGCTCCCAACCGCCGCCCCACCGGAATCAACTCCGCGTCCGCGCGAGCCTCCGCGCCCTGCGCCACAATATTTTCCCCGGGTCCCAACGCGCGCCCCGCCGCAACCCGCAGCAAACCATCGTCCCCCACCGTCGCGTGCTCCACCATTAACACCGCATCCGTGCCCGCAGGCGCCGGTGCTCCCGTCATAATCTCGATGGCTTCGCCGCTGCGCACTTCGTCCCCGCGCCACTGCTCGCCCGCGCGCACACTGCCCACAATCCGCAGCCCGCGTCCAGCAGCAACATCGCCGCTCCGAACCGCGTAACCATCCCTCGTCGATCGTGCAAATGGTGGCTGATCCCGCTCCGCGCGTACTGCGGAAGCGAGCACACGACCCGCAGCCTCCGTGATCGAGACGCGCTCCTTCGCCGAAGGAGGCGGCCCCGCCAGCGCATGCCGAAGCACCTCAGCCAGCGCCTCTTCAAACTCCAGCACCCGCTCCCTCACGCCTGCCTCCCTGCATCCACCAACAAGAAAGCCTCGGCCGAAAGCTTCAGCCGAGGCCTCCATCTTGCGCCGCGTCTAGTGTTTCTTGCCTGCCCTGTACGACGTGTCGACCTTCTCGCCCAGGCTGGTCAGAACCTCCTTGACCTGGTCCGAGCGTGTCCCGGTCGGCTCCAGCTGCAGGAACTTCTGGTATGCATCGACGCATCCCGGCGGCGGAATGATCTTGTTCGTCTTCGAGTCGAACGTCGACTTCGCGATCAGCGCCTGTCCCTTGATGTAGTACGGTGTCGGCTTCGTCGGATCGGAAGCAATCGCCTTGTCGGCCGCTGCCGCTGCCCCATCCAGCTGGTTAGCGTTGAACAACACCGCGGCTTCGTTGCCGTAGAACATCGCGGCATTCTGCGGCTCCAGTTTGACGGCGTTTTCGAAGGCTGCCGCGGCGTCCTGCGATTTGCCTTCCTTGGCCAGCGTGTTGCCCGTGCTATTCCACGCTGCAGCCTCTTCAGACACATTCGGCTTCTTCGACGCTGCATTCAGGTCCGCGCTCTTCTTGAAGGCGTCAATGGCCTGGTCATAGTTCTTCATCGCCTCGTCATCGCCCGTCACCGGCTTGTGCGCCTGCTTGTCCGCATTGCCCAGATGGTCGCCCTGTCCTTCCAGCGTCTGCCCATACGTGTACCAGAGGATGCTTTCGTCCGGCTTTGCATCCACGGCGGACTTCATATTGGTCACGTCCGCGCTCACGTCGCCATAGGTCGGCGGCCCGTTCTTGGTCAGATCCGCACGCACTGCCGCCAGTGTCGCGTTCAGGTTCGCAATCTTCTTGTTCTCGGAGATTGCTGCTGCGCTCTTGGCCTTGAACTCTTCGAGGTTTTTCTTCTCCTCCGCAGTCATCCCCTTGATGTAGTCAGGCCGCGTCATGTCGAAATCGAGCGTCTGGTCGTCACCCGCCTTCAACGTAACTTTCAGGTGATCGGGAGTCTTGCCATCGACCACGATAAGCGCGAAATAATCGCCCGGCGCAATTCCTGAACCTTTATAGGAGCCGTCCTTTTCGATCGGGAAGGAGTTCGTGAACTTTGTATCCTTCAGATTCTCCTGCGGCTGGTGGGTTAGCTCCACGTCGCCGTGGTCGATCGGCTGTCCGGCGGGGTTGATCACATGCCCGTGAATGCTGGCCGTCCCCTGCCCATGCGCCGGCGTAAGAACAAAGACCGCAAGAGCCGCGATCGCTGCAACAAAAATGCCCTTCCACTTGTTCATCATTTTCCTCACCTCGCCGAAGCGCTATTTGTCGTTCGAATCTTCAATAACTTGAACTTGCCGAGCTCTCTCAATCGCCGCCGCTCAACCCCTCGGACTCCCGTGCATGCCGGCGGTATGGAATCCGGTCCTCGACTCCGGCTTCGGCGAAGGCCCTCAGCCGCAGCCGGCAGCTCTCGCAAACGCCGCAGGCCTCGGTCTCCCCCGAGTAACACGACCAACTTACATGCAACGGAGCGCCCAGTTCAACTCCCAGCCGCACGATCTCCCGCTTGCGCAACCCGATCAGCGGTGTAACGACCTCAACCAGCCCCTCCTTCGTCCCCTCGCGAATCAACGCGTTGAACGCGTCATAATACGCCGGCCGGCAGTCCGGGTAGCCTGAGCTGTCCTGCTCAACCGCGCCGATAAAGACCTTCTCCGCCCCCAGCACCTCCGCCCAGCTCACCGCTGCGCTCAGAAAGTGCGCATTGCGAAACGGAACATACGTCACCGGCACCTTGCTGCCCGTCCGCTGGGAGCCCTCGCTCTCGACATCGCCCCCCTCCGGCACGGCAATCGACGTATCGATCAACGCCGATCCGCCAATCCGCCGAAAGAGATCCGTCTTCAGTTCCAGCAGATCGCGCATCCCCACCGCCTGCGCCACCGCCCGCGCCGACTCCAGCTCATGCTGCTCGGTGCGCTGCCCATAGCTCACATGCAGCCCGTAGCTGTCGAAGTCCCGCGCCGCCAGCGCCGCGCACACCGTCGAATCCATGCCGCCCGACAGGCACACGACCGCCCGCTGCCGCATCAACGCCCCTCTCCCTCCGCCTCCGCCGCCGTCACGTCCTCCATCGACTCCGGATCGTCCACCGCCGACTCCAGCACCCCTCGCGCCGCTTCCTCCTCCTCCGGTCGCACCTGCAAGCGCGCGCTAAACGCAAGCGGAATCAGGTTATTGGCGTTCTCTCCCTGTAGAAACGACGTGATGCCCGCCGCGCCCAGCGCCATTCGCGCCAGGTTGGCGCTCGCAGGATCGTAGAAGACCCCTACCGTAACCAAATCTTCCGGAGGATTCACCGCCGCCTCGTCAATCAGGCGATTCCGCTGTTCGTTCTGCTCACTCATGCTCGTCTCTTGTCTGCGCCCTTCTTGCGCGCCGTTACTAATAAATCTATAGATTGGCTTACTTTAAATCGATCGACTGCAAGTGGAACGTAATCGTTCCCCAGAACAGCCGCGCCCGCATCTGCACCGGCAGGTGCCTTGCATCGTCCGTATACCAGATCCAGATCTGGCCGCGGTTCTTCACCACGCCCTCATCGGCAGTCGCTTGTACTTTGACGGTCTGAAAGGTGCCTGCGGGTGTCTTAATCTCTTCCTGATCTTCCACTTTCATCCCCACCGTAACCGTCCGCATCGAGTCGGCCAGCGGAAAATAGATGGTCTCGCCCACATTCAGAGGCTGCGACTGCGTATAAAAGATCGCCGAAAGCGAGTCCGTCACGCACGCCGGCACATTCGCCTCCTTGTGCGTCGCCGTGCCTTTAACCAGGTTGCGCTCGTTCTGTGTCTGCTTGCCGTGCGCATAGTCGAACGCCAGTTCGCTGGCAATCTTCCGCCGGCCCTCCTGGGTCTGCTTGTTGAATCCGATCGAGCAGCCCGTCCGCAGGTCGAAGCCCGACTGAAACCGGTCCACCACCGGAAACAGCATATTAATCGCGCCCACCGAATCCGCAGTGGCCGAAATCTTCTCCGTCTCGCCCGTCTGGCTCAGATGAAACACCGCCGTCCCCGCGGTAAATACGCGCCAGTCCACGGAGAAGGTCAGGGTCTCGTGCTGCGGATATTCAAACCCGCTGATGGGCGGCTGCAGCGGCGGAATGGGTCGCTGCGTCGCTGCGGGCTTCGCTTCAGTCTGCGCCGCCATGGCCGCCGGTTCCAGGGCCACGGGGACACTGAGCAGAAAAACGGCCACCGCGGCCACGCACGTCCAAACCTTCAAATTACCGTCTCCCGTGCATTCAGGCTCGCCCACGGAACACGAGCATCCGCAGAATCAGGGCCGCGTACAGGGCAGCCGCGCCCATGCTGGCATTGTACTCGCGGTGATGACGGTACCGCTCCGCCGAGAACCTTCCCATCCCACTGTCGGGTTCTCCAAAGCGCGCCGGTGTCAGCCGCGGAAACAGTCGCGGCACACGCCGCGCATATTCATCGAAGCCCGCAAACGTCGCCCGCAGAAAAGCCTCTTCCGACAGGATCGTCGGCACATAGATCAGCAGGAACATTCCCACCAGCAGCACCGCCAGCCACCACCGTCCCGCGGCCACCGCAAATCCGAACGCAATCGCAATCGATCCCAGGTACAGCGGATTGCGCGTGTAAGCGTACGGCCCCGTCCGCGTCAGCTCGGCATTCTTCTTCACATAGCCGGAGGCGTAGCCGCGCAGCCACAGCCCCGGCAGCACCAGCACCAGGCTCCACGCCAGCGTCTCCCAGCTGGGCCGCGCAAACACCAGAAAAACCGCAGCGACAGCAAACCCCAGCGGCACACGCGCCCGCCGAGCTACCTTCTGCCATCCCCGCCGCTCCAAACCCATCCGTCCATCTTCGCAGATGACCACCGATTCACAGCTCTCACAACTTATCCCACAACCCTACGCACCGCATCCACCACCTGCTCCACCGCAATCCGAGCCAGCCCCGCCTCAACCTCACTCACCTTCTTATGACTCGTCACCGAGCCCGCATCCCGCAGCACGTGCATCGGCCCCGCGCCCCACGGCCCATTCCTCACCGGATCGGTCGGTCCATACAGTGCCACTAGCGGAACCCCCAGCGCCGCAGCCAGATGCGTTGGCCCCGAATCCCCGCCCACCAGCAGCGCCGCCCTGCGCAGCAACGCCGTCAGCCCCGCTACATTGCACACCACCATCTCCGCCGCTCCGCCGCTCGCCTCAATCACAGCCGCCGCAACCTCATCCTCCTTGCGCGGTGCATTCACCATCGGCGTGAACCCCATTGCTCGCAACTCCTTTGCCATCTCTCCATATCGCTCCACAGGCCACTGCTTCGCTCCCCACCCCGCCGACGCCGCCAGAACACACACTCGCCGCTCGCCCACCAGCTCCGCCGCCCACTGGTCCGCCCACTCCTCATGCGGAAGCTCCACAGCCGCAGGCTCCAGCGCCACTCCACACGCCGCACCCAGCAACGCCGCATTCTGCTCGACCACATGCGCGCCGCGCCGAGCCACCGTTCGCCCATACAGCTTCGCCGCCGCCGCCTCGCGCGGGTCGCGATACCCCACAAACTCCCCACCCTTCGCCCATCGCCCCAGCACCGCCGACCGCAGCGTCCCCTGCATATCCACCACAAGCTCATACCGTTCTTCACGCAGCGCTCTGCGCAACCTGCCAATCGACCGCAGCGTTGCCAACGACAGCGGCGCCTTCGACCACAGCTTCGTCTCCGCCAGGTGCACGCGATTTACCACGATCCCGTGCCCCTCGTCATCCACCAGCAGCGAAGCCCACCTCGGATCGACAACCCAATCAACCACCCGCTCCGGCTCCGCCTTTCGCAGCGCCGCGACCGCAGGCAGCGCGTGCAGCACATCTCCCATCGCGCCCACGCGCACAATCAGTACCCGCTTCGCACTCACGCCGTCTGCGCCTCCAGCTTTGCCTCAATCGCCCTTATCACCGCCTCGCCATCCGCAAACTCTGCCTCCAGTGTGACCACCATCAACGGCCCGACCGTCTCCAGCCATTCCCGCATCGAGACCGTCAACTTCACCGCATCCTTTTCGGTCGTAACAAATCCCGTCGCCTTCAAACTCTTCGCAATCGCAACAATCTTCTCTATATCGCGCATCGAATACACATGGTGATCGTCAAACGCGACCGTCTCCACCACGCCGCAGCCGGCCCCCATCAGCATCGCCTGAAATCCCTCCGGCCGCGCCACCGAGCAGAACGCCACCGGCCGCAGCCCCGCTCCAAACACAAACAGCGGAGCAGGGAAGTGCATCCTCCGCCGCACCAGCCACATCTGCGCTCCCTCGCGCATCAGCGGCCACACGCGCTCTCTCACGGCCTCAAGCTCCTCCTCCCGCACCACCACCGCGTCCGCCCGCTTGAGCGCCTCGAATCCCTCACGCCGATTCCCCGCAGGGAGCAGCGCATCCTCCAGGTCCTGCTCCGTTATCAACACCACGTCGAAGTCACGCGCCAGTTGACGATGCTGAAATCCATCGTCCAGCAGATGCAGCCCGCGCCGCTGCGCTGAAAAACCCACCTCCGCCATCTCACCGGCCGCGAATCGATCGGTCCCCACCCATACCATCACGCCTGTCTCTCGCGCAATCAACACAGGCTCATCCCCAAACCGCTGCGCCGCGCCATCGCCCTGCGAGGCCACCCACTCCTCCTTGTGCCCCATACGTCCATACCCGCGCGTCAGCACATCGACATCCCATGCGTGTTCGCGCAACATCTTCGCCAGCGCGATCACCACCGGAGTCTTCCCAGCCCCACCCGCCGAGATCGACCCCACACTCACTACCGGCCTCTGCAGCCGATTCACCCGTAGAGCGCCCGCCTGTCTCAGCCAGTCCTTCACCGCCAGAGTCGCCGCATACGCCGGCACCAGCGGCCACGCCCATGGCCTGCGCGCACTCACGGCTTGGCTCCGGTGCGAATCATGGCGACAATCGCCTCCACTGCCCGGCCCGTAGCTCCCCGCTGCTCTTCAAACACCCTTCGCCCCCGCTCACCCATAGCCCGCGCTGCCTCGCGATCTGTAAGCAGTTGGACGAACGCCGTCTCCAACTCCTCCCGCAAATCTACAGCTTTCTCTCTATTCGAGATGGAGTGTTCTGTAGGTCGCATACCGACAATCCGAATCGCATCCGCCGCCTTCATCTTCGCTACGATATCCCGAAAGTTCTCGTAGTGCGGCCCCATCACCACGGGCACACCAAACTGCGCAGGCTCCAACGGATTATGCCCACCCCGCTTCACCAGCGATCCACCCACGAACGCCACATCCGCAACACCGTAAACCGCCGCAAGATCGCCCATCGTATCGAGCAACACAATCTCAAGCTGCTCTCGTTGCCCCGGCAGAGTATCCGGCGCCCTGCCTTCTCTTGCTGCACCGCCGTCGCTCGCGCGAAGGTACGGAAACTCCATCACAACCGATTCAACCAAGCCGAACCGCTCCGGATGCCGCGGCGCTAATACAAGCAGCGCGCTCCTCTCGCGTCGCAGCTGACCCTCCCATGCCTGAATCACGATCTCGTCTTCGCTCAGGCCATTACTTTCCGTTCGATCGACGAGACTCCCCGCCACAATCACCGGCCGTCCGGATGCAACCTCCTTAATCAACTCCGCCACTCGGCTTTGCTTCGGCGCGGTCACGTCATACTTCAGATTCCCAATCGCCCGCATTGTCTCCGGGCGCGCCCCCATCGCCACCACCCGCCGTTCATCCTCCTCACTCTGCATCAGCCACAGCGACACCCGTCTCAGCACGCGCCCCCACACCGCCCGCACCCGCATCGCTCGCGCAAACGACCGGTCGCTCACTCGCGCATTCACCACCACCACCGGCACACCCGCACGCTCGCACTCCCAAAGCATGCGCGGCCAGATCTCACTCTCCATCAGCACCAGCGCCGCTGGCCGCAACACTCGTAAATAAGCCCGCACCGCCCACCGGAAATCCAACGGAAAATAAAAGACTCGCTCCGCCCCAAACCGCTCCCTCGCCAGCGCCTGTCCTGTGCGCGTGGTCGTCGACACCACCACTCGCCACGCAGCCCCACCAGTCGACAGTGCAGCCTCCAGCTCCCCCACCAGCCGCGAAGCCGCCAGCACCTCGCCCACGCTCACCGCATGCACCCAAACCACGCGCGCGCGTCCATCGGCGGAAGCGAACCCGCGCACCGCCTCGCGCAGCCGCGCCGGAACCCGCCCCAGCCGCTCCCGCATCCCCTCGCGATAGCGCTCGGTCGTCAGCATGCGCACCAGCCACCACGGCGAACTCAGCGCCAACCCCACCGCCAGCAGCGCGCTATAGGCCAGCATCATCGCGCGCGCCCGCGCCACAGCTCCCGTACCACGCTCGTCCGCCGTTTTTGCCCGCGCCGCATCGTCAAGAGGATAATCCAACCAGTATGCCTTGCCGCACCCGATTCAACGCCACAGCGCTCGCGCTGATTCTCCCGCTGACACTCGCCGCGCGCGCCGACAAGCCGCGCAAACCCCGGCCGCCGCTCCCCGCTGCCCAATATGCCAGCCACGACACCCATGCCAACGAGCACGTCACCATCGCCGCCGACCCCGGCGACAGCAAGGACACCGCGCCCCACACCCGCCTCGACTACCTCAGCCACGGCTTCATGCCCATCCGCATCATCGTCACCAACGACTCCAGCCAACCCCTCTCGCTCGACGACGCCCGCATCCTCTTCATCTCCTCCCAGGACGTCACCGAGAACGCCGCCACCGGCGACGATCTGCAGCGCCGTCTCTTCGAAATGAAGTCCGTCCGCGGCACCCGCATCCCCATGCCCGCGCCCATCCCCGCCATCACCATCCACCACCCGCCCGTCGACAAAAAGATCCTCGCCGACGACACTGACTTCGGCTTCAAGACCACCACCATCGCCCCGCATACGACCGCCGCCGGCTGGCTCTACTACGACGTCCGCGACCTCGACGAACCCGTCCTCAAAGGAGCCACCCTCGAGCTCCGCAAAGTCCGCTGGGCCGCCACCAACAAATCACTCGACAGCTTCGAAATCCAACTGATCCCCACCGTGCCCGCAACTTCCGCCGCCAGCGGAACCACCACTGAGCACTAACCCTTCGATGCTTCCCAAAACTCTGTCATCTCGACCGAAGGCGCGTAGCGCCGAAGCGGAGAGACCTGCAGCTCGGATCACCCGCAATTCAGCCATCCTGCCTATGCTTTCCATCCGCCCCGCCACCCCCGCCGACATCCCGACCATGCTGCGCTTCATCCACGAGCTCGCCACCTTCGAGCGCGAGCCAGACGCAGTGATCGCCACCGCAGCCGATCTCCTCCGCGATGGCTTCTCGCTCGCACCCGACGCCATCACGCCGCTCACGCCCGCCGCGCCCATCCGCTTCCGCACCCTCATCGCCGAGCTCACGGAAGAAGACGAACTCACCCCCGCCGGTTTCGCTCTCTACTTCACCAGCTACTCCACCTGGCGCGGCCACCACGGCATCCGCCTTGAAGACCTCTACGTCACGCCCACGCTTCGCGGGAAGGGAATCGGCAAAGCTCTCCTCACGCGCCTCGCCCGTATCGCCGTCGACGAAGGCTGCCCGCGCCTCGAGTGGGACGTGCTCGACTGGAACGCACCCGCCATCGCCGTCTACGAAAAGATAGGCGCATGCATGCTCACCACGTGGCGCATCATGCGCCTCTCCGCCGACCCACTCCACGCTCTCGCTGCGCAACATCCCACCCAGTTGTCATCCTGAGCGTAGCGAGGACCTGCTTTCCGCCAGCTCAGCGGAAAGGCAAGCCATCTCGTACCCTGAAGAGACATGAAGAATATTCACATCATCGGCGGCGGACTCGCCGGTCCTGAAGCCGCCTTGCAAGCCGCCGCCCTCACAGCGGGTACCGACTGCGAGATCACCCTCTCCGAGATGCGTCCGCTGCGCTCCACCGAAGCGCACCAAACAGCTGACTTCGCCGAGCTGGTCTGCTCCAACTCCCTCAAGTCCGAATCCGAAAACACCGCGCCCTGGCTGCTCAAACAGGAGATGCGTCGCGCCAACAGCTTCCTCCTCGCCGCAGCCGACGCCTCCGCCGTCCCCGCCGGCCATGCCCTCGCCGTCGACCGCATCGAGTTCTCCCGCCGCGTCGCCGAGCAGCTCGCCCAGCAACCACGCATCAAAATCCAGCGCAAAGAAATCACCACGCTCAACGAAAACGATCCCGACACGATCATTATCCTCGCCACCGGCCCGCTCACCAGCTCGCCCCTCGCCGCCGAGCTCCAGCGCCTCACCGGCGCCGAGCACCTCGCCTTCTACGACAGCATCTCGCCCATCGTCGACGCCTCCACCATCGACATGGACAAGGTCTACCTCGCCGCCCGCTGGGACAAAGGCACGCCCGACTACATCAACTGCCCTTTCACCAAAGAAGAGTACGACCGCTTCCTCGACGCCCTCCTCGCCGCCGAAGAGGTGCAATCCAAGCCATGGGAACAGCTTCCAGTCGCCAGCGACGCCATAGACTCCACGAATTGTCATCCGGAGGCGCAGCCGAAGGACCTGCTTTCTCCCCATCTCGCCACCACTCTGTCATCTCGACCGGAGGCGCATAGCGCCGGAGTGGAGAGACCTGCAGCTGGATCTGCCGCAAATGCCCAAACTCCTACACCCTCGTACTTCGAAGGCTGCCTCCCCATCGAAGAGACCGCTCGCCGCGGCCGCGACACCCTCCGCTTCGGCCCCATGAAGCCCGCCGGTCTCACCAACCCGCGCACCGGCAAGTGGCCTTACGCGGTCGTGCAGCTCCGCCAGGAAAATCTCCGCGCCGACAGCTACAACCTCGTCGGCTTCCAGAATCACCTCAAGTTCGGCGAACAGGCGCGCATTCTCCGCCTCATCCCCGGCCTCGAAAACGCGACCTTCCTGCGCTACGGCCAGATCCACCGCAACACCTACATCCACGCGCCCTCTTTGCTCACCGAAACCCTGCAACTCTGCAAGCACCCGAACATCCTCATCGCCGGCCAGCTCTCCGGCGTCGAAGGCTACACCGAATCCATCGCCTCCGGCCAACTCGCCGGCCGCTACGCCGCCGCACTGGCACAAGGCTCGCAGCCCACACCCGCCCCCCGCATTACAGCCAACGGTTCCCTCACGCACTACATCACGCACGCCGACGGCAAACACTTCCAACCCGCCAACATCACCTTCGATCTCCTCCCTCCGCTCGAAGAAGATCTTCGCAAGCGCATCCGCGACAAAAAAGAGCGCCACCGCCTCCAGTGCGACCGCGCCCTCACCGCCTGGGACCAATGGCTTGCGCAGTCAACCAACGTCTGATGAATCGACGGGCCGCACTCAGGCGGTACCATCAAGCCATTCTCGGTTCGTCCTGCACCCTCCTATTCGAGGCCTATGTCGCAAAGATATCCCGCTTTACCAAACGATCCGGCTCCCGCAAGACGTCAGACCCATCGCAACCACCAGATGGATCTCCTGCGAATTGGCTTCGCAGCCTGCGTTCTTCTCTCGCATGCTCCGGAACTTAGCGATGGGAACGCTTCGCGTGACCTTCTCCACCGGCTGTCGCCCAACGCCACGCTGGGCAGCTTCGGCGTCGACGGGTTCTTTCTGCTTAGCGGATACCTCATCGTCAAGAGTTGGCAAATCAGCCCCAATCTGCTTGACTACCTGCGCAAGCGGATCCTTCGCATCGTCCCCGGTTACCTGGTGGCGGCACTACTGAGCACGCTCGCTCTCGGCCTGCTTATTCCGGCCGTCCCCCATTATTTTTCGCACTTCGGCGTGCGTTTTCCGGTCAGCGTTCTTTTGCTCAGTTCGCCCATGGCGCCTAAAGTCGGTCCCGGTATGCATTATCACGACGTCAACGGGTCTCTCTGGACCATCACCTATGAGTTCCGTTGCTATCTCTTGGTGGCACTCTTCGGCATTTGCGGGCTGTTCAAACGACCCGTGTTGTGGTTGATCCTTACGGTTTTTTTGCTTTCCGTAAGCGCAAGTCCGCCATTACAACGGCTCTTGTACTGGCATACGCACTATTTGATAACCGAAGACCCGGCATTTCTCTACCATCTGAACGCCGCGTTTTTCGTTGGTGGCTGCTTCTACCTGTTTCGCAGCCACATTCGATTCCATCCCATACTCGGTATCTCGGCAGCGCTCGCCGTCGGCGTTGCGCTTCGCTTTCCTGCGGCTTTCGAAGATGTGCTGGACCTTTGCGGCGGTTATCTGCTTTTCTATCTCACATCCGTCCGCTTCAAAGCGCTCGCGTCTATGGACCGCTTTCCCGATATCTCCTACGGCCTTTACGTGTACGGCTGGCCGGTAGAGATGCTTTTGATCTGGTACCTGCGCGCGTCGCCATGGATCATCTTCCCTATAGCTTTGTGCATCAGTGCCTGCTTCGGTTGGGTTAGCTGGCATTACATCGAGCGGCCCATGCTCAAATTCAAGCGCAGATCGTCGGCGCCCTTGCCGGGTTGAAGCCTGTTCGCAACGGATGGTCTAAGGAACGCGGCGGGAGCTGAAAACATCCAAAAAACATTCCTCGCCGCTAACCCCTCCATGCGGTAAGCTTTTCGGCAAACGAGGTGCAGCATGCCGCCGCTCTCTGCAACCGACGCCATCTCTCCCGCCTGGCAGCACACCCGCCGCCTCCTGCTTGGTCCCCGCAATCCGCGGCTCTTCTTCAAGATCGCCGCCGTTGCCTTCTTCGCCGAGATGATGAGCGGCACCTTCTCCTTCTCGCGGCCCCTTCACAACACTCACAGCGCAGGCGGCGGTCTCTCGCCCTCCCTCACCGCGACCATCCTCGGCATCATCCTCGTCTGTGCTGTCGTCGGCCTTCTCATCGGCCTCGTCTTCTTCTACCTCTCCTCACGGCTGCAGTTCACCATCTTCCACATCGTGCTCCGCAGCGACACCACGGTCGCTCCCATCTGGCGCCGCTACGGCCCCGCCACCTGGCGATGGATGGGCCTCAAGGTTCTCTTCTTCCTCTGCGCCTTCGCCTGTCTTGCGCCCATCCTCGTTGTGGGAGTCCTTTACTTCATCCACGCCTTCACGTTGCGATCGCAGGGCGACAACTCGCACCTCGTCGGCTTCATCCTCACCGCCTTCTGCTTCGTCGTCTTCTTCATACTCTTCGTGCTCGCGCTCGCCGTCGCCACCATCCTTCTACGCGACTTCGCCGTTCCCTCCATGGCGCTCGAAGGCACACCGCTCCGCGAGACCGTGCGCCGCGTCCTCGCGCTCGTCCGCAATGAGACCGGCCAGGTCTCCCTCTATCTGCTGCTGCGCTTCTGTCTCTCGATGGCCGGCGTTTGGGTCTCGTACATCCTGCTCGCCGTGCTTGCACTCATCGTCGGTGCGCCGCTCGGCGGCATCGGCTTCGGCCTTTGGAGCAAGCTGCACCTCGCTGGCGCTGCCGGTCACGCCGGCATGATCGGCGGCTGGGTACTCCTCGCCCTTGCTCTTGTTGGTGTGCTTGCGGTCGCCGTCATCTGCCTCTTCGGCTATCTCTTCACCTTCCTGCAGGCGTACGCCATCTTCTTCCTCGCCGGCCGCTATCCGCTCCTGGGCCAGCTCCTCGTCGAGCCACCCGCACCCGTTATTCCGCGCCCCGCGCAAGCCTGGTCGCCCGCGTTCTACACACCTCCACCCGCGTAGCGTTTATCCTGTATCGCGCTTTATCATGGATCCATGCCGTTTCCGATCAAAACCTGCGTCCTCTGCGGAGAGGAGTTCGAGCTTCGCCCCGATAAGCCCGGCTACGCCAACCGCTGCCCCTCCTGCAGCACACCCGAAGCCGAAGCTGCCCACGCCAGCCGCAGCACCGACGCCTTCGAAGGCAAGGCGCGCACCGAAGCCAACGCCGAGCGCCGCCGCGTCATGCGTGACATGCTCTACCGCAAGGACAGCTAGTCCGCCTTCTTTTTATTCCGCGCCCGCACCTTGAACCAGATCGGGCTGCCGATGAACTTGAACGTGTCCCGAATCTCATTGGCCAGAAACCGCTCATAGCTGAAGTGCAGCTTCACATCGCGATCGGTGAACAGCACAAACGTCGGCGGAGCCACCGCCGCCTGCGTCATGTAATAAATCTTCACGCGCCGGTTCATCGGAACGCTCGCGCGCTGAAAATCAATCTTGTCCAGAAACCGATTCATCGCGCCGGTCGACACGCGCTTGCGCCGCTCCCGCGCAACTAACTCAACCTTCTTGAAGATCTCCTCAACGCCCTTCGACTCCGCCGCCGACACAAACAGCAGCGGCGCATAGTCCAGATACTTCAGCGCATCGCGAACCTGCTGCTCATAGACTTTTTTATCCGCCGGTGCGGTGCCGTCAAACAGCAGCTTCCCATCCGGCCCAACCTCCGTCATCAGGTCCCACTTGTTCACCACGATGATCACGCTGCGCCCGCTCTCATGCGCATAGCCGCCGATGTTCGCATCCGCCGCCGCCACGCCCTCCGTCGCATCGATCACCAGCAGCGCCACATCCGCCGCCTCCAGATGCTTGCGGCTCATAATGACGCTCAGTTTCTCCGCCATCAGCTTTGTCTTGCCCTTGCGCCGAATCCCCGCGGTATCGATGAACCGGAACGCATGCCCGCCTCGCTCCACAACCTCATCCACTGCGTCGCGCGTCGTCCCTGCAATCGGCGACACAATCGCGCGGTCGGTCCCGGTCAGCGCATTCAGCAGCGTGCTCTTGCCCACATTCGGCCGCCCGATGATCGCCACCTTCGTCTCGCGCTGCACATGCTCGCCATGCGTCCGCAGCCTGCGCTCGCGTTGTCCCGCAGCCTCCGCCGCATCCGCATCGGCGATCGCATCGCCCTCGTCCTCCTCAGCCTCGTCTTCAATCCCCTCCATATTTTCGGTCGGCTCTTCCGCAACCGTCTCCGCAGGCAGCGCCGCCCAAACCTCATCCAGCAGGTCCCCAATCCCGATCCCATGCTCCGCCGACACCGGAACAACGTTCCGAAACCCCAACCTGCGAAAGTTCTCCGCGCCCGCCTCAAGCTCCGGCGAGTCCATCTTGTTCACCGCCAGAAACAGCGGTTTGCTCCGCGCATTCCGTAGCAGCAGCCTCGCCAGCTCCATATCCGGCGCCGCCAGCTCCGTCCTTCCATCCACAACCATCACAATCGCGTCCGCCTCATCCAGCGCCACGCGCGCCTGCCGGAAGATCTCCGCCGGAATCACCGCCTCATCATCCGGCACAACGCCGCCCGTATCCACCAGCCGCACCGTCCGCCCGGCCCACTCCACCTCGCCGTAGATGCGGTCGCGCGTAATCCCCGGCTCATCGCCCACAATCGACCGCCGCGATCCCGTCAGCCGGTTGAACAGCGTGCTCTTACCCACATTCGGTCGCCCGCAAATCGCCACCAGCGGCATCGCCGCCGCCTCATGCGACGCGCCCTCAGCAGCCATCATCAAGTCCGACGCCATCGCCTCCAGCTCGCGGTCTCCGCGTTCCTCTCTACTCTCCCGCGGCCCTCGCGCCCGCGGCGCAAACCCACTCTCGCGCTCCTCCTGCCGAGGCCGCAGTTCGGCCCCATGCCCCTTGGCCGCCGACTGCCCGCGCTCCAGCCGCGGGGCATCTAGAGTCACTCCGCGCTCCCGCTTCGGGCTCTTCGTCGGTATCCGTGCCGCCTTCGCCGCCGCCGCCTTTTTCGAGCTCAACGCCTTACGCTTCTTCGGCGCCACCTTCGCCATCTGCGCGCCCGTACGAGGAGCCTTCCCCAGCCGCGGCCGCGTGCTCGCCTGCCGATGCTTCTTGCCCATCCGCTTCTTCTGTTCGCGCCTCGCTGCCATCGTTGCCTCGCCTGTTCATGGTCGCACGTCAGCCCCACGCACGCTCGGATACGATCAAGCTACGATCAAGCCAGCAACGCAAGGAGTCCGCTCGCATGCCGCCCATCCGCTTCGCCCTGCTCGGCTTCGGCTACCACGCCGCCTTTCGCCTCGTTCCCTCCTTCCGTAACTGCACGGACGCGCAGCTCGTCGGCTTCTGGCGCCGCGACACCACCAAGGCCGCCGCCGACGCCGCGCAGCACAACCTCCGCGCCTTTCCGACACCGGAGGCTCTCTGCGCCTCACCCGACGTCGACGCCGTCTTCATCACCAGCCCCGATGCGCTCCATCTCGCCGACGCGCAGCTCGCCTTCGCGCACAACAAAGCCGTCCTCTGCGAAAAACCCCTCACCTCCAGCGCCGCCGACGCCGACTCCATGCTCGCCGCCGCCAACGCCTCCGGCAAGCTTTTCGGCGTCGCGCACCACTATCGCTGGGCGCACTCCGTCCAGCAGATCCGCGACCGCGTCGCCGCCGGCGAGATTGGTGAGGTTCGCACCGCGCACGCCGAGTTCAACTACGCCGCCCAACTCTCCAAACGCACCTGGATCACCGATCCCGCGCTCGCCGCCGGCGGCCCCATCGGCGACGTCGGCGTCCACTGCATCGACACCCTCCGCTTCATCCTCGGGCCTGAGGATGCAGGAGCCCTCAGCGGCAGAACCGTCCCCAGCAACAGCAGAACCGTCCGCACCGTCTCCACCCTCGCCACGCAGGACGCGCTCTCCGGTCGCGTCGAAGCCTCCGCCTCGCTCCAGCTCGAGCTCGCCAACAACATCCCCGCCAGCGTCAACGTCTCCGCCCGCGCCGCCTGGCGCACCGTCATCGAGATCGTCGGCGCTGACGGCGTCCTCTTCGCCGAAAACGGCATGACCGTCGACCACCCCGTCGACATCACCCTCCGCCGCCGCGGCTCCCACATCGACACCAACACCGTCAACAACGCCGACGCCTACACCCGCATGATCGACAACTTCGCCCGAGCCATGCGCGGCGAAGAAGCCTTCCTCGCCCCCGGCCTCGAAGGTGTCCACAACCAGCACATCCTCGACGCCGCCTACAAAAGCTGGCGCAACGGCCAGCGCGAAGGTGTTCTATAGCGATGACGCCCAACCTGGAAACAGAACGGCTTCTACTCCGTCCGCTTCAACTCGCCGATGCCGGGCAAACGCAGCCACTCTTCGCGCAGTGGGAGATCGTGAAATTTCTCAACGCCGTCGTCCCTTGGCCCTTTCCTGTCGATGGCGCTTATCAGTACTACCGTGATGTGTGTCTTCCCGCGGTCGAACGTGGAGAAGAGTGGGACTGGACTCTACGGCTCAAACACTCGCCGGAGCAGATCATCGGCGCTCTCAGCCTCGTGCGCGGAGAGTCGATCAATCGCGGTTTCTGGCTGGCGCTTCCTTGGCAGCGCCGTGGACTCATGACCGAAGCCGTCTTCGTTACCAACGACTTCTGGTTCGATGTCCTCGGCTTCAACGTGCTCCGCGCTCCCAAAGCCGTGACAAACACCGCCTCGCGCCGCATCTCGGAAAAGACAGGAATGCATGTCGTCGCTACAGAAGAACATGAATTTGTCGCAGGCCGAATGCCTGCGGAGATTTGGGAGATCACCGCAGCGGAGTGGCACGAGTTCCGCCGCCAATCGTCTCTCTCTCCCCAGCAAACGAACCGCGTTAAGGCGAAGAAAAGGCGTCTATCATAGACTCAAACCGCCGCATGACGCCCCTCTCCCAAATCGAAGTCGACCGCAAGACCCCGCTCTCCGAAGCCGCCGCCGAAGCGTGTCTTCCATCCCTGCACGACTTCTTCTCCCCCGGCGGCCTCCTCGCCAAATCCTCACTGGCCTTCGAGCAGCGTCCCGGCCAGTACAAGATGGCGCAAGCCATCGCCCAGGCCTTCGAGGACAAGCGCCACCTCATCATCGAAGCCGGCACCGGCACGGGCAAAACCCTCGCCTACCTTCTGCCCGCGCTCCGCCGAGCCCGCGAGCAAAAGCAACGCATCATCATCTCCACCGGCACCAAAAATCTCCAGGAGCAGCTCTTCTTCAAAGACATCCCTTTCCTCGAAACGCTGCTCGGCCCTCTGCGCGTCTGCTACATGAAGGGCCGCGCCAACTACCTCTGCAAGCAGAAGCTCTACGCCCTCCGCGACAACCCCATCCTCTCCGGCCTCGACGACATCTCGCAGTTCCACGCCATCCTGCAGTGGGAGCGGTCCACCGAAACCGGCGACCGATCCGAGATCGACTCCCTCCCCGAAAGCTCCGCGCTCTGGCACAAGCTCGACGCGCGCTCCGAGGTCTGCCTCGGCCAGACCTGCCCCAACTGGGAGTCCTGCTTCATCACCCAGATGCGCCGCAAAGCTCTCGAGTCCGACATCGTCATCGTCAACCACCATCTCTTCTTCGCGGACCTCAGCATCAAGCAGCAGGCCGCCAACGCGCCCGACGCGGGCATCCTCCCCGAAGCTGCCGCCGTCATCTTCGACGAGGCCCACGAGCTCGAAGATGTCGCCTCGCAATACTTCGGCGTCGCTCTCACCAGCGCCCGCTTCGACGAGCTCGCCCGCGACACCGAGTCCATGCTCCGCGCCAAACGCGCCAGCTCTCCCGCCATCGAAAGCGCCACCCAAACCCTCCGCGAACGCTCGCGCCTCTTCTTCAGCTCTCTTCCCACCGACGTCGAGCGAGCCGCCCAGCCCGGCCGCATGGAGTTCACCCACCGCGAAGACTTCCTCGAAACCAGCGGCGACGCCTATCTGGGAGCCTCGAACGCGCTGGTCCGCCTCGAAGCCGAACTCGACCGCCTCCGCGAAGTCGAAGAGGCCGCCGGCCTTCGCAAGCGCGCAACGGACATCCGCAATCACCTCAAGTTCCTCCTCGAATCCACCGACCCCAACACCGTCTTCTGGATCGAGCGCCGCGCCGCCTCCAACCTCCGCAACGCCGCCCGCAACTCCAGACCCTCCGCTGAACTGTCATCTCGACCGGAGGCGCATAGCGCCGCAGCGGAGAGACCTGCAGTTCCCGTCTTCCAATCCCTCACCACCCACCTCCAGGCCACACCCATCGACGTCTCCACCCTGCTCGCCGACACGCTCTTCGCCAACTACTCCAGCGTCATCCTCACCTCCGCCACCCTCACCGTCGCCGACGAAGGCCAGCCCAGCTTCGCCCATCTCAAAAAACGTCTCGGCATCCCCTTCCCCAAAGAGCTCGTCGTTGCCAGTCACTTCGACTACAGCACGCAGGCGCTCCTCTATCTCCCGCAGTACATGCCGCCACCGCGCCACCCCGACTTCCTCGCGCAGGCCGCCGAAAGAATTCGCCGCGTGCTCGAAATCACCCGCGGCCGAGCCTTCTGCCTCTTTACCAGCCACACGCAGATGCGCGAGCTGCACGACCGCCTGCTCACCCAACTTCCATTCCCGCTGTTGCTTCAGGGACAAGCCCCACGCCATCTGCTTCTGCAACAGTTCCGCGAAACCCCCAACGCCGTCCTCTTCGGCACCTCCAGCTTCTGGCAGGGAGTCGACGTGCAAGGCGAGCAACTCAGTTGCGTCATCATCGACAAGCTCCCCTTCGCCGTCCCCTCAGACCCCATCATGAAGGCCCGCACCGACGCCATCAACGCCGACGGCGGCAACGCCTTCAACGATCTGCAGGTCCCGCAGGCCGTCCTAGCGCTCAAGCAGGGCTTCGGCCGCCTCATTCGCTCGCTCACCGACCGCGGCGTCCTCATGCTGCTCGACCCCCGCATCCGCACCACGCGCTACGGCGCCACCTTCCTCGACTCGCTCCCACCCTACCGCCGCACCGACGACATCGCCGAAGTCGAGCGCTTCTTCGAAGCCCAAGCCTCCTCGCGCACCAGCTAGTATCCTTGAACTCACCCGCATGGGACGCAACCTCTACATCCTCGCTCTCACCCTCGGCGTCCTCGCCCTCATCTCCTTCGGGCTCTCCTTCACCAACTTCGCCCAGGTCCCCGGCTCTCCCGGCGACGTCACCCTCTGGCGCACCACCGCCATCGCGCTCCTCTTCATCGCCCTCGTTGTAGCCCTCGCCGGCATCTTCTCGCAGCTCTTCGAGCAGGCCGAGCGCCGCACGACAGAACAGCGCCAGAAGCGCCGCCGCCGCAACAAACCATAGCTTGCCAATACAATGGAAAATGACGCCAACCCGCGCCCTGACTGGAGCTCTACCCCGCAATGTTTGAGATCACGGTACAGGCCGGCTTCTCTTCAGGCCACTACCTGCGCAACTATCACGGCAAGTGCGAGAACCCGCACGGCCACAACTACCGCGTGCTCGTCACGCTCATCGGCGAGCATCTCGACGCCTCCGGCCTCCTGCTCGACTTCAAGCTCCTCAAGCAGGTTCTCCGCCCCACCGTCGACTACCTCGACCACCAGATGATCAACGACCTCAAGCCCTTCGACACCGTCAACCCGTCGGCCGAAAATCTCGCAAAATATTTCTACGAGCGCACCGCCGCCGAGCTCCACCAGATGACCGAAGGCCGAGTCCGCGTCAAGGACTGCACCCTCTACGAAACCGACACCAGCTTTGCCCGCTACTACGAGTAGCGCTCTTACGAACTGTCATCTCGACCGTAGCGAAGCGAAGTGGAGAGATCTGCAGTTCGGCGCGCCACTGAACTGTAGGCAATAACCATGTACTTAATTGAGCTCTACAAATCCGTTCAAGGAGAAAGCTCCTTCGCCGGCCTCCCCTGCATCTTCGTGCGTCTCGCCGGCTGCAACCTGCGCTGCGCCTGGTGCGACTCCGAATACACCTTCACCGGCGGCCAGCCCTTCACCGCCGACCAGATCGTCCGCCAGATAGAAGCCCTCCAGCCCTGCAAGCTCATCGAGTTCACCGGTGGCGAGCCGATGCTCCAGCACAAAGAGCTTCTCCCGCTCATGCAGCGCCTGCTCGACTCCGGCTACGACCTCCTCATCGAAACCTCCGGCGAGCGCCCGCTGGCCGAAGTCCCGCCCGCCGTCCACAAGATCGTCGACGTCAAATGCCCCGGCGCCGGCTCCGCGGCCAACTCCTTCAACCTCGCCAACCTCGAAGCCCTCACCCCGCGCGACGAGGTCAAATTCGTCCTCAGCGACCGCGCCGACTACGACTTCGCCCGCGACTTCATTTGCACGCACGCCCTCGAAACCCGCTGCGGCGGCATCCTGCTCTCGCCCGCGTTCCTCAAGGGCCCCAGCGACCTGCGCTCCACCGAGAACTGCGCGCTCGACCCACGCCTGCTCGTCGAATGGATGCTGGCCGACGGCCTGCCCGCGCGCCTCAGCCTCCAGATCCACAAATACATCTGGGCGCCGCGCACCAAGGGCGTCTGATCAATCCGTCCCCCGCGCGCAACCATCCGCTACAATCCAGAACAGGGCCTTTCGCCCGCCACTTCCATCTTCCATCTTCGAGGCTTGCCCATGATCGCCTATCTCGTTCTCATCTTCGCTGCGCTGAGCCGTTTCCTTCCGCACGCCTTCCAAGGCGTCGGCCTGAATCTCACCGCCGTCGGCGCTGGCCTGCTCTTCTTCGGCTCACGCCGCCCGCGCTGGCAGGCCATCGTTGCGGTCGCTGTCCTGGCGCTGACGGACGTCTTCCTCACCCTCTTCGTCTACGCCTACCCGTTCCACCTAGGCAGCTATCTCGTCACCTGGGCGTGGTATGCCGCCGTCTGCCTGATGGCCAGCGGCCTGCTTCGCAAGATCACAGTGCTGCGCGTTGCCGCGGGCGTCTTTGCCTCGGCCACCAGCTTCTTCCTGCTCAGCAATCTCGTGGTCTGGTTCGGCAGCGGCATGTATCCGCACTCCGCCGCCGGCCTCTCGCTCTGCTATGCTTCCGCCCTGCCGTTCTACGCCAACGATCTCGTCTCCACATCGCTGGTTGCAGGAGCGGTCTTCGGCGTTCCGGTGCTAGCGAAGAAGCTTGCTGACGTAATGCGCTCGGCGAACAACAGACAGCCACTCGCCTAAGAGGATGTTGAAAAACTCCAGTCTCCTTAAGGGCACGGCTGGTAGCCCTCGGCTTTAGTCGAGGGTGCCGTAAGTGCTTGCTTGCAATGGGGCTTTAGCCTCTGAGGTACGCTTTTCTTCCCCGGGGCCACTTCTTCAGCAGTCGCTCGTGTATCCCTACTCGCCGTCTTCCACGGGCAGGCGCTCACCGCCCCCGTCAAAGATCTTGCGGAAGATATACAGCCCGATAAGGAACATCCCGCCGACGGTCAGCCCGATCGCCAGTCCCACGTGCTCGTGGAACAGCTCCCGCACGTCGCGAAACAGCTTCGGCCCGAACCAGATGTACAGCAGCGCGCAGGCCACAAACTGGATCATCTTCCCGCAGAACAGCGCCAGCAGAAATAGCAGAGGCCTCATCTCGAAGACGCCCGCCGCAAACTCGAACAGCTTCAACGGAAACGGCGGCGGACACATCGCCGGAATCATGATCGCGAGAAACTCCTGATTCTCGAAGCGGTCGCGGATCCGCTCATAGCGCGCGCGGTTGATCCGTTTCAGCAGAAAGAGTTCGCCGCCTGCGCGCCCGATGAGAAACGGTATGAGCGATCCAATCGACGAGGCCGCCGCCGCGATCAGGCAGTAGATGAGAAAGCTATGGCGGTTGGTGGCCACATAGCCGATCAGCACGCCGTCCATCGAAACCGGGATCGGAAACAGCGCTGAATCGATCAGCGCCAGCGCGCCCACGCCCCACAAGCCTAGCGGCAGCAGAAAGTGCAGCAGGGCCACGGAAAACTTATGCAACAGCGCGATAGGTCCCAGTTTCACAAACTCTGATTCTACCGTTCCGCGCCTGTATCGTTTCGTCGCTCTGCGAACGTGTGTTCCGTACGTCCGGCCAGCAGGTCCAGCGCATGCGGCAGCAGCGGCAGCACCACCCGCAGCGAGCTCTCCGCGCCCGCCGGACTTCCCGGCAGATTCACAATCAGCGTATTCCCGGCGACGCCGCACACGCCGCGTCCCAGCGCAGCCAGTGGAGTCTCCCGCCCCCCCTCCGCGCGAATCAACTCAGCCAGCCCCGGCGCTATCCGCTCGCACACTGCGAGCGTAGCCTCCGGCGTCACATCGCGAGGAGACAGCCCCGTGCCGCCCGTCGTCACCACCAGCGACGCGCGTCCTGCGGCTTCGCGCAGAGCAGCAATCAGCCGCTCGCGATCATCCGGCGCCACAACAGCCTCAACCACATCCGCACCCGCCTCTTCGAGCGCCCGCGCCACCGCTGGCCCGGAGAGGTCCACCTGCGTCCCCGCAAAGCAGCGGTCGCTTGCCGTAATCACGATCGCCGTCCGTCCGGCGAGCGAAGCTTCATGCGCCATCCTCCGAGCATAGCCTGACCGCTGTGTCCCGCGGAGTACCCGCGCCGTTCCCCAGCGCTGCCCACCGCAAAATGAGAGAATAGAGAGGCCAGCATCGGTCCAACCAGGCGATGGGTTTAGCCCTGGGCCGCAACATTCCCGCCCGTTCGCCCGTCACAGACAAAGTACCCTCACGATGCCCCTGACCACCGCCCCCACCGATCCGGAACATCCGCGCCCCGAGCCCGACGCCGACACTGATCCTGCCGCGTCCTCGCACGTCGAATCCCAGGCTCCGGTTTCCCAGGCCGCCGCGCCCTCCGATCCAGACGCTCCACTAAGCGTCGTCCCGCACGCTCCTCCATCTGAGCCCACCGCCCAGCCCGCCCGCATCCGCACCGCCCGCTACGGCGAGCTCAACGAGTACGAGATCCTTCACCTCATCGACTCCATCGAGGACGAGCGCGCCCGCAGCCGCTTCCGCGAGTCCATCTACATATCTCTCTTCATCTGGATCGCCATAGCCTGGGTCGTCCTCTACGGCCCCCGCTACCTCTGGCACGCGCCCAAGCTCGTCACCCCGTTTGAAGTCCTCAACCAGCGCGAGCTCACCCAACTCTCCAATCCCAACATTGCGCACCACCTCGCCACGCCGCGTCCCGCGCCCAGGCTCGACAACCGCACCCTCGAGCGTCTCCGCACCCTCGAGCGTCTCCGCTCCGAGGAGCCTCCCGCGCCGCGCACCCCTCCGCCGCCCTCGCGCACGCCTGCTCCCGCGCCCGCTCCCACCATTCCCAACGCCGCGCCTCCGGTCTCTAAGCCCGTGCTTCCGCTGCCCAGCGCGCCGCAGCCAGTCGCGCGCACGCCCCCACCCGTCGTCGCCGAAGCGCCTAAGCCCAACGCCCATCCCAGCTTCAACGCCGACAACTCCGCCAACAAGTCCATCCAGGACGCCATCCGCAACGCCGCGCGCAATCCCGGCGGCGGCGGAGGCATCGGAGCCAGCAGCCCCGGCGGCGCCCTCGGCACTGGCGTCGATATCCTCTCCGACACCCAGGGTGTCGACTTCAACCCCTACCTCCGTCGCATCCTCCGCGAGATCTACGACGAGTGGATTCCGCTCATCCCCGAAGAGGCGCGCCCGCCGCTCTCCAAGTCCGGCATCACCATGATCCGCTTCACCATCCTCCCCGACGGCCGCATCGGCGGCATGCACCTCGACGGCTCCACGCACGACGACGCTCTCAACCGCGCCGCCTGGGGCTCCATCACCGGCGTCGGCCAATTCCCTCCGCTGCCCTCGCAGTTCCACGGCCCCAACCTCGAGCTGCGCATCCACTACCTCGTCAACAAACAGCAGGAGTAGGCGATGCCGCCCCCCGCCCCGCCTCCAGACCCGCACACCCGCCTCCGCGCCCATCCCCCGCGCCCTCCCGTCCTCACCGCCACCCAGCACCGCGCCGAGCTCACCCGCCTCGAATCCCTCTGCGCCCGCCTTCGCCTCGAGCAGCGCAGCCTCCTTCGCGGCCTCATCCTTCTCGCCCTCGTCATCCTCCTCGCCAGCCTCGCCCATGCGGGCTTCTCTCGCCTCTTCGTCCCCGGATGGTGGCGGCAGTGGTAGTCGCTGCCACAACTCCGTCCGCTCTTGCTTTCACACAAAACCAACATCCATTGCTCGTGCTCGTCGGCCCCACCGCCAGCGGCAAGACCGCGCTCGCTCTCCATCTCGCCGAACACCTCAACGGCGAGATCGTCAGCTGCGACGCCGTCGCCGTCTACCGCGGCCTGGATATCGGCTCCGCCAAGCCCACGCCCGCCGAGCGCGCCCGCGTCCCGCACCACGCGCTCGACCTCCTCGACCCCAACCAGCCCACCACCGCCGGCGACTACGCCCGCGCCGCCCGCACCGCTCTCGCCGAAATCCAATCCCGCGGGCATCTCCCCATCGTCACCGGTGGCTCCGGCCTCTACCTTCGCGCTCTGCTCGAAGGCCTCGCGCCCGCGCCGCCGCGCAACGAAGCTCTGCGCCAGCGCCTCCGCCTCCGCTCTGCCCGCTCCGGCCCCGAGCATCTGCACGCTCTACTCCAGCGTCTCGACCCCGCGGCCGCCGCGCTCATCCATCCCAACGACACGCCTAAGCTCATCCGCAGCCTCGAGGTCACCGTCGCCGCCCGCTCGCCTCAGACCGAGCAGTGGCAGGCCGGCCGCGACCCGCTGCAAGGCTTCCGCACCCTCCAGCTCGGCCTCAATCCACCACGGGCCGCCCTCTACAGCCGCATCAACGACCGCGCCAGCCGCATGTTCACCCACGGCCTGCTTGAAGAAACCGCCGCTCTCCGCACGCGCTTCGGAGACGACTGCCGCGCCCTCACCTCGCTCGGCTACGCGCAGGCTCTCAGCGTCTTACGCGACGACCTCCCGCTCGAAGCAGCGATCGCCGCCGCGCAACAGGGCCATCGCAACTACGCCAAGCGCCAGCTCACCTGGTTCCGCCGCGACCCCAACATCCACTGGCTAACCGGCTTCGGCGACGACGCCTCGGTGCAGGCCAGCGCCCTCGCACTCGCCCAGTCTCATCTCCATAGCTAGAGCACCACACTAATTCACCGCCGCCGGCGTCGCCCCCGGCTCATCCACCCAGTACTCCGTGCGCGAATCCACGTGCAGATTCGGCCTGTCCTTCAGCTCCACGGTCAGCGCATGCAGCCCCAGGTGCGGCGACTCCGGCCGGAAGGTCAGCACATACCGGTTCGGCACATCGTTGCTGATCGTGAACAGGTCACGCCGCAGCGACTTCGCATCCTTGAACTTGAAAAATTCTCCGCCGCTCAGCCGCGCGCAGGTCTCCGGCACATTCTTGCGCAGGCTGTTGCGCGTCGCAATCTCCACCATCTTCGCCAGCCGCAAAGGCGGCAGCAGTTCCGCCAAGCAATCGAAGTTCTGCGTCCCGCGACTCTCATCCGAGTTCGGATCCTTGCTGAAGCATCCATGCTCAGGTCCCGGCGGCAGTTCGGGTTGGCCTACCCACCCCAACTTCCGCTCCTCATGGAGGACCTCCGTCTTCGTGCTCGCAAACCCCACCGCATAGATCGACGTATTCGTATCGCTCAGCGCATGCAGCGCCTCGGTCAGCTCCACGTGGCTGCCCTGGTCCAGCGTCTCGCTCAGCAGCAGGATCGCGCGCCTGTACATCGGCGGCTGCTTGCGCAGCATATCCACCGCAAACGACATCGCATCCAGCACCGCCGCGCCCTTATCTCCCGGCTCCAGCTGATTCAGCGCGGAAGAGACTCTCTCCGTGTTGGTCGTAAATCCCTGCAGCAGCTCCGGCTCGCTGTCAAAGTCCACGACGGCCACCCGATGCGGCACATTGCCGAGAATCGCATCCAGCAGCGGCCCCAGCCCGCGGTAATCCGCCAGATGCCCCACCCCATCGCCGCCCACCTCTACTACAACGACCATCGCAATCGGCTGCGAATCCGTGTCCTCTTCCATCCGCAGCGTCTGCGCGATCCCATCGTCCTTCACGGTAAAGTCGTCGGCCTTCAGCGTAAACACCAGGCTGCCCGACTTCGTCTTCACCAGCGCCGGCACCACCACCAGCGTCGAGCGCACGCTGATCACGGAGCTGGCCCCAATGTTGGGCTCCGTCGGCGCAGCTTCTTTCGTCTGTGCGCTCGCAGCCATCATCAACATCGCCACAGAGAGGGCAGAGAAGCCGAGGATCGCCACAGGTCGCATCGCCTACCTCAGTGTACTGAGCCTCCGCAAAACGCGCGCATACGCTGGCCCCGAGCGACAATATCCTCATGACCGGCGTCCGTCTCGACAAATGGCTCTGGGCCGCGCGCTTCTTCAAGACCCGCGCTCTCGCCGCGCGCGCCTGCGAGCTCGGCCGCGTCCTCAGCAACGGCCAGCCCATGAAGCCCGCCCGCGATCTCCACATCGGAAACTCTCTCGCCATCACCAACGACGGCGGCGTCTTTCAGGTGGAAGTCCTCGCGCTCAGCGAAGCACGAGGCCCCGCGTCCGTTGCGCAAACTCTCTACCGCGAAACCGAAGCCAGCAAGCAAGCCCGCGCCAAGGCCGCCGAAGAACGCAAGGCTCTCGCCGCCTGGGAGCGCCTGCCCGACACCCGCCCCGACAAACGCGACCGCCGCACCCTCTCCCGCCTCCGCGGCCGCTTCTAACATGGCGCATTCCCGTCGTCATCCTGAGCGAAGCGAAGGATCGCTTCCGTGAAGTCCGGCTTCGTTGTCCGATCCGTTCACTGACGAGAAGCGCGTTTATGGGGACTCGTCAATGACTTCATCAGGAAAGAGTTCATTTTGGTCATCTGGGGGTCTGTGCGGGTGAGGCGGCGAGCCCTTGAGGTAGCCGTTCTCCCATGCATATTTGCGCCCACGGCTATGGGCGTTACCTGCACATCCTTTGCATTTGCAAACTCCCGACGACTCCGGCTTGCCTGCATAACAATTGAACGCGCAATATGCTCGACGTGGAATCGGGCCCGCCGGTCCGGTCGCCGACGCGGTCTGAAATCTTTGGGTTCCTAACCTCTTCGCCATAAAGTAGCCAGTATGCAGTCCGCTGATGCTGTGCGAAAGTGGTGTCCAGATGCACGTTTTTCAACTTTTAGCTGCCTTGTCGACCATATTGCCCTATCATCATTGCACCTTCCAAGAGAGGTCTGATGAGCATTATGGCCGAAGAGCCCGAATCTGAGTCATCCAAATCTGTCCCCGGAAAAAAAGCCAAAAAGAAGACGACAAAAGAAAAGGGGCTGTACCAGATAATGTCGTGAGGATCTGGTATGGCGAGCGGGTTTCGTAAGAGTCGTTTGTCGTGGGGCAAGCAGGTTCGCTTGGTGGAGCATTTTGTGGCCGGCAGCACAGCGCGGACTGCGGCGG
>DATCFM010000088.1:0-2795 GCA_036509515.1 Acidobacteriaceae bacterium
AAGTCGGCTTGTAGCCAGTTGGGGGGCGGCGCGGGGCCTGTTGGTGGTGGCTGAGTTTTGGAACAGGCTCGCTGCCGCCCTGCCTTGGGGTCGGGGTTAGGGGTTGAAGGAGTGGGGCTGGGAGGCGGCGGTGTCGGCGGCCAGGTTGGCGTTCTCGATCTCGCGGGATTGGATGCGGGCGTCGATGAGGAAGCCTGCGCCGATGCCGAGGGGGATGAGGGCGCAGGCGACTCCGGAGAGGATCTCGCGGACGCCGAGGACGGCCCAGAGGATGGTGAAGAAGAGGGCGATGCCGACCGCGGAGGCGATCAGGATGATGCCGGCGAGGCGGATGTTGGCGCGGCGGCGGAAGGCGTTGGAGGTGGGACGAGGCGCTTGGGTGAGGGCGAGTTCGGCTGCGGTGGGCGGGGGAACGAGGCCTTTGGCGATGGCGGCGAGACGCTCCTGGCTTTCCATCTCGCGGCTGCGGGAGCTGGACCAGCTGGTGACGGCGACGATGCCGAGGATCATGAGGCAGCCAGCGACGGGGACGATGAAGGGACTGTTGGCTGCTTCGCCGAGGCTGGACATGGATTCGATGAGCATGGTGATCTCCTGAGGGCTGCTGCGTCTGGCGCTGCAGCGATGGTTTCTGTGGGGCTTCGACTGAGAGAGCGGGCGAAAGTTTCAGGTGCAAGGATGAAACTTTTGGAGGAGGATGAAGTCATAAGGCAGGAAGTAGGAAACAGGAAGTAGGAAACAGAAAGACAGAGGCTTGATGCGTGGTGATCTGACATCGCCGGAGATGTTTGAGGCGCTGGTGCGGGAGCATCAGGGGTTGGTGTTTCGTACGCTTACTCGGCTGACTGGATCGGGGGCGCAGGTGGAGGACCTGGCGCAGGAGGTGTTTCTGCGGCTTTACCGGGCGCTGCCGGAGTTTCGTGGGGATTCGGCGATGTCGACGTATCTGTATCGGATTGTGGTGAATGTTGCGCAGGATGAGTGGAAGCGGCGACGCAAGGAACGGGCGGTGATTGCTGCGGGACCGGCTGTAGGGTCTGCGGGGGACGAAGATGCTGATGCTGGGTGGATTGAGAGCTTTCGGGGAGATGAGTTGCAGGAGCATGCCCGGAATCCGGAGCAGCTGATGGGCGATGCCGAGGTTCAGGCGGCGGTAGAAGCTGCCTTGGCTTCGCTGCCCGAGATGGAACGAGCGGTGCTGGTGCTCTACCATCAGGAAGAGTGCAGCTATGAAGGCATTGCGGCGGCGCTGGGCTTGCCGATTAATACGGTGCGAACGCATTTGCATCGGGGTCGCAAACGACTAAGTGAAGTCCTGCGCGGACCTGCGCGGACGGCGAGAGTTAAGAGCGAGACGGCACGAAGAGCGGAAGAGAGTCGAGAGATGGATGTGACTGCTAGACGGCACGTGGTTGTAGGTGGATTATGACGAATAGGGGTGAAGAGATGAAGGACGAGGCGTTGATGGAGGCGGCGATTACACGGGCGCTGGAGCTGCAGCCGGAAGTGGTGGTGCCGGAGGATTTTGCTGCGCGGGTGAGGGCTTCGCTGCCGGTGCAGCCGAAGGCGCGGGCGCGGCGGAGTGTGGGGAGGATTGCGGGGACGGCGGCGGCGGCGGGGTTGATCGTGGCGCTGTGCTGGATGGCTCCGCATACGCAGCCTAGCTTTGCTAGCGTGGCGTTCGATATGGAGCTGTTGGTGCTGGCTGAGCTGGCGGGGATTGCGGCGTGGCTGGCGATGCGTCGATACGATGCTTGAAGTTTGAGAGAGATGAGAAAGCCGCTCGCGTGGAATGCACGGGCGGCTTTTTGTTGCGGATGTGAAGGCGAGTTAGTCGGCGATGCCGGCGTCGGGGGGATCGATGCCGAGGGCGGTGGCGAGGGCGCTGAGGTGGTCCTGCTCCTGGAGGAGGATGTCGCGGAGGTGCTCGCCGAGGGCGAACTCGTTGAGTTCGTCGGCCTGCTTGACGCGACGACGGTAGTTGCGGATGGTTTCGACTTCGTTGGCGAGATCGAAGCGGAGCATGTCTTCGGCCTTCTGGCTGGTCTTGACGGTCTTGGCGGTGACGGCGGGCATGCCGCCGAGGTAGTCGATCTGGTTGGCGATGGTGATGGCGTGGGCAAGCTCTTCGGTGGCGTGGACGGCGAGCTCGGCGGCGATGTTCATGTAGGCCGCTCCCTTGAGGACCTGGGAGTAGTTGACGTAGGCGATGACAGCCTGGAATTCGCGCTCAAGGTCTTCGTTGAGGAGGTCGATGAGCTTCTTGCGGGTGAGGGGCTTGGTGGATTTGGTCTTGGCCATGATGGCGGCGGTCTCGCTTTCTGGGTGTGCTACTGTGTTGACCCAGTGTGAGATGCGCGTGGAAGGGGAACGGTGGCCCGGTGGGGATGCGGGCGGGCGAACATCGCCGGGGAGTGTTTATGGCATCGAACTACTCTGTTATGGCGCTAAGGCGCCGGGCAGGTATGGCGCTGAGGCGCCGAAGAAACAGGAGTCCCGATGAAAGCAATTTGCGTAGCAGTTCTTGCGGCGAGCTTTGCGCTCCCGTTGGCAGCCGTAGGGCAGCAGACACAGGAACAACAGACCACGACTACGACTCAGACGCCAAACCGTGAGACGCAGACGACAACGACTACGGATACGACGATGCCGATGACCCATTCGCAGATGGAGGCGCGGAAGAAGGCGCAGAAGCAGGAGAAGAAGGCTGCGAACGACAGACTTAAGGCGAAGAAAGAGAAGAACAAGGCCGTGGTTCATGACAAGAAGGCGGCTGATGCGGAAGATAAGGCTCC
>DATCFM010000089.1:0-13482 GCA_036509515.1 Acidobacteriaceae bacterium
CGGAGACGATTGAGAAGTATTTCAAGCGCATCGGCGGATGGATGACGAAGGAAGATCTTGCGGCACACAAGGCGGTGTGGCCGACACCTTTGCAGAGCGACTATCGCGGCGTGACGGTGTATGCGATGGGCGAGAACACGCAGGGGCTGGCGACGCTCGAGATGCTGAACATGATTGAGCAGTTCGATATGCGCGGCTATGGTTTTCAGTCGCCAGAGGCGCTGCAGGTGATGATCGAGGCGAAGCGGCTGGCGTATGAGGACCGCGCGCGGTATTACGCCGATCCGCGCTTTTCGAAGGTGCCGGTGGAGTGGCTGAACTCAAAGGAGTATGCGAAGGAGCGGGCGAAGCAGATCAAGCTGGATAGTATATTGACGCCAATCTATCCGGGACAGGCGCCGAGCCATGGAGATACGACGTACTTCACGACAGCGGACAAGGACGGGATGATGGTGTCGATCATTCAGTCAAATTTCCGCGGTATGGGGTCGGGACTGGTCGCGGATGGGCTGGGGTTCATGTTCCAGGATCGCGGAGAGCTGTTCAGTTTGCAGCCCGGACATCCAAACATCTATGCGCCGGGCAAGCGGCCGTTTCAGACGATCATTCCAGGATTCGCGGCGAAGAATGGAAGGCCGTGGCTGAGCTTCGGCGTGATGGGCGGCGACATGCAGCCGCAGGGACAGACGCAGATCATCGTGAATCGCGTGGACTACGGGCTGGATGCGCAGGCGGCGGCGGATAGTCCGCGGTGGCACCATGAGGGATCGTCGCAGTCGATGGGTGAGGACGCGCGCGGGCTGGGGCCGATGGGCGTTCTGCGGCTGGAGGCCGGCGTGCCGCAGGCGACGCGCGAAAGGCTTATCGCGCTGGGCTGGCCGATGGGCGCGAGCGATGGCGGCTTCGGGCGGTATGAGTGCATCGAGCTGAGCGAGTCGCACTACGCCGGGTACAACGACCGCGTGTACATTGCGGCGAGCGAGATGCGGTGCGATGCGGTGGCGCTGGCGTATTAGGAGCAGGAAGCAGGAAGCAGGAAGCAGGAAGTAGGAAGTAGGAAGTAGGAAATAGGAAGTAGCGGGGCGGGTATGGCTGAGCTCAAGGTGGTGCGCGGCGATATTACGAGATTGCAGGTGGACGCGATTGTGAATGCGGCGAACACGTCGCTGCTGGGTGGCGGCGGTGTGGATGGAGCGATTCATCGCGCGGCGGGGCCGGAGCTGCTGGCGGCTTGTAGAAAGCTGGACGGATGTGCGGCGGGGGATGCGAAGGCGACTCCGGGATTTCGGCTGGCGGCGAAGTGGGTGTTTCATGCGGTGGGCCCGGTGTGGAACGGCGGTGGCCATGGCGAGCGGGAGAAGCTGGCGGGATGCTATCGGCGGTCGCTGGAGCTGGCGCGCGAGCATGGAGTGAAGACGATTGCGTTTCCGGCGATCTCGACGGGGATCTATCGGTATCCGCGGCGGCAGGCGGCGAAGATTGCGGTGGGCGTCTGCCGCGAGAGCGCGGAGGCTTGCGGGGTGGAGCGGGTGGAGTTCTGCTGCTTCGACGAGGAGACGGCAGAGATCTATGAGCAGCTGCTGTTTGCGGGGTAGAGCAGGTTCCTCCGCTTCGCTGCGTTCAGGCCGGAATGACAGGAAGAAAAGCAAAAGCCACAGCAGATCCCCGACGGGAATGACAACCAAAAAGGCAAAGGCAAAGGCAAAGGCAAAGGCAAACGCAAAGGCAAAGGCAAACGCAAAGGCAAAGGCGGGTTGCTATTCAGTTCTCAGCTGTGAGCTTTGAGTCTTGAGTTAACCCGGAGGATTGCACCGGATGTGCTACACTGAAGGTGCGCCAAAATTTGTGCGCAGTGCCGCGGGCAAGGACTCCCGATGGATTCGAGTCTGGCCAGAGACCGCGAGCGCTTTCCTCCTTCCGCCAGGCCCCTGATTTCAAAGGCTTTGCGCGTTGGTTGCTCTGGCTCGGACCACCCCAGCGAGCGAGCTCGCCGGGGACCCCGATTAGGCCGTCATCGGACAGGCCTCGCCGTGCAGCAGCAATTGTGACTGAGACCCTTTGGACCTGAAGAGAACCAAAGCCTTGCTGAAACCCCGAATTCATGACGCCAACGGTGCGTGTTCGCCCGTGTGTGTCTCTGCCTACCTATCCCTCTTCCGTTACCCCAGAGGAATCCTTTGTCTACCCTTACACTTGAATCGATTTTGAATCCTATGCCGCTCAAACCTGCGCGGCACATTACCCAAACCGAGGCTTCGGCTTCGGCCCTCCACTTCACCGACTTCCGCATTACACAGTCGCTCAAAGACCGCCTGACCGCCGCGGGCTTCGTCAAGCCGACGCCGGTGCAGGCCGGGGCCATTCCGCCTGCGCTCGAAGGCGACGACATTCTCGCCACGGCTTCGACGGGAACTGGAAAGACACTGAGCTTTCTGATTCCGATGATCGACCGGCTCGAGGAGGTCTCGCAGCCTTCCACCAAGGCGAAGAAGACGCCGATCCTGGCGCTGATCCTGCTGCCGACGCGCGAACTGGCGATGCAGGTGCTGGAGCACTACTTCAACGTCTGCCCAGTGAACAAGAACGACGCCGTGCTGGTGTGCGGCGGCCTGGCCGAGAAGGCGCAACTGGATGCGGTGGCGCGCGGACCGCGCGTGATCGTTGCCACGCCGGGACGGCTGGAGGACTATCTCAAACGCAAGCTGATCAACCTGCGCGATGTCGACATGCTGGTGCTGGACGAGGTCGACCGCATGCTGGATATGGGCTTCCTCCCGGCGATTCGCCGCATTGTGGGCGCGCTGCCTAAAGACCGGCAGACGATGTGCTACTCGGCCACGCTGGATGCGAGCATCCGCGAGATTGTTCGCGACTATGTGAACAAGCCGGTGCGCGTGGAGATCGGCCAGACCTCGAAGCCTTCGGACCGCGTGGCGCTGCGCGTCTACACGGTGATGCAGGACCAGAAGCTGGCGCAGCTCGATCAGATGCTGCAGGACGAGGAAGGCAGCTTCCTGGTCTTCTCGCGCACCAAGCATGGAGCCGAGCGCATCGGGCGCAAGCTGGAGAAGCTTGGGCACAAGGCCGAGACGATCCATGGCGATCGCTCGCAGTCGCAGCGCACGGCGGCGCTGAAGAAGTTCACCGAGGGCAAGGCGCGCGTGCTGGTGGCGACGGATGTGGCCGCGCGCGGCATCGATATTCCGAACATTGCGCATGTGGTGAACTTCGACCTGCCCAATGGCTCGGATGATTTTGTGCACCGCATCGGACGTACGGGCCGCGCGAGCGCGAAGGGTGTGGCTACGACGTTCATTACGCCGCTGGAAAAGGGCGACGCGAAGAAGATGGAGCGCGAGCTGAAGATCAGCTTCGAATGGCGCGTGGCCGACAAGGGCCTGGCTAAGGAAGAGCGGAATAAGCCGCTTGACCTGGCGACGCAGCCGATCGACGGTCTGCTGGCGCTGGAGACGCGAAGCTGGAAGACGGGCGATGGCGAGCAGGCTGGAACACCCCACGGACACCAGCATGCTCCGCATCATCCGCGCGGGGGGTCCGATGCGAGCCATGGACGCGCTCATGCGGGTCAACGTTCGCAGGGCGGGCGTTCGGGCGGATCGTCTTCTACAGGCGGACGCAGTTCGACTCGCAGGCGGCGCAGCCGGTAGCTCGGTGCTTGCGGTGTTCAGCAGAGAACTCAGAAAGTGAAGGGCGGACGATCTGCGTCCGCCTTTTGCTTTTTTCCTTCAGCGATCTGACTCATCGCCAAATGGCTGCATGCAGCGGCTTCTACGCAAACTTCGACAACAGGCCACCCAAAACGCTCTGGTCGGGCGCCTGATCGTTCTGCGCGAAGTGCGCCATGACCATGGGCAACACGGTCGCCATGGCGACCTTCGCTACTTCGGGCGAAACACCTGCTTTGGCCGCCGCCTGCTCCAGAAGACCGGTGCCCTGCAGGCCGGTTTCTACCTGGTCAGGAGAGACCTCTGGAGTCTGGCCGTTTTGCATGGCATCGACGTGGGCGCCGAGGCCGTTGTTGCGGAAGTTGTCCATGACGGCGCCTAAACCGCCGGGATGCTGCTGCAGCGCTTCCATTAAGCCGCCGGCGACCTTGGTAGTGTCGCTACCGCTGTTGGTCATGGCATTCGCGGCCGTGGATTCAAGCGAGTCTAAAAATCCCATCGTCGTAATCTCCTTGGAGCGTTGTTACGCACCAGAATCCTACACGGGTCGGATAGACTCTGTTCGTGCGAGCCTTCCGAAAATCTGGCGCATTTCGGTCGCGATCCGATTCAAGTGGACGCGATCCGGTGCTTGCGGGATGATCTCCACAGCCGTTACGCGGGCCGCCATCTGCTGTATATCGAACACAAGTCGAGAGCTCCTTTGGCACCGTGGGTGCGGAGTCATTTTCAAATCTCCAAGACCGCGATGGAGAATGATGTCAGGAGAGGACCATGAACATACAGGGATCAACGATCATTCCGAGTCTTCGTTACAAAGATGCCCACGCGGCGATCGGCTGGCTGGTGCGGGTCTTCGGCTTTACGAAACAGGCTGTCTACGACGGGCCGAACGGCACGGTGGCGCATGCGCAACTGACGTATGGCGGCGGCATGTTGATGCTGGGCTCGGCGTTGAACGGCGGCGCGTTTGCGAAGTTGTCGATCGGTCTCGACGAGACGGGCGGCCGCGAGACGGTGGGGCTCAGCCTGATCGTCAGCGATGAGGAGTGCGCGGCGATGTTTGCGCGCGTGAAGGCGGCGGGCGTGGAGATCGTGCAGGAGTTCACCTCTCCCGCGCATGGCGGCAAGGCGTTTGGCTGCCGCGATCTGGAAGGACATATCTGGTGGGTGGGCAGCTATAACCCGTGGGCGGAGTTCAAGGACCCCGCGGCGGAGGGAACGGCGTGAGCAACAATCCCTATGCGGGTGCGCTGGGCGAGCGCGAACCGATTGCGGTGATGGCATCCACACCGGAGAGGCTGGAAGCCTTGCTGGGCGGGCTGAGCGCGGAGCAGATTGAGACGCGCCCCGCACCGGGCAAGTGGAGCGTGCGCGAGATCGTGGCGCATCTTGCCGACTGTGAGATGGCGTTCGGCTTCAGACTGCGACAGGGTGCGGCGGGCGTGGAGTTACAGCAGCCGTTCGACCAGGACGATTGGGCGCGCAACTATGGCGGCTATCGTTTTGAGGCCGCGATGACGGCCTTTCGCGCGCTGCGAGAGTGGAACCTTGAGTTCCTTCGCTCGCTGACAGACGACCAGAAGGCGCTCGTGGTGACGCATCCGGAGCGTGGAACCATGACGGTGTGGACGATTGTAGAGACGATGGCGGGGCATGACCTACATCATCTGGTGCGGCTTGAAGCGCTGCTAGCGGCTTAGGCCCGCGGCGGCTTGCTGATGATGCAGCTCGGTCTCGAAGGCCTGTTCGCGCTCGGCGACGGCGCCGCGATATCCGTCGGGGTCGATCCATACGGCGTCGCTTTCCCGCGGCATGCGCGCGAGCTTGGCCAGCATATTAAAGTACAGGCCGTGCGCGCCGAGGAAGATGTCGCACGGCAGCGCATGAAAGACAGCAAAAGCGTGCGCGTAGTCTGCCGCGATGTTTGGATAAGACGTAGGTTTACCGTCCGCGGCGACGAGTCTGTAGCCGGGATTCACGTTCCAGCTCCCGACGATGACGACGTTGCGAAGACGGCCTGCGGGCTCGTCGGGAACGTGCACGCGCAGGGTCCATGTAGTGCAGCCGCGGGTGTGGCCGGCCGTCTTGTGCGCGGTCAGCGTTATGCCGCCGTTTTTCGGATCGCCAAGTGAGACTGTGCTCCCGTCGTGAAGAACGCGGTCGACGTGCGCCGGCGGATACTGCGGCTTCGGCCCATAAGCAAAGTCCTTCGCACCGCCGGATTCGACGACGGAGACATCGCCGTCCATGATCATGTACTTCGCGTGCGTCTCGCGCAGGATCTCCGCGCTGCCGGCGGCGTGGTCGAAGTGAGCGTGGCTGATGAGCAGGATCTTGATGTCGCTCCAGTGAAAGCCGAGCTGTTCAACGCTGTGCCGGATCTGCGGAGGACTGCTTTCAAGATTGGAGTTGAGAAGGATATCTCCCGCTGGAGTCACGATGAGGTAGGAGGCGAGGTCGCGGCTGCCGACGTAGTAGAGGTTGTCGGCGATCCGGAAGGGCACGAGCGGCGTGGTCCAGTCGGGATTGGTTTGCGCGCACAGCGGAAAGAAGCAGAGGAAGGCGAGGAAGGCAGCGATGGTGCTCGCTACTTTTGTTGGGACGCTCATCTGTTGTTGATAGCATCTTCCGCGCCGGTTGGACAGAGGTGCAGCCTATACTTTGGCGTATGGCGCTCAAGTGCGGACCACACAGGCTGATCGGGTGAGCCCTTCGCGCGCGATGTGGCCGCGACGTCTGCCGCAGCGTCTTGAAGAGCGGCTGGGAGGGCGAACGCCGCTGGTGCTGGTGGCACTGCTTGGCTTGCTGCTGCGCGTGGCGCTGCTGATGGCGGCGCGGCATAACACCGTGTTTGCCGACGAACGCGAGTATGAGGCGACTGGCCTCGCGTTGTGGAAGCTGCATGGTTTTTTCGGCGCGCATGGGCCGACGGCGTATCACGCGCCGGCGCAGTCGATCTTCATTGCAGTGGCGTATGCGTTGTTTGGACCGCACGCGATGGTGGTGAAGGTGCTGCAGGTTCTACTACTGACGGCGCTGCCGTTTTTGTGCGCGCGGCTGGTTCGCGCGATGGGCTTTGGCGCGGCGACGGCGCTGCTGGCGGCACTGCTGATCAGCGTGCATCCGGCGCTGGCGTATGCGGCGACGACGCTCTATCCAACAACGCTGACTGCCGTTGCGCTGACGGTGGGTGTCGTGTACTGCATAACTGCGTTCGAACGGGAACGAGGGTTGGATGAAGTGATCGCTGCTATTGCTCTGGCGATCGCAGCGGCGGCTACGAGCGTCTTCGCTCCGCTGCCTGTGCTGTGCGCCGTGTGGTTTGCGTGGAAGCGCAGGTTTCGCGCGGCGCTGGTGATCGGGCTGCTCGGTACATTGCCGACAGTGGCGTGGATGGCGCGCAACCGTGCTGTGATGGGAGAGTTTGCGCTGGCGACCGATGGCGGCGTGAATTTGTATCTCGGCGCGAATGATGCGGCGACGCCGCTTTCCGGCAACTGGGTGCTTGTGCCGCCGGTCTCGGCCACGAGTGAGGCCGGGCGCGATCATGCGTATGCGCATGAGGCGGAGATGTGGATCGAGGCGCACCCGGCGCACTGGCTGTGGCTGTGTGCTGAGCGCGGCGTGGCGGTCGCGGATTCAGCGGGCAGGCCGAAGACCGAGGGGCTGCACTCGGGAGTTGCGGAACGAGTGGTGGCGTGTGCGATGCTGCCGTTCGTTCTTCTGGGGCTTGCGGGCATGGTGAGGATGCGGCGCAGCGCCGCGGTGTGGTTTGCGGGATTTGCGTTGGGGCTGGTTGTGCTGAGCTCGGCGGTGACGCTGGTGAAGCCGCGCTTCCGCTTTCCGTGTGATCCGCTGCTTTGCTGCTTTGCGGCGTGCGCGCTGGCGAGCCTTACTCCAGGGCCACGTTCACGTCGCGAACCAGATTGCGGATGTAGCTGCGGCGGTTGAGCAGAGCGACCATTGCTTGCTTGGCCGCTTCTTTGGCAGGGGCATCGTTGGCATCTTCGGCCGCGTCCCACTGCGACCACAGAGTCTCAAGCTGCGATTGCGCCTCGCTGAGCATTGCAGTGAACTTGGTGCGCGCGGCTTCGAGATCAGAGCGGGTGTTGGGATCGTCCTCCATGCGCATCTCTTCGAGCTGCATGTTGAGCTCGAAGGCCTCTTCGAGCAGATCCGGCGGCGCGACCTGCTTCTTTTCCGTGCCGGCGGCGCGGGCGGCATCGGTCGCGGCGCGAGATTGTTCTTCGAGCTGAATGCCTTCGAGCGCCAGCAAATATTCCGTTCTCGCGATGGGGTCCTTGAGCGTACGATAAGCGTCGTTCAGACGCGAACTGGATGCGAGCGCGGCGTCCTGCTCGGATTGCGGGCGCGAGGCGAAGCGATCGGGGTGCAGCTTGCGTGATTGTGCGTAGAAGGCCTTCTCCAACGCTGCGGTGTCGATGTGCAGGTGTAGCGGCAGACCGAACTGCGTGAAGTAGTTATTTTCGGGGTCGTGAGTCATACGCTTCAAGGGTACTCGGGTCGGCTACGCGGCGTCAGCCATTGGAACTGGATCTGTGCTGGATCTCTTAAGGAGCGAGTCATGCCAAAGTTTGTGATCGAACGCAACATTCCGGGCGCGGGAAAGATGACGGCGGAGCAGTTCAAGGCCGTGGCGCAGACGTCGTGCGATGTGCTGCGGCAGCTGGGGCCGCAGATCCAGTGGGTCGAATCGTTTGTGACTGACGACAAGATCTACTGCGTCTACAACTCGCCGAACGAAGAGATGATTCGCGAACATGCGAAGAGGGGCGGGTTTCCGGCGGATTCCGTGCTGACGGTGCGGCGGATGATCGATCCGACGACTGCGGAGTAGTGCATTCGATCAGGCAGCGACGGCGATTCGTGCGGCAGTGGTGGTCGGCTCGGGGATAGGGAGTCCGTCCTCGCGAAGGCCAGCGATATGGAGCTTAATGCCTTCGCGGATCAACTGATCGGCTTCTTCGCGAGTTTCTCCGACAACGCCCAAGCCGGGCAGATCGGGAGCGTATGCGCCCCAGCCGCCGTCCTTGCCTTGTTCGAAGATGACGAGATATTTGCGCGTCATAGAGTTTCTCCGGGATGACCAAACATACCTCAGCGGCTAAAGCCGCTGTCGCTGGCAGCATGACGGCACGGCTGAAGAAGCTGCGGAAAAAGCCTGGTTTGTGGCATTCGAAGAGAAAGCCCAGGGCTAAAGCCCTTTGTGTTTTCCGACACTTGTCGTGGGGCTGAAGCCCCACGCTAATCCCAAAAGCAACTACAAGGAAGTTTTTCCGCAGCCTGTGAAGGCGTGCCCCTAACGAAACAGTTAGTTACATTCTTTGAAGGCGTGCGGCAAAGTTACGCGGAGAAGCTGGAGCCGCAGCCGCAGCTTTTGGTGCTGTTGGGATTGATGAAGTTGAAGCCCTGTCGCATCAGGGTCTCTTCGAAATCCAGCACCATGCCGGCGAGGTAGAGAAAACTTTTCGGATCGACGAAGAGGTGGATGGGTTTGGCGCCTGAGGGATCGTTGGGGGTTTCTATGCCGGCGCCGAAGACGAAGACGCGGTCGCGCTCGCGTGGCTGCGTGTCGAAACGAATGTTGTAGCTGAGGCCGGAGCAGCCGCCGCCCTGGATGCCGAGGCGCAGGCCGCCCTGGTCGGGCGAGATGCCTTCCTTGGCCAGCGCGATGCGGATGCGTTTGAGCGCGGTCTTCGTGATCTCGACGGCGGTCTTCGCGCGCGGCTGCTGGCCTTCGGCGGTGAGCAGCGTCATGCCGGCGAGCGCGTCTTTCGGTGCGGCGGGCGCGGGTGCGCTCATCGACTGGCTGGTGCTATTCGAGATGGAGACCGTGGACATGATGGAAGACAGAAGCAGATTCCCTTTCACCCCAGCCAGCAAGCTGGCCGGGGACCCCGATGCGGGAATGACAAGCAGAAAGGCAAAGACGAGGGCCGACAGAGACTCACTCCGCCGGCCCTTGCGGATGTTGTGGCGCTTAGTGAGCGGCTACGGCTACGCCAGCCTGCTCGGTGACGCCGTTCTTCTTCTTCCAGTCGCCGATGGCGGCGCGGATGGCGTCTTCGGCCAGCACCGAGCAGTGGATCTTGACCGGCGGAAGCGAGAGTTCTTTGACGATGTCGGTGTTGGAGATCGTCAGCGCCTCGGAGACGGTCTTGCCCTTCACCCACTCGGTGGCGAGCGAGCTGGAGGCGATGGCCGAGCCGCAGCCGAAGGTCTTGAACTTGGCGTCCTCGATGACCTGGGTCTCAGGGTTCACCTTGATCTGCAGGCGCATCACGTCGCCGCACTCCGGGGCGCCGACCAGGCCGGTGCCTACCTCGGCTGAGCTCTTGTCGAGCGTGCCCACGTTGCGGGGGTTTTCGTAGTGGTCAACAACCTTGTCACTGTATGCCATGGTGATTCCTCAATCTTGAGTCCGATAAATCTAACTCGCTCTTTTTAGATGATAACTCCGACCGAATCGGTGCGCGAGAGAAATCGCAATCGGCAACAGGTCTCTCTACCCCTGCCGATATTGCGCAAAGTCTTCAACGCAAGGGGCTTAGGCTTGCGGCGCGGGCTAGTTGGTCGTAGGGGATGTCGTGGCGGGAGGCGGAATGTCGTCGTTGGAGCCGTCGCCGTAGGTTGCGTAGGGCAGCGGGTAGGGGTTGGTGGGCATGGAACGCAGCGTGGTCAGATCCTGCTGCAAGGTGGCCCAGGCGTCGGGGTCTTTTTTGGTCGCAAACGGCAGGGAGAGATCGGCGTAGTAGGCGAGAATGTTCTCCTTGATTCCCGGCGGGATGGGAGTCGTGGGGGTCGCGGCGAGCCTGTGCAGGAGAGTGGCATAGGTTGTGTCGGTGAGCGAATAGCCACTGGGCTGGACGGGCTTGCCGGTGTCGAGATCGCGGTTAACGAGCGGATGCCGCGGGTCGCTGGAGTCGCGCGGAACGGCCTGGGCTGCGCCGGGTTTGGCGGGAAGAGGATTGGAGGGCGGCGGCTGGGAGTTCACATCCGAGGCGGCTGCCTGGGTGGCGGTCGATCGGGTGGAGGGCGGCGGCGTGAAGCGGCGAAGCGCGTGATTGAGCGCGTCGCCGGAGCGGAGAACGGAGTGGACGTATTCGAGCTCGGTCTGCTGGGTTGGGCCTTTGACGGCGACGAGCTTGAGGGGGCCGATCTTGGGAAGGACGAAGAGCACGCCGGCCAGGGTGTAGGTGAGCGGACCGGCGTGCTTGCGGTAGTCGTCCCAGTGGTTCTGCTGCGAGACGGCGGTGACCTCGCGGATGAGACGCTGGACGTCGGGGTCGGTGGCAAGGTCGGCGGGCTCGTGATGGCGGTGCAGAAGCGTGGTGGAGTAAGCGATGCGTGGGATGAAGCGATGCACAGCCCAACGGTAGGTTCCGACGTTGAAGCGACTGTGGCGCGTCTGAGTGAAGTCCTCCTGCAGGCCGTAGGTCTGGTAGAAGGCGAGTGCGAGTTGTTTGGTGGGAACTTCGAGGCCGACGTGACGAAGATATCCGACGGGAGCGAAACGATGCTGCGCGATCTCGTCGATGTCGAAGGCGAACTCGGTCTGCACGTGCTGGTGCTCTCCTTCGGCGTAGCTGACGGTGTTGCCGTACCTGTCGCGCAGCTTGGGAAATTCGATGGGGACGGCGAGGTTGGTGGCCTCGGAATGGCCGATGCTATCGCCGATGTAATGCGAGAGCGCGCCGACGGCGAAGGCCAGCTCGTCGGCGTTGCCGGCGTTGCGGAAGAGGTTGACGACGAAGTCGCCGGAGCGAACGTAGTGCGTTAGATTGGAGAAGTTTTTGTCGCCGAAGGGGTAGTAGCCGATGTCCTGAATGACGCAGCCGCCGTAGGCGTAGGCGCGGGCGTGCTCGATCTCCGCGGGCGTGAGCGTGGGATAGCGGCTGAGCAGAAGAGGAACGATGGACGTGGTCCAGGTGAGGTCGATGAGCTGCTCGTGAGTGAGCACGGAGTAAGCGCGTGCCGGAGGTGCGGCGAGTGCGCCGAGAAGAACGAGGATCGCGAAGAGCGGACGTACGCGCATGAAAGGGATGAGGATCTCGGAACGGGTTTGCAGAGAGATGAGATGCGTTGCGACCGAGGGCGAATGCCCGGCGGCTGCGAGGTTTTCGAAGACGGCGACATTCGGCGGGAGCTCAGAAGCCCTCGGACTTGTACCAGCGGCGCAGCGCCCAGAGCCAGGTGAGTGTGGCGGCGGCGACGGCGCCTGCGATGGCGCCGGGAGCTTGATGCAACGCCTGGTTCCAGGTGAGGCCGCCGTGCAGCAGAGCCGAGAGCAGCATGTCGAAGGCAGAGTAGGCGACCAGCCATGTAAGCCAGAGGCCCCAGGATGGCTTGCGCGTCATGCGGGTCCTTCTCTCCTCGGGTACTCTTTGTTAGACGAAGCCAGGATGCATCTGTAAGAGGCGTGGTCAGTTTGAGCCAAGAGGTTCCCTGCCGGTGATGAAGTTGTTCCATCCGCTTCTCGTGTTCTTGCTGCACGTTGGGTACTTCGGCCCATTCCTCATGGGCGTGCTGGACTCTTCCTTCCTGGTGCTGCCGTTTGGAAACGATCTGCTGGTAGTGTGGCTGGTGGCGCGGGCGCCGCATGGCGCGCCATGGTATGTGCTGGCGGCGGCGGCGGGCTCGACGCTGGGGGCCCTGGTGCTGGCGCTGGTGGCGCGGAAGGCGGGCGAGGAAGGGATCCGCAAGCTGGCGGGCGAGAAGCGCTTCAAGAGCCTGCACAAGTATGTCGAGCACCGGGCTTGGCTGGCAGTGGTTGTGGGCGGGTTGGCGCCGCCGCCGTTTCCTTACACGCTGGTGATCGCCGCGGCGGGGGCTGTCGATAGCTCAATTACGGAGATACTGGCGGCGAACTTCCTGGCGCGAGGGGTGCGGTTCACTTTGCTGGCGTGGCTGGCGGTGAAGTTCGGACATGGCGTGATCCACATCTTTCAAACGGCGCCGTTCCGCTGGAGCATGTACGGATTTATTGCTCTGTGCCTGATTGCGAGTGCGCTCTCGATCTGGAGATGGGTGCGGCACACGCGCGGCGGCAGGCAGAGCAGGCGTCAGGCAAAGGCCTTGTAGAAGACGTACAAGAGGCCGATGACGATCAGCCAGAAGACGATGTGGACGGGGATGTTTCTTCGTCTGACTTTGGAGGAGTACCTGGGCGGCTGGTTGTGTGGCATGACGTGGCCATGGTAACGCAACGGCTCCGGTATATGGAGCCGGGGGTCCGGTAGCATGAGAATCATGCTGACGTTGAAGGCTGCCGAAGTGCGCGTGCTGGGCGCGCTGATTGAAAAAGGGACGACGACGCCGGAGTATTATCCGCTGAGCCTGAATGCGCTGGTGAATGCGTGCAATCAGAAGTCGAGCCGCGATCCGGTGATGGAGCTGAGCGAGGCGGAGGTGCGGACGGCGCTGTTCGAGCTCGAAAACCTGGGGCTGGTGCGTGTGCTGGCGGATGCACGCGTGTCGAAGTTTGAGCACCTGGCGTATGACCGGCTGGGGCTGCGGCGGCCGGAGATTACGGTGCTGGGTTTGCTGCTGCTGCGCGGGCCGCAGACGGCGGCGGAGCTAAGAGCGCGGGCGGAGCGGATGTATGGGTTCGACGATGTGGCGGCCGTGACGGCGACGCTGGAACGGATGGCGGCGCGCGAGGAGGGTGGGGATGCCGGCGGGCCGCTGGTGGTGCAGATGGCGAGGCAGCCTGGGGCGAGAGAGAGCCGGTGGATGCATCTTCTAGGTGGCGAGGCCGAGGGGATTTCGACCG
>DATCFM010000090.1:0-9171 GCA_036509515.1 Acidobacteriaceae bacterium
ACTGCGCCCCGCTCAACTCATATCGACTCGCCACATCAACAACTGCAACAGCTCACACCCCACCCGCAAAGTCTATATGTGGATACTGCCTAGGCCTGCGTGCGGCGCTTGGCTGGCCGGCGCGCATCGGCGAGGTCGCGATCGAAGCCGACGACGAGGGCTTGTGCGGGCTCGTGGCTGGCGCAGCGATAGCTGCGTTGCGTCTCGCCGGAGATGTAGCAGACGTCGCGGGCTTCGAGGTAATACGGTTCGCCTTTGCGCTGGATCTCGATGACGCCGGAGAGGACGTAGACCATTTCGACGCCAGGGAAACACTCGGGAGAGAAGGGCGAGCGGTCGCCGGGAAGGAGCTCGGCGAGGCTGGGGCGGAGGCCGCCTTCAGGGATGAGGATGCCGAAGCTTTCGGCGATGTAGTCGGGCTCCGGCGAGCCCATGGGGAGACGGATGCGGTCGCGACGGCGTTGCACGCGGAAGACGCTTTGTTCGGCGGACTCGAAGAAGAAGGAGAGATCTTTGTTGAAGACGAGAGCGATGCGCGCGAGGTTGCGCAGCGTGGGAATGACGCGGCCGGTTTCAAGCTGCGAGAGGAAACTGGCGGAGAGCCCGGTGAGTTTGCCGAGTTCGACGAGGCCCATGGAACGCTTGAGGCGGAGTCGCTTGATCTGCTGACCGAGATGCGCGCCGGCGAGAAGCGCTTCGGCGGAGCCGGGATCCACGGAGCGGACGTCAGTGGCGTGCGAGGTGATGGGTTCGACGAGGGCCTTGGGCATAGTTCGTTTAGACGTCGGAATCGGAGTTTGCCGATCCAGTAGTTGGATGCATTTTTTGTGGGTCGCGTATAAGGCGTTCAGTCTGCGCTGAAGGCTTTGGGGTCGAGGCGTTGACGGAGGGAAAGCATCGGCTTCCAGGGATCGGTGCGCAGGCGGCTGCGCCAGGCGGAGAGATCGGCGACGTGGAAGACGGGGCGCTCGGTGAGTTTGAGCGCGGACCATGGGAGCGGAAGCGAGACGGACGCACCGGCGCGGGCGCGCGGAGAGAACGGAGCGACGGCGGTGGCGCCGCGATCGTTGCGCAGGTAGTCGAGATAGATCTTTCCCTTGCGTGCGGCTTTGGTCATTTTGGTGAGATAGAGTGCGGGGTTGCGGTGCTCCATGGACAGGACGAAGTTGTGGGTTGCGTCCTTTGCGGCGTTCCAGTCCAGCTTGGGTTCGATGGGCGCGACGATGTGCAGGCCTTTGCCGCCGGTGGTCTTGAGGAAGCTTTCAAGGCCGGCGCGCTTGAGACGCTTGCGAACCTCGGCGGCGGCTTCGCACAGCGTGGACCAGGGGATGGCTTCGTCAGGGTCGAGATCGAAGATGATGCGGTCGGGATGCTCGAGATCGTCGTTGCGCGAGCCCCAAGGGTGGACTTCGAGCACGCCCATCTGGGCGAGGCCGGCGAGAGTTTCGGGCTTCGCGTTGGCGGAGTTGATGGTGATGTAGGGCTCTGGGACTCCGGTTTTTTTATCGGGGACGTCGACGCCGGTAATACCGGGCGGGAGCATCGCGTTGACATGCTTCTGGAAGAAGCAGGGTTTGCCGGCGCCTTCAGGGCAGCGCACGAGCGAGAGTGGGCGGCCGACGATGTGCGGGAGCATGCGTTCGGCGACGGTCAAGTAGTAGTCGGCGAGCTGACGCTTGGTGAGCTGGCTTTCGGGATCGAGGATCTTGTCGGGATGGGTTAGGTGGATGGGTGGCGAGGAGGTTGATGGCCGAGATTTAGAAGATGTGGCGGCCCTTGTTTTGTGCGACGAGTTTTGAGCTTTCAGCTTTGAGTTTTGAGTTAACGATTTAGCGGCGAGCGATGTGAGTTTGCGGTGAGAGACGGATTTGGGGCGTGGGGCGGTGGGCTCCTCGCGGCGGACTTCGCGGGCGGGTTTGTCTTCGCGGAGGCCGAGGAAGGCCGCTTGGCGGACTAGATTGTCGGCGGTCCATGTAGCGAAGCGAACCTGGGCGACGAGTTTTGGTTCGATCCAGTGAGCGTCGCGACGCGCGTCCGGCGGGACGCGGAGGAAAGCTGTGGATTTGCGTTCGAGCTTGCCGAGCTGAGCGCGAAGCTCGCGGCGCATCTTCTGGGTGAAGCCCGTGCCTGTGCGGCCGGTGTAGATGAGCTTGTCGCCTTCGTAATAGCCGAGCAGCAGCGAACCGATGCGGTCCTCACCTTCAGAGGAAAAGGTGTAGCCGCCGATGACGAACTCCTGCTCATGGAGGCACTTGGATTTGAGCCAGTCGGTAGTGCGGCCGGAGCGGAAGGGAGCGTCGCCGCGTTTGGAGACGATGCCTTCGGCGTGCAGTTCGCAGGCCTTATGGAAGATGGAGGGACCGGTCCCCTCGATGTGTTCGCTGAGACGGAGGGTGTTGTGGTCGCTTGGAAGGATCCGCGCGAGAAGTTCCTTGCGTCTGCGAAGTGGAAGAGTGCGCGTGTTGTGGCCTTCGAGATGGAGAAGATCGAAGACGAAATAAGTCAGCGGATGTCGTTCTTCGTTCTGGAAGGATGCTTGCAGGTTGGCGAAGCTGGAGATGCCTTTGTCGTCGAGGACCACGACTTCGCCGTCAAGGGTGGCGTTGGTTACGGGAAGCGCGGCGATGGCGTCGGCGATGGGGCGCATGCGGTGGGTCCAGTCGAGACCTTTACGCGTGAGCAGTTGCACATTGGATTTGGAGCCGCGGGCGCTTGCTCCCGATTTGCGCGCCTGCATGCGATAGCCGTCGAGTTTTATTTCGTGCAGCCAGTCGGCGCCTTCGGGCGGAGCGGTGGTTTGTTCAGCGAGCTCGGGCGGCACGAATTGCGGTTGCGATTCTTTGGGGAGTTTGTTGATGGTGGAGGGATCTATGCGTCGGGCTCTCAGCCCTCTATCTTCCAGGGGCGATAGTAACCTGGGGCTGCGCCCCAGGCTGGTATGCGACGCGCCGTTGGCGCTTGATTTCGGTGTAGATTGACGATACCAAGCGCGGCTCGAACCGGCGGTTTCTTTGGAGTTCCAGACGTGATCGCTTTCGTTGGCGATCTGGTCCATGGTGCGGCCGGTGATGGCGGAGTTCTGCGCCTCTTCGGTGATGGGCTTGTCGTCGGGGCCGCGCTCGAAGTCGTCGTGCTCTTTGATGAGCAGCCAGTTGGGTTTCGATGAGCTGGCCCAGCGGCTGGCCTTCTCATTGGAGCGCGGGTTCATGCGCACGAGTGTCCACTTGCCCTTCATCTTGGAGCCGCTCATCTCGAATTTGAGCGAGCCCTCGCGCAATCCTGCGTCGACGTTTTCGTGTCCGGGTTGCGGCCACCATGTTCCCTGGTCCCACACCATTACTGTGCCGCCACCGTACTGACCTTTGGGGATGATGCCCTCGAAGCCGCCGTACTCCATGGGGTGGTCTTCAACCTGCACGGCGAGGCGGCGGTCGCCGGGATAATAGCTGGGACCTTTGGCGACGGCCCAGCTTTTGAGGACGCCGTTCCATCCGAGGCGGAAGTCGTAGTGCAGGTGGCTCGCAGCGTGCTTCTGGATGACGAAGGGAAGGCCAGTGGAGGTTTTCGTGCGGTGTGACGAGGCGCCCGCGGCGGCGGTTTTTTTTGCGGCTTTACCGGAGCCGCTGGGTTCGGCGGTGATTCCGAAGTCGCGCATGGAGCGGTAGCGCGCGAGCTGCTCGTCGACGCTGTCGGCGGAGGAGGCCCTGGTGCTTTTTGTTTTGCGCGCTGAGGACTTCGCTGCGGTCCGGGCTGCGGGTTTTGTGGGTTTGGCTGAACTTCGCGAGGCTGGGCTTCGCGAAGTCTTTCGCGCTGCGCTTGCGGACTTCGATAGTGCTTTGGTGCGCTTCTTTGCAGGGGCCATGCGGATGAGCCTCAGGCGCTCTTGCGCTTGCTGGATGCGCGGGTCGTCGACTTGGCCTCAGCGCGTGATTTTCCCTTGACGAGAGAGAGACCGTGCTTGGCGGCGGGTTTCTTTTCGGAGGTGGATGGCTTGCGTGCCGCGGACTTGCGCGCGGGCGCTTCGGCCGTATCGCCGCTGCGAACGCTCTTGCGCAGCGCATCCATGAGGTTGACGACCTTGCCTTTGGTGGGCGCGTGTTCCTCTTCCTTCGGGATGGGCAGGTGCTTCAGCTTGGCGTTGACGAGTTCCTTGAGCGCGATCTCATAGCCATCGACGAACTTCGATGGATTGAACTTTGCCGTGCGGCGCTTGATGAGCTCCTTGGCGAGATCGAGCGACTCCTTATTGATGCTCACGTGCTTGACGTCGCCGAAGTAGTCGGCGGAGTCGCGGAGTTCGGCGGCGTAACGCATGATGTAGGCCATCATGCCGCCGTGTTCTTCGGTTCCAGCCGGAGTGAGAGCGACGAGGTGTTCGCGGCCACCGAAGGCAATCTTGGTGATGGCTACTTTCTTTGTCTCCTGCAGGGCCTTGCGGACGGTGAGGAAGGCTTCGGTCTGCGCGTCGTTTTCGGGAACGACGAAGTAAGGCTTCTCGAAGTACTCGGGATCGATCTCGTCTTCGTTGACGAACTGAGCGACCTCCATGGTGTGCTTGGAAGGAACGCGGAGGTGCTCGATCTCCTCGGGCTCAAGGGTGAGGTAGTGGCCCTTGGAATACTCGTAGCCTTTGACGATCTCGTTCTTGCCGACGGGCTCGGCGGCTTCATCGGGCGCGGACTCGACCGCACTGGAGAGGACCTTCTGGTGACGGACGCGCTCGCCGCTGCGGCGGTCGATCTGGTGAAAGCGTATTTCGCTCTTGGCTTCTGTCGCGACGAAGAGTTTCACGCCGAACGATACGAGAGAGATTGTTACCTGCCCACTCCAATAGGGACGCGCCATTTGCAACCTCAGGGGCGAACTTCGCCAATAGATGAGAGTAGGGCGAAGCCGCGGGGGATGTATGTTCGAGGGCCCGTGTTTTACAAAGGCTGCCAGACGTTCAGGCGGTATAGATCTCGCGATCGAGCACGCGGGCGTACGCCGGGACAGTTAGAAAGTCCTGGAATTTAGGGGCCTTGATGAGCTCGCGCATGAGGAAGGCCGCGTGCTGGTAGGCCTCATAGCGGGGGGCGGGCACGGTCTCTTTGGCTCGCGCCAGCTCGTCGTCTATGTACTCGTCGCAAAGGGCGATGGTGATGGGGCGGCCAGCGTTTTCACCGTCGGTGAGCTTCGCCTTGTGGTGCACCCATTGCCAGAGTTGCGCGCGGCTGATTTCCGCGGTGGCGGCATCCTCCATGAGATTGAAGAGCGGGACGCAGCCGATGCCGCGCAGCCAAGCTTCGACGTAGCCGAGGCCGACCGCGATGTTTTGTTTGAGGCCGGCTTCGGTGATGGTGCCGGCCGGGACGGCGAGCAGGTCGGCGGCAGAAGCGTGATAGTTGGGGAGCTGCTTGTCGATCTGGTTGGGTTGCGGCATAAGGCGGTTGAAGATTTCAAGCGCGACGGGAACAAGGCCGGGATGCGCGACCCATGTGCCATCATGGCCGTCGGAGGCTTCGCGCTCTTTGTCGGCGCGGACCTGGGCGAGTGCGCGCTCGTTGGCTTCGGAGTCGGACTTGATGGGGATGAAGGCGCTCATGCCGCCCATGGCGTGGATGCGGCGGCGATGGCAGGTCTTGATGCAGAGCAGAGAATAGCTCCGCATGAAGTGCGTGGTCATGGTGACCTGGGCGCGATCGGGAAGAAGGATGGTGGTATCGGCGGCGAGTTTCTTGATGAAGCTGAAGATGTAGTCCCAGCGGCCGCAGTTGAGGCCGGCGGAGTGTTCGCGGAGCTCGAAGAGGATCTCGTCCATCTCGAAGGCGGCGAGGATGGTCTCGATCAAGACCGTGGCGCGAATCGTCCCGCGCGGGATGCCGAGCCTTTCCTGCGCGCGAAGGAAGATGTCGTTCCACAGGCGCGCTTCGAGATGCGATTCCAGTTTGGCGAGATAAAAATAGGGGCCGGAGCCGCGGGCCATGAGCTCGCGTGCATTGTGGAAGAGATAGAGTGCGAAGTCGAAGATGGAGCCGGACATGTAGTCGCTATCGACAACAACGTGGCGCTCGTCGAGATGCCATCCGCGCGCGCGGATGAAGAGAACGGCGGGGTTGGCGATGAGCTCGTAGTGCTTGTGCGTGGCGGGGTCGTCGAAGGTGATGGTTCGGCGGATGGCGTCGATGAGGTTGAGTTGGCCATCAAGGACGTTCTCCCATGTGGGTGTAGTCGAGTCCTCGAAGTCGGCCATGTAGACCTTCGCGCCGGAGTTGAGCGCGTTGATGATCATCTTGCGATCGACGGGGCCGGTGATCTCGACGCGACGGTCCTGAAGATCGGCGGGGATGGGAGCGACTGTCCACGTAGTTTCGCGGACTTGACGGGTCTGCGGGAGGAAGTTCGGTCGCTCGCCGGCATCGAGACGCTGCTGACGCGCAACGCGGGCGGCGAGCAGCTCCTTGCGGCGTGGGTTGAACTCGCGATGCAGCGCGACGGCGAAGGCGAGGGCATCGGGGGTAAGGACCGAATCGTAGCGAGCGGCGGTGGTGGCGTGGATGTCGACTCCGGATGGGAGTGTCATGAGACTTCCTTCGGAAGATACGAGATGCAGGATGCGAAGAGCTTAGGCGAAGCGCAGGTCGACGCGCCCGGCAGAGGAAAATGTTACCTCGGCTGCTGAGCCTGCGGAAGCAAGGGTGTAGCCAGTCCATGAGCCGGTGGTGATCCATTGGCCTTTGCGCAGGCCGCCGGTGCGTGCGGCGCCTTCATTGGCGAGCCAGGGGAGCAGGCGCAGGAGGTCGCCGGAGGTGTTGGAGCCGGTGCGCTCCACGCGGACTACGCCGTCGACGGCGAGCATGACTTTTTCCTTGCTGAAGTCGATGCTCTGCCAGTTGGGGACGGCCGGGCCGTAGAGGAAGCCGCCGTGCATCTGGAGGTCCGCGATCATGGCGAGTCGAGGGGCCTGCATGGGATCGGCGAAGGCAGGCTCCAGCTCTTCGATGGCGGGATGGCAGGAGGCCAGGGCGGCGAGGACCTCTTCGCGTGTGTAGGGTTCGGCGCCGGTCTCCGAAAGGCGGGGCGGAAGATCGTGGCCGACGAGGAAGGCGATCTCGGCTTCGAGGCCGTGGTAACGCCATCGGTCGCCGCTCAGCAGGCTGCCGGTCGGGGCCATCCAGGCGGCGGGCATGGGCGCGTACATCGGCGTGGCGTCGGGTGAGGTTGCACCGATCTTCCATCCGCCGATGTCGCCGAAGGCTGCGGCGATGCGGTCCTGGATGGCGTAGGCGTCCTCGAGCGAGGCGGGCTGCAGAGCTTGTGGCAGATCCGTGAGAGGCTTGCCTGTACGGCGCGCGTCCAACAGCACGTTGGCTGCGTTGAGGATGGTGTCTTCCTGAGGTCCGGTCATGAGTAGCTCCGTGAGAAGGTTAGTTTCGCCGATGAGAGTGGGCGGCGTCATCTGCGGCGCGCTTTGGAACTTCAGGTGGCGAGCCAGCGCAGAGCGTTGGCGAGAAAGCGCTGCTGCAGGACAGGATGGAAGTCGGGGCAGCGGTGGAAGAGCAGCTTGCCTTTGCCGAGGCGCGTGGTGAAGGTGCCGGCGCCAACGTTGCGGTCGTGGTCGCGAGAGTAGCCGACGACGACTTCGATGGGATCGCCGTTGGGAGATTGGTCGATGAGCAGGCCGTTGGAGGGGCGGCCTTTGCACTGGTAGAAGCTGCCGAGCGCGCAGTTCTGCGGCAGGCCGTCGAAGAGCGCGTGCTCGCGGACGAAGTACCAGTTGCCCATCCATGGCGCGCGGAAGTCACCGACCGCGCCGTGGTAGGTGAAGGCTCCGGCGGCGGCGAGCTCTTTGGCGACGCCGTCGGAGAGTGTGTCGGTCTGCGGGATGACGAGGAGTGGCGTGCCAGCGCGGACGGCGTCGAGGATGCCGGTTTGCAGATGGCCGAGCGCAACGATCTGGGCCTCTTCGCCAGGCTCGGGTGTGTGGCCCGGTTTCATCGGAGGAGCGGCTTCGAGGCCGGTGGTTTCGCCGACTTGGCCGTCGGCGTGGGTGTGTGAGATGATGCCGGAGGAGATGATGGCATCGTAGTGCTCGCCGGGTTTGAAGTCGGAGAGGGTGAGGCCGTCAATCACAGATAGTTGCGTTCGAAGGGAGGCAGTAATTCCGCTGATAGCAATCACCGTCTTGCTCAGCCATATGGCATCGGCAAACATGTGAGGATCACGGCTAGGAATTTGTTCCGCTTTGTAGCCGGGCATTTTCCGGGTAACCCAAATCCCTTTCGTCTGCGTCGCGAGTGGTTCCGAAGAGAGTGCAAACTTAAAGCGATAAATGCCTTCTTCTTTGAGTGGCGGCGTGGTGAAGGCTTCTTCGAGCAGATAGCGGAATTGATCGGGCGGTTGGTTCGTCGGTGCACGGAATGTCTTGAGCTCGATCCGTTTGTTACTGGGCGTGATCATCGAGAAGATGAGCGTGCCGGTGGCGGGATGGTGCGAATCGTTGAAGAGGAAGACGTCGAAGACGGCGGGTTTGCCGAGTTCGATGGAGAGTGCCCGCTGCTTGGCGCAGGGGCGGATGGGTTGGAGCGTGTCGCCGATGAGCTTCGGGTCGGATTTGAAGTTGCGGAGGTTGTCGACGAGGCCGGAGTGGTTTTCGATGGCGGTGGACTCCCAGCCGGAGATGGCGGCGAAGTCGAGCGCGTCGTTGATGCGCGCGTTCTCCATGTAGTTCTGCCAGGACTCGTAGCAGGTGCGGCCGAAGGCGCGGAAGACGTGGTCGGGCGTGGGGAAGGATTTGCGGAAGCCCCACTTGTCGAGGAAGCGGTTGTAGCCGGCGATGATCTCTTCGTGGTCGGTGAGGTCGTAGCTCGTACCTCCATATTTTTTGTAGGTCTCGGTGATCTGGTGCACCATGAGGCCGTGGATGTCGGGGCGCGCGCAGCCTTCCATCTCGCCGTACTCGGTGAGGATGTTGCGGAGGTTGATGTTGTAGGTGTAGTCGGTGGGCGATTTGTAGAACTCGTCGTACCACTGGTCGCCGGCGCCCTGGTGGTTGTTCCACCAATCGCCGTAAGGAGTTTCGTCGCTGCGGTGCAGCTTGCCTTCTTTCAGGTTTTCATCCCATGGCTCGTACCAGGCCTGTGCGGCGGAGCGTGGAGGAGCGACGAAGCCGTCGTTGAGGACGACCGAGCG
>DATCFM010000091.1:0-26216 GCA_036509515.1 Acidobacteriaceae bacterium
AGGACCTCGCCGCAGCAAGGAGACGCCTGGAAAGGAACAAAAACTACGTTATGCAGGTTTGGATAGTAGTTTGAATGGGTTGGGATGGGAGGTTTGACAGGTTAGCGGCCTCCTCTAACGTGCGCCGGCGGCTGATGGGAGGATGCGGCTATTTGACGCCTTTGCTGGGGTCCCAGGAGCCCTGGAGCTTGCGGACGTAGACGATCTCGCCGAGGTGGTAGGCGTTGTGGGTGCCGATGTGGGCGAGGAGCGAGGCGTTGTGGGCGAGGTCGGCGTCGGAGGCGTGCTGGACCCACTGCTCGTAACCGGTCATGCAGTGGTCGAGGCGGGCGACGAGGGCGGACCACTGGGCGGCGGTGATGTGGTTGACGTCGTAACCGACGAAGGTGTCCTCGTTGTTGCCGGAGTAGGCGGCGGGCTTCTGGTGGCGGAGCTGGGCGAGCGAGCGCTCGTTCCAGTAGATGAGGTGGGCGACGAGCTGGGCGACGGAGTGCATCTGGCCGGGGCCACCGGCGTGGGGTGTCCAGCGGGCCTGCTCGGGGGTGAGGCCGGCGACGGCGGTGTCGATGGGGACGAACCACTCGGCTTTGTCGTGGGTGGAGTGGAGCTGCTCGAGCAGGACGGAGCGGAGGTCGGTGGCGGGCGCGGGTTTGGGCGCCTGCGCGCCGGCGAGCGTGGCGGCGGCGAGGACGAGGATGGGCAGGAGTCGGGGCATGGGTGGGATTTTACGCGCGCTCCCCAGAAGTTGTGTTGTGCCGGCGGGCTCGTCTGGCGTAATCTTCTGCCGATTTCGCCTATGCGAGGTGCCTATGAAAGCTTTTGCAAGCCTGCTTGCGGTCCTGCTTATGTTGAGTTGTGCAGCGCTCGGGCAGACGGCTGCGCCAGCGACGCAGTCGCCAGCGCCGACCGCGTCCACGCCTTCCACTGAAGCGGCCGCTGTTCCTGCTGTGCCCGTTGTTTCATTCGGTCCCGGGGCAAAGCTCTTCCTTGAGCCGATGGATGGATTTGCGCAGTTTGTGTCGGACGCGATTGTTAAAAAGAAGGTGCCGGTGGTTCTTGTGCAGGAGCGCGAGAAAGCCGATTTCGTCATGTCTGGCGATGCGCACGTGCATAAACGGGGGTTTTTTACGTCGTTCGTCCTAAGTACGGGCGGCAAAGGAAGCGTTTCGATCAAGGACGCTCGTACGGGCGGCCAGGTGTTCGCCTGTCGCTTCAACAAGGTGGATCAGATGGAGGCTGACGCTTACATCTATCAAAGCTGGGCCGAGGCTTGCGCGAAACATATGAAGAAGGCGCTGGAGAAGAAGTAGAAGTAGAGCGGCAGGAGCTGTCCCCCTCCCCGGCGATTGCGTGCAAAGTCTTCAAACGATTGGACTTAGGGGTGGACCTAGACATGCGCGTGTCGGTAAAGTCTCTGGAATCATAGCTTTGAAGCCAAAGTCTTCCATTTAGAGGGGTTAGCGGGTGGGGGGTCGCTTTTCCTGGAGGACGTTGCGCGGTCAGAGTTTGGGGAGTATCTGGGTGGCGAGGGTCTTTTCGGCGGCCTGGTTGGTCTGTTGGGTGCCGTCGGGGAGGGTGACGGTGAGGAGCAGGAGGTGGTTTTTGGTGAGGACGTAGAGGGCTGAGGAGGAGTCGTCGGGTTGTTGGGGGGAGACGAAGAAGGCGTCGTCGCCGAGACCGGGCGCGGGGCTTGGGTGGCCGCCGGACTTTTCGATTTGGGTGCGGAAGGTGGGGAAGTCGGCGGCGGGGCGGAGGGCAATGTAGACGCGATCGGCACCGTTGGCGTCGCTCCAGGTGCATTCGTTGGAGTTTTTGGCGACGCCGGGCTGGCCGGGCTCGACCGGCGAGTTGAGGACGGCTTTGATCTGGTCGGGGGTGAGGAGGCTGCAGGGGGTTTGCGCATGCGCGGCGATGGGAATGAGGGTGGCTGCAGCGGCGAGGATGAGGCAAGCGCGGATCATGTAGGGCTCCGCGAGATTAGACGTTGGCTGCGGCATCCCAAATTCACTTCAGTCGTTACGCTTCGCTTCAGCCCGGCCTTCGGCAGAGCGTTATCCCGGTCGCGATTCGGGCGATGAATAGACCCCACGCGTTCTCAGCATATGGGCCTTGGCTGCATTAGCGAGGCCGATATTCGCTCCAGTAGTTCCATGGCAAGTTATTGTAAATAAATGGCTTGTTGAGGGTCCGACGATTTTTCGTTGCAAACTTGGGTCAATTTCATTAGTCTCCATCCTTAGACTTCGTACTATTCGTTGTTGGGAACCGCATAAATTGCATCGAAGGAAGCAGGCATGTAATCTACGCATCCGCTGTGGTTCTTTAACGTCTAATCCTTGGGGTACGATGAGATGAAGTGCATACGATCCGTTCACGAACTTGTCGCAACTAATGAGTTGAGCCATCCGGTCGATATATCGATGCGAGTCGGTTCCAATTAGTCGGGTTCCCACGCTCTGCGAGTGAACCAAACGTGAATGTCTAGTAAAGGAAACAAGAAGGATTTCAGTGACTATCAATAGCCAGAATGCAGCCACTCTTCGTGAGGCGCGCAGCACTGTAGCTGAGTTTGAGCGCGTCTCTGGTCTAACAACTGAGGAAATGCTCAGTTGCGCAGAAGGCGATGAGCGCCTCTCGAAGATCGATCCGTTCGATCTCATGGATTGGCATTACGCTTTGGACCAGATCACGGCACTCAGTAACGTTTTGGACATTATGGAGGCTGCTGCTTCGATAGAGGCCAAGCAGAGGTCGTGCGCGTTTCGCTATCCGCGAACCAATAAGCGCGAGCTTACTAACACTACGGAAGGTGAACTCTTGCTGGTAGCCTAAGACAACAGTGAGAGATGCTCTTCAAAGATTACAAAGCGAACTTTGAAGCTAAGCGGGCCGCACTCAAGTTTCAAGCTGATACTACCTTTCGTGGTATCGGCTGTGAAACAAAGATGCGGCCCGACATGCCTCCTTGGATGACGGATTGGGCCATCCTCTATTCGGATGGAATGTACACCCGCGTGAAGGAGTACTACCGATCTAAGCTTCATCCCTTTTACGATCAAGGGGAGCGTGTTCAGTTCGGCTTTCAATATGGGGCTACTACAACCGTTGACGACAAAGGGATGCCGCGCACTGCATCGGACCGGGACACCATCATCAGGATTGACCGAGATAAGTTCGGCCCTCACCTCAATTACGGCGGTCGCAATCATATCCCACAGAAAGATATCGAGGGAAAGCTCGTTATCAACGACGTAGAACTGTTTGAGTTCATCGAAGCTGTGGAGACCCACCGCCAATCTGGATGCTCGATGGAAGATATCTTCTTCTTTTCGTTGAAAAAGGCGGCTCGTAGATGAAGCAAGTTACTAGCACCGTCACGTATTTCGCCGAAGAAGGGAAGGCGAATCTTTCCGAGTGCCTTCGTCTATCGTTTGAGACATTGGTTGAATTTGGATTAGAAACACTTGTGATCTTTACGGGTGTTGGTGAAGGAATTCAGCAGGCCATTGACCAATTTCTGGACCGACCCGAGTACGCTCACATTCGAATTGTTGGTGTCACATTTGCCCAGGGGTTTGAGGTCAGGCGTGAGGGAGTTTTAGGGCCACATGTCTTCCCAGCGGAGGTGAAAGCTCAATTTTTGTCGAGAGGCATCCCGCTTATCCGTGCGCATCTTCCATTTGATTCCATCTCCGCCCAATACCAGCAGCATGGGGCGATGGGCCAAGACATGAGCATCGTGGGTAATGCTCTAAACATTTTTTGCGGAAGCATGAACCTTTGCGTTCAGGCATTAATGATGGCCTGCGACGCGGGTGAAGTTGAAATCGGTGAGCATGTGGTTGTAATGACGTCGGATACTGCCCTGCTCGCGCGAGCGGCGCCGACTTCGCGCTTGCTCACCGATTTGATCGTTCGGCAGATAATCTGCAAACCGGCTTTTCTCACGATCGCTAAATCGGAGAAACGTTTGGGCGAACCGACGGGAGAACAGCTGACACTTAATGGCGTCATTGACGAAAATGAGGATCAAAGTCAGCACGGGCCCGTCCTCAGCCGATGACAATCCAAGTTCCTAGCTTCTTGACGGGGTTTCGTAGCCATCCAACTTTGCAAGACGAATAAGGCTCGGGCTTTTAGCCCGAGCCTTTGGTGTTTGGGTGGAGTTTCTACGGCACGGCTTAATCCGTGCCCCTTCCAAGCCGCTGTGATCCGAAATGCGAAACGCAGATTCCCTGCGGGAATGACAAACAAAAGAGCGAGGCGGTCTACTGCACGAGGGTGCCGTTTTCGCCGTTGGTTTTGGGGTCTTCGGGGGGGATGACGGTGGCACTGGCTACTTTGTCGTCGGCTTCGAGGTTTAAGAGGCGGACGCCGGAGGTGCTGCGGCCGGCGGCTCGAACCGATTTCGTGTCGATGCGGATGATCTTGCCGAACTGGCTGATGACCATCATCTCGGTGGTGTCGTCGACGAGCTGGATGGTGACGACCTTGCCGACCTTGGCGGTGGCTTTCATGTTGATGACGCCCTTGCCGCCGCGCGACTGGAGGCGGTAGGCGTCGACGTCGGTGCGCTTGCCGTAGCCGTTGTCAGAGACGGAGAGGATGAGGCAGGGGGTGAGGCCGAGCTTCTCGTCGAGCTTGAGGAGTTTTTCCTGCATGGCGGGGTCGATCTCGACGTCAGAGCCGAGGACCTCCTGTCCGTCAGGGGCGGAGGAGCGGGCGACGACGTCAGAGAGCTTCGGCGCCTTGCCAGATGCAGGTCTCTCCACTCCCCTCTCGACTCGCTGCGCTCGCTCAAGGTCCGGTCGAGATGACAGAGAAGAGGAAGCGCCCGGTCGAGAGGACAGGTCTGTGGAGTCGGGTAGAGACATGCCGGCCTCGTCGATGGCCTTTTCGACCTGGGCCTTGAGGCCCTTGGCGGCGGCGACGGCGAGGCGCGTCTTGTTGCGGGCCTCGTTGGAGGGCGTGACGGCGGCGCCGATGACGTAGTCGCCCTTCTTGAGCGAGATGCCACGATTACCAAAAGCCGGGCGGCCCATGGCGCGGAGGTCGCGCTCGTCGAAGCGGATGGCCATGCCGTCGTGGGTGGCGAGGAAGATGACCTGCTCGCCGTCGGTGATGCGGGCGGTGATGAGCTCGTCGTCCTTGTCGATGCCGATGGCGATGATGCCGCGCGCCATGACGTTCGAGAAGTCCTTGAGCGCGGTCTTCTTGACGGTGCCGTTGCGGGTGGCGAAGAGCACGTACTTGGAGGCCTCTTCGAGGTCGCGGACGGGGAGGATGGTGACGACCTTTTCGCCGGGCTGGAGGTCGACGAGCGAGGCCATGGCCTTGCCCTTGCCGGCGGCGCCGATGTCGGGGATCTCGTAGACCTTGAGCCAGTAGACGCGGCCGGTGTTGGTGAAGCAGAGCAGGAAGGCGTGGGTGGAGTCGATGATGAGCTGCGAGACGAAGTCTTCCTCGCGGGTCTTCATGCCCATGCGGCCGGTGCCGCCGCGCTTCTGCTGGCGGTAGATGCTGATGGGCGTGCGCTTGAGGTAGCCGGTGTTGGAGACGGTGACGGCGACCTGCTCGTCGGCGATGAGGTCTTCGAGGGTGAGCTCGGAGGTCTCGTCGATGATGGCGGTGCGGCGGGCGTCGCCGTACTTGTCGCGGATGTCTTCGAGCTCCTTCATGATGACTTTTTTGAGGCGCTTTTCGCTGGCGAGAATCGCTTCGTACTCGGCGATGTTGTCGCGGACGGTCTTCAGTTCATTGAGGAGCTCGTCGATGGAGAGCTGGGTGAGGCGGTACAGCTGCAGTTCCAGGATCGCGTCGATCTGGCGGTAGCTGAGAATTAATGTGCCCGCGGTGTTGCCCGCAAGCTGCGCGGAGACGCTGCCGCCGGCTAGGTCGATGGCGTACTTCGTCGGGTCGAGCTTGACGCCGCGGAGCTCTGTGCCGCGAAGATTGATGGTGCGGTTGGAGAAGTAGCCGAAGAGGTTTTCGCGGGCGTCGGCGCGGGAGGACGACTGGCGAATGATCTTGATGACCGAGTCGAGGTGGTCGAGCGCGATCTGGTAGCCGAGCAGAGTGTGCTCGCGCTCGCGGGCCTTGTTGAGCAGGAAGGCGGTGCGGCGGCGGACGACGTCGATGCGGTGGTCGATGAAGGCGTGGATGGCCGCGGGGAGTGAGAGCTCCTTGGGCTGATTGTTGTGCACAGCCAGGAAGATCATCGAGAAGCTCTCCTGCATCTGGGTGTGCTTGAAGAGCTGGTTGAGGACGATCTCGTGCTGCGCGCCGCGCTTGAGCTCGATGACGATGCGCATGCCGTCGCGGTCGGACTCGTCGCGCACGTCGGAGATGTCGTCGATGATTTTGTCGTTGACCAGCTCGGCGATCTTTTTGATGAGGTTCGACTTGTTGACCTGGTAGGGGATCTCGGTGGTGATGATGGCGGAGCGGCCGCCGGAGATCTGCTCGAGGCCGCACTTGGCGCGCATGATGAAGCGGCCGCGGCCGGTCTTGTAGGTCTGCGCGAGGTTGCCGCGGCCGTAGAGATAGCCGCCGGTGGGGAAGTCGGGGCCTTTGACGTGCTCGAGGCAGAGCTCAAGGTCGGATTTGGTCTCTGACTTCTCCTTTTGCAGAAGAGCGATGGTGGCGTTGAGGACTTCGGTTAAATTGTGCGGCGGGATGTTGGTGGCCATGCCTACGGCGATGCCGGTCGAGCCGTTGACGATGAGGTTGGGCAGCCGCGCGGGAAGGACGGAGGGCTCGGAGGTGGACTCGTCGTAGTTGGGGACGAAGTCGACGGTGTCGGAGTCGATGTCCGCCAACATTTCTCCGGCGAGGCGGGTCATGCGGGATTCGGTGTAACGCATGGCGGCGGGTGGATCGCCGTCGACGGAGCCGAAGTTGCCCTGGCCGTCGATGAGCGGATAGCGCAGGCTGAAGGGCTGCGCGAGACGGACCATGGTGTCGTAGATGGCGGCGTCGCCGTGGGGGTGGTAGTTGCCCATGACGTGGCCGACGACCTTGGCGGACTTGGTGTACTTCTTGTTGAACTGCAGGCCCATCTCCTGCATGCCGTAGAGGACGCGGCGATGGACGGGCTTGAGGCCGTCGCGAGCGTCGGGCAGGGCGCGGCCGATGATGACCGACATGGAGTAATCGAGATAGGAGCGGCGCATCTCCTCTTCGAGGTTGATGGGCAGCATCTGGAGGGCGCTGGGGCCGGTGGGCGCGCCGGGGCCGTCGCCGCCCGCGCCGTTGGGCGGAGGGTTGTTGGAGTTGGCGTCCTGCGGGCTGGGCGGGTTGGAGTCGGGTTCGAGAGGGAGTTGCGGGTTCTGATCGTCTGCCATTGTCACGCTTTAATTACGAAATTTTTGTCGGTCCTGGGACTGCAAAAGTGCGGCCGGTTCTCTGGATACCGTCTGTCTTATTTCCTCGTAGTACCGTCTCTCTTATTATAGTTGCCGGGCGCGCCATTCTGCTTCACGAGACGCCGGGAATACAGGCGTGTTCTGCCCCTTTGTCAAGTGCCTTTTGCGATCAGTTTTTGTGAGCGGGAAGACTGCTCAAACAGACTGAAAAGAGTCCTGACCCGCGGGCTTTCGAGAGTGCTTTCGAGGGGCGGCTTATGGGCCGGGGCAGCACTCCCTACACTCAGAAATCGAGCACGACGCTGGAGTAGGTGGGATCGCGGAAGGTTGTGTTCAACGCTTCCTCGAGCGGCGTGGCACGGACGCCGAAGATGCGGGGCCAGTCGATGACTTCAAAGATGTCGGGCGTGACCAGGGCTTCCAACTGGCTCGCGGTGAAGGCTGGGTTCTTGTCCCAGAGGGCATTGGTCTTGAGCAGGAGCCAGAAGAGGCGATAGGGAATGCGGACGAGGCGCGCGCGGGCTCCGGTGGCCTGCTTCACGGCGCGGATGAGGTCGATGTAGTCGATGCGCTGCTGGCCGGTGACGTTGTAGGCGCCGGTGATTTCGGATTGGAGCGAGCTGGCGATGATGTCGCAGAAGTCGCCGGTGAAGAGCGGCTGGCGAAGGAAGCGGCCGTTGCCGGGGATGGGGAAGACGGGCGCGCGCTGCATGAAGCGCGCCAGCCAGCCGACATGCTTGCGGTCGAACCAGCCGAACATCAGCGTGGGCCGAAGGACGACCTGCTTGAGGCCGGAGCTGAGGACGAGCGCCTCCTGCGCTTTTTTGGTCTCGGTGTAGTCGTCGACGGCCTGGGAGGTGACGACCGAGGAGGAGATGTTGACGACGTAGGGGACGTGATAGCGAAGCGCGGCTTCGAGCACGCGCTCGGTGGCGGTGATGTTGTTGCGGACGTACTCGGCGGTGTAGAGGCCGCCGATCTGCGCGTGGGCGTTGACCAGATGCGTGCAGCCTTCGAACTCGTTCTGCCAGGGGCCGGGCTCGGCGAGGTCGGCGTGGATGACGCGGAGGCCGGGATGCAGGCGGCGAAGGGTGGCGGTATTGGAGGGGTGCTTGTCGATGGCGACGAGTTCGCCGGGGCCGCCGGCCTGAAGGCGCGCGGCTTCAAGTCGCGGCACAAGATTTTGTCCAACCAGGCCGGCCGCGCCGGTGATGACGATTTTTCTCTGGGACATGCTTCTCCGGGATGTCGGGCGCGACGGCAGCGGCAGAACGACGACGCAGGGGAATCGCGTCGTCGGCCTCCTAGTAGAACGATATCGCGTTGCGTGCGTTCGCGGACGAGGAGCATTGCTTGCGGGCCGGCGGGGGGCCACTGTCAGTTCGTCAGAACGATTGTGACGGCGGACTGCGGAGCGAGCGTGATGCCGTTGGTCGAGTCGTAAGCGCCGAGACTGGCCCAGCGCTCGCCGGTGGTGATGGGCTGCGAGAAGGTGGAGCGGTAAAGCGCCGAGGTCGTGTAGGTGATGCTGGAGAGATCGAGCGCGAGCACATCGGTTTTGCTCGTCGACACGTTCAGCGCCACGATGATGGTGGTCTTCTGGTCGGGGCTCTGGTAGACGCTGACGCGCTCGTCGGTGTTGTCGACGGTGGCGTTATAGCGAACGTAGCCGGGCTTGATGTAGTAGCTGTAATGCTTCATCGCGTAGTAGGAGTCGTTGTAGGTCCAACCCTGCGTGAAGGACCATGTGGATTGCGCATTGAAAGGATTGTCGATGTAGATGAGGCCCTGTTGATCGGCGGCCTGATCCTTGGCTGCGTCGAGCGTGCTGGGCCAGGTGGCTCCCCAGAAGATATAGGCGTTGTCGTGGGCGACGGTGAAGGCGTTGTGGATGTTCCAGGCGGTGAGGAAGCCGGGCGCGTCGAAGTACTCGGTCATGAATTTGGGTTGCGTGGGATAGGCGGTCTCGACGCCCTGGAGCGCGGCGAGGCCGTCGTCAGGATTGGCATCGGTCGAGCTGACGTTGTAGAGATGATGCGCGTAGGCGGAGATCTCGGCGGTGGAGACGGAGGCGGACAGGCTGAGGAAGCTCGATCCGGCGCTGAGCGTCTCCGGGCCGATCATCTTCGGGACCTTGGCCAGGCTGCCGGCGTTGATCTGGTTGTAAACCGCGTCGAAGGCTTTGCCGTAGCCGGCGTGGGTACCTTCGGTGGCGTCGAAGAGGCAGGAGTCATAGCTGGCTGGCCAATCCGGCTCGTTCTGGATGGAGATGTAGTCGGGGCTGACGCCGAGGGCGGCATAAGCCGTCAGCGAGTTGTACCAGTACTGCGCGAAGCCGGCGTAGTTGTAGGCGCCGCTCACCTGGGCCAGCGTCCCGCCGCCGGTGGTGGTGCCGTTGCTCTTCAGGTCGGCTGTCGGCGACCAGGAGCTCATCAGCAGCGTGAGCGGCGATCCGTGAGCAGTGTTGGCGGCGGCGACGACCTTCGGTGTGTCGGTATCCGCGGCGCCGTTCCGATAGAGATCCTGCACGCGCAGAAAGTTGAGACCGAGACCTTGCACCGGATCGAAGAGCGCGGTGTAAATGGCCGCGCGGTTGGGATGCTGATCGAGCCAGCTGGCGTAGAAGGCCTCCGCCGCGCCGAAGCCCGAGATGGTCTGGTTGGCGGTGGTGAAGGTGAAGGCGGCGTGCGCGTTGATGGCGCCCGCGCTGGTGACCGTGAACGCGAGGGCTGAAGAGTTGCTGGCGGCGTAGCTGCTATTGCCGGCGTACTTTGCGCTGAGGCTGTGTGAACCGGCGGCGAGCGTGAAGAGATTCAGCGTGGCGGCGCCGGAGGCGAGGTTCGCGGTGCCGAGGTTATTCGTGCCGTCGAGGAAGGTGACCCTGCCGGTGGGTGTGCCGGCGCTGGAAGTAATGGTTGCGGTGAGCGTGAGGGGCGTTGTGTCCGTGACGCCGGTGTTAGGTGCCACGGCGAGAGTGGTGGTAGTGGCCGCGATCACCGTCAGCGTGACGGCGGACGAGACGCTGGTCGCGAAGCTGCTGGTTCCGGTGTAGCTGGCGGTGAAGCTGTGCGATCCGGCGGTGGGCGTGGAGATCGTCAGGGTGGCGATGCCTGAGGCGAGGTTCGCGGTGCCGAGGTTCTTCGTGCCGTCGAGGAAGGTGACCGTGCCGGTGGGTGTGCCTGCGCTGGAGCTGACGGTCGCGGTCAGCGTGACCGGCGTGGCCGTCGTCACGTTGCTGGTCGGCGAGAGGGTCAGCGCGGTCGTCGTTGCCGCGATGGGGGCGGTCACGGTGAGCGCGACAGCCGTCGACGTGCTGGCTGCAAAGCCGCTGTCTCCGGCGTAGGACACGGTGAAGCTGTGCGAGCCGGCGGTGAGCGTCGAGATCGCAACGCTGGCCGTGCCGGAGCTGAGCGTCGCCGTGCCGACCGTGGTCATGCCGTCGAGGAAGGTGACCGTTCCGGTGGGCGTGCCACTGCTGGAGGTGATCGTGGCGGCGAGCGTGACGGGTGTGGTTGTCGTCACGTTGGTGTCGGGCGCGAGGGTGAGCGTGGCGGTGGTGGTTGCGGGGGGCGCGGCGACCGACAGCGAGACGGCCGAGGCGGAGCTGCCGGAATGAGCACCGTCGCCGGCGTAGCGGGCGGTGAAGCTGTGGGAGCCGGCGGTCAGCGTGGAGAGCGTCACCGTGGCTGTGCCGGAGGTTAGGGTCGCCGTGCCAACGGTCGTCGTGCCGTCAAGGAAAGTGACAGAGCCCGTTGCGCCGCCGACAGTTGCGCTGACGGTTGCGGTGAGGGTTACAGGCGTCGACGTCGATACGTTGGAAGTGGGCGAGACGGAGAGCGTGGTCGTGGTGGTAACAGGGGCCGGGGTTGGGTGGCCGCCCCCCGAGCCGCAGCCGGTGAGAACGATCCCAAGAGTGACGGCTACGAAGACCTGAAACGCAGAACGACGAAGAGACATTTGGAGGGGCCGCCCGGTGTAGTATTTTTGCCGTCGGCAAAGATATAGGACGGGGACGATGCCGTCAATGCGGCAGGATTGGGCCCCGGGGTCCCTCTATATAAATGTGAAAGATGGCACGGGTGCGCCCGCGAAGTGGCAGGAAGGCCAGGGACGAGGGGCAAAGGGCTAGGCGTAGGCCCCGAGCGAGTCGAAGTAGCCAGGAGCGGGTTTTATGGAGACCGAGAACTCGACCGGCGGATGCGCGGCGGGCGCGGTGCTGTCGTGGTGATGCGAGCCGAGGACCTGCTGGATCTCGACGCGGGTGGTGCGGTCTTCGGCGCAGGAACGCGTCCAGTAGATGAGGAAAGCCTGCCCGCAGATGGTGCAGCGGACGTCGGCAACGGTGTCGGAGGCCTTACAGAGAATCTGCATGTTTTTTGTAAACCCGTAGGTTGGAACCTATGAAACTACTGGATGGACTCTACGGCTGCGAACCTCAAGAGCTAATGCCGCGTTGGCTGTAAGTGGTACAACTTTCCGCTGAAATGAGGCCTTTGGTAATGGCCGGCTTGTACCGTGACGATCGTAATGAAGACGCCGAGTGCGCAGGAGCCGCAGAGTTTCGAGTAAGCTGCCCTCATGAAGTCTCCCGACGTAAACGACGCATTTGAGCAACGTGCGCGCATCTTTTGCGGCGTACTCGAGAGCGGGTTTGGAACAGGCAAAGAGGCATTGCGTACTATTCGTGGCGTTCTGTTGCCGCTATATACAGCTGCGCTCGATCTGCCCTTGCCAAGGGATCCAGGTGACGATCTCCCAGAAGATCGGGAGCGAACTCGCCAGAAGAGACGAGGAATTAAGCAGCGACTACCGAAGGCAGGATTTCAGGACCCATTCTGGGTCGTGTTTTACCCATTGAACCTCGAACAGCCGGAGCCCGTGATCTCGACCCTATCGGATTGCCTCGCGAACATCTGGCGCGACCTGAAACCGGGGCTGGAGGCACTGGACACGGACCGCGAAAAACATCTCCACCGCGTTCTGTGGGAATGGAGGTTCGGGTTCCTGTCGCATTGGGGCAGGCACGCTATCGATGCCCTTCGTGCGATCCATTTTCAACTGGAGGACTTCGAGCAAGAGGACGCCAGGTAGGCTGACCATCTATTCTTAGAAGCAGTGATTGACATGATTCGTATTCAGCTTCCTGACGGCTCGGTGCGCGAGGCGGCGCGCGGGACCACACCGATGGAGATCGCCAACAGCATCTCGCCGCGGCTGGCCGCGGCGGTGGTGGTCGCGCGGGTGCGGCCGTTGCACGCCAGTAAGACGGCTGAGACTGCGGCCGATGAGGCGGAGGCCGCCCAGACTGAAGAGGCCATGTATGCCGGGCATGAGACAGCTGGCGAACGGATTGTCGACCTGAATGCGCCGCTGACCGAAGATGTCGCGCTGGAGCTGCTGAAGGAAAATGACCCAGCGGCGCTGCGTGTCGTGCGGCACTCGGCGGCGCATGTGATGGCGACGGCGATCCTCGAACTGTTTCCGGAGACCAAGCTGGGGCATGGGCCGGCGACCGACAACGGCTTCTTCTATGACGTCTATCGCGAGACCCCGTTCACGGAAGCCGATCTTGCGGCGATCGAAGCTCGCATGGCCGATGTCGTCAAGCGCGATGAGCGATTCACGCGGGAAGAGGTTCCGCGTGAGCAGGGCCTGAAGGACTACGAAAACGCCGGCGAGTTCATGAAGGTGCACTTCATCGAGCGCTTCACCAAACCCGGCGAGCAGATTTCGTTGTATAAGAACGGCGGGTTTACTGATTTTTGCCGCGGGCCGCATGTGCCTTCGACGGGGCGCGTGAAGGCCTTCAAGGTGATCTCGATTGCGGGTGCGTACTGGCTGGGCAAGGAGGACAACCAGCAGCTGCAGCGCATCTACGGCACGGCGTTTTTTTCGCAGAAGGATTTGGACGCATACTTCAAGCAGCTTGAAGAGATCAAGGCGCGTGACCATCGCGTGCTGGGCAAGCAGCTCGATCTGTTTTCGATCCAGGAGGTCGCGGGCGCGGGTCTGATCTTCTGGCATCCCAAGGGCGGGCTGATCCGCAAGGCGATGGAAGACTGGATGCGCGAGGAGTGCCTGCGGCGCGGCTACCAGCTGGTGTTTACGCCGCACATCATGCGCCGCGAGCTGTGGAAGATCAGCGGGCATGAAGGCTACTACGCGGAGAATATGTATCCGCCGATGGAGTTGGACGACGCGGAGTACCGGCTGAAGCCGATGAACTGTCCCGGCCATATTCTGATCTACAAATCGCAGCCGAGGAGCTATCGCGACCTGCCACAGCGCTATGCGGAGCTGGGAAATGTCTATCGCTATGAGCGTAGTGGCACCATGCACGGTCTGTTGCGCGTGCGCGGATTTACGCAGGACGATGCGCACATCTTCTGCACGCCGGAGCAGATTGAGGGCGAGATCGAGGCCTGTCTCGACTTCGCCGAGGCGGTGCTGAAGACCTTTGGCTTTGCGGAGTATCGCGTGGAGCTCTCGCTGCGCGATCCGAAGAAGGCCAGTGAGTTTGTGGGCAATGCGGCGGACTGGGAGAAGGCTGAGTCGGTGCTGCATAACCTGCTGACCAAGCGCGGCGTGGCCTTCAAGGGCATCCTCGGTGAAGGGGCGTTCTACGGGCCGAAGATCGACATCAAGCTGGTCGATGTGCTGGGGCGCCTGTGGCAATTGTCTACCGTGCAGTTCGACTTCAATCTGCCCGCGCGCTTCGAGCTTGAGTACATTGGCGACGATGGCGAGCGGCATCAACCGGTGATGGTGCATCGCGCACTGTTCGGGTCGGTGGAAAGATTTTTTGGTGTGCTGATCGAGCACTATGCGGGCGCGTTTCCACTGTGGCTGGCGCCGGTGCAGGTGGGGTTGGTGCCGATCTCGGAGAAGCACCTGGAGTATGCGCAGGGCGTGAAGCGGCGGCTGGAGGCGGCGGGGCTGCGGGTGGAGCTCGATGGCTCCAACCAGAAGATGAATGCCAAGATTCGCGACTTCGGGTTGGAGAAGGTGCCGTTCATTCTGGTGATGGGCGATAAGGAGTCGGCGACGGATGCGGTGAGCGTGCGGGTGCGCGGCAAGGGCGATCAGGGATCGCAGACGGTCGAGGAGTTTTTGACGCGCGCGAAGAAACTGGTTGTCGAGCATGCGATGGAGTTGTAGTGCAGATCATCAAGCTTGAAACAAGGATTGCGGCGCCTCCGGAGCGCTGCTTTCTTTTGTCGTTGAGCATCGATCTGCACATGGCGAGTACGTAACCGACACGTGAGCAAGCCATCGCGGGAGTCACTCACGGTCTCATTGGTCCGAATGAAACCGTCACATGGCGAGGACGGCACTTCGGGCTCATGCTGAGGCACACGTCTTTGATCGATCGCTATGAGCGGCCACGCTACTTTCGCGATGTGATGATCGAGGGAATGTTTCGCAGCTTCGAGCACGAGCACTTTTTTGAAGCTACGCAAGAAGGCGAGACTTTCATGCGCGATGAACTGCGTTTCGCTGCGCCGCTTGGCCCGCTGGGTTGGCTGGCTGAGAGGATGGTGTTGCGGAGATATTGTGGGCGGTTTCTTGGACAACGTAACGAGGCGATTCGTGCAGTCGCCGAGAGCCCGGGCGGCATCTGGCAGCAGTATCTCAGATAAGAGAGTTGCCACCCTTATGACCATGGTCATAGACTATGGTCATGAAGGGTTCCTTGAAAAAGCCGGGGGTGTTGACGGTTCCGGCAGGCGAGTTGAAGGCCAAGTGCCTGCACCTTATCGATGAGGTGCACGACGAAGCGCTCGATGTCATCGTGACGAAGCGCGGTAAACCGATGGCTCGTTTGGTTCCTATTGAGCCGGAGGAGAAGCCCTTTCGCTCGGTGATAGGGCGCTCGCCCAATGTCAAGATCGTGGGCGACATCATGAAGCCTCTCTACTGGCCTGATCCGGTTGAGAAATGGAACCGCGTCAATGGCGTTCGCAAAGAGAAGAAGCGCAAGTGAATGGCTTCCTTCTCGACACTCATGCGTGGCTCTGGGCGCAGATACAGGACTCGCGCAAGGTCTCCGCAACATTCTTTTCGGATGTTGAATCCTGGCAGCGTCAGGAGCGCGTTTACATCTCTGACATCTCCGTCCTTGAACTCGCGCGTCTTGATCTTGAACAGGAGGTCATCCTTGGGACGTCGATCGACAACTTCGTGGCGCAGGCGGTCGCGGACGATGGCTTTCGGCTGCTCCCGCTCACGACCGGGATTCTGATCGAATCCACTCGCCTCCCGGGCAACATCCACCGGGATCCTGCCGACCGGCTCCTCGTCTCTACGGCACGTGAGCATGGGTTGACGCTCGTTACACGCGATAAGCCGCTGTTGAGCTACGCCAGGCAGGGACATTTGAACGCCAGAAAGCCGTAGCGCCTTCTTTCATGCCTCTGGCGGAATCGTAGAGGTGCATTGCGAAAAAGCTGGTGCAGGTTTTCGCACGACGTTGGACGCGATGTGGCGTCCGTGGTGCGCACTCTGGGCAGGGCGTAAAGGACTTCGCCACGGGCCAGCGTCGAGACAGCTACCGCGACAGCATCGACTGATAGCGGCTTTCTTTCATCACAAACGTGTGGTCGCCGCGGTGTTTGAAGACCAGGCGATAACCGTGTTGGCGCAGTCGCCAGATCGTCTTCCATGTCTGGCGCGGCCGCAGCCAGGCATGAAACTCAACGCACAGCTGATGCACCGGAATCTTCTGGGTAAGAACCTGGTCGACGATATCGTACTCGAACCCCTCGATATCCATCTTCAGCAGATCGATCGCCCGATCGCCGCGCTTGTTCATAATCGTCTGCAGGCTCCAGCACTCGAAGCTCACGCGATCGAGACCCTCGCGCGCCACCGAAAACGATCCCTCGTCCGCGTCCTGCGGCACGGAGAACTCGACGATGCCATCGTTCGCAGCCAGCCCTATGGGAAAAAACTCGATGTTCGAGAGATCGGTTCGCGCGATCGTAGGGGTTGCGGTCGGCGATGGATCGAAGACCAGCACGGGCTTGGACGCTATCTTCGCCAGACCCACCTCAAACGAAATGCCTTTGCCCACTCCCGCGCAGTAGCAGATCTCAGGCTTCAGCCGGGTATCGATGACCCATCCGCTGCCCTCATCCCCTACACGCTGGATGGCGGGAGACGACGAGCAGAACAGCCCATCCACTGTTGCGCGCGCCCGATTTCGTAGCCACCGATTCAATCCCATGCAACCTGAGTATATTCACCGTCCGCGTTGCTGCATCTCATCCTGTATTCGAGGTGTTGCGATGAAGGCTGTGGTTCTGCATGAGTATGGTTCGCCATCGAAGCTCAAGTATGAGGGCTTTCCCGATCCGAAGCCAGGACCGGGTGAGGTGCTGGTCGCCGTGCGCGCGATCAGCGTGAATCCGATTGACTGGAAGATGCGTTCGGGTGCGGCGAAGGAACATTTTCCGGTGCAGTTTCCGGGGATTCTTGGACGCGATGTGGCGGGCTTGGTGCGCGAGCTGGGTGAAGGCGTGAAGGACTTTGCCGTCGGCGACCGCGTCTTCGCGCTGACGAGGCAGACCTATGCCGAGCTGTGTGTGGTGAAGGCGGCGGACCTGGCGAAGATTCCTGAGGGGTTGGAGATGACGGACGCCGCGGCGGTTCCGCTGGCCTCGTTGACCGGCGACCAGTTGATTCGCAAGGCGACGGACGTACAGCCGGGGCAGACGATCGTGCTGACCGGCGCGGTCGGCAGCGTGGGCCGTTGCGCACTGTTTGCAGCGCTGGAGATTGGCGCGAAGGTGATTGCGGGCGTGCGGAAGAAGCAGATCGACGAGGCGAAGCAGTTGGGCGCGGCGGCGGCGATCGACATTGACGACGACGCGGCGGTGGCGAAGCTGGGCACGGTAGACGGAGTTGCGGATGCAGTGGGCGGCCATGTTGCGGCGCTGCTGCTGGGCAAGGTGAAGCCCGGCGGAAACTACGGGAGCCTTGTGGGGCCGCCGAAGGATGCGGCGCTGCATCCGACGGTGAACGTCAAGCTGATGACGGCGCAGCCTGACCCGAAGACGGTGGTGCATTACGCCGAGGCGGTGCGCGACGGCAAGCTGAAGCTGCCGGTGGACCGCGTGATGCCGCTGAAGGATGCGGCCAAGGCGCAGGCGGTGGGAGAGAAGGGCGGCATCGGCAAGATTGTACTGACGCCGTGAAGATTAGAGATCCCACATCTCAACATCGAGATGTGGGGCACCCAACCTCCGGCTTCATGAGTCATTGTGTTATCCCACCCATGACGACGATGAGGCTGTCGTCATGAATGGGGCACCCGGCATGGATGCGAGCTATGGTTTGGTGGCGAGGATGAGCGGCGAGGGGCCGGGGGCCTCGATCTGGCGTGGGTCCTTGAAGCCGGCCTCGCGCAGCCAGGCGGCGATCTGCTCGAAGCTGTAGGTGTCGCCTACGTCGGTGTGGATGAGCATGTTGACGGCGAAGATGAGACCCATCGGCGGCCCGGTGCGGTCGTTGTTGACCAGGAACTCCTGAATGGCGATGGTGCCACCCGGAGCGAGCGCGTCAAAGACCTTGCTCAGCAGCTTCTTCGAGCGTTCCTCGCCTTCGCTGTGCAGGATGTGGCCAAGCGTGGCGACGTTGTAGCCGCTGCCGAAGTCCGCGACGAGCAGATCGCCGGGCGTGAAGGTGAAGCGGTTGGCAAGGCCGAACTTTGCAGCCGTCTTCTGTGTGATGGGAAGGACGCCGGGCCAGTCAACCGCGGTGACGGCCACGCGCGGCGAGCTCTGCGCGATGGCGATTCCCCACACGCCCGAGCCGGCGGCGAGATCGAGCACGCGCACCGGCGAGCCGGATGGCCCGAGGTCGAGGTGCGCGGCGAGGGCCTTGGCCGGCCCATAACTCATGGGGAAGATATTGCTCACCAGCTCCTGGAAGAAGGCGCTGCCAGGGCCTTCGGCGTTGACCGAGGTGTCGGGCTTGCCGGTGGTCACGACCTCGGTGAGGTGAAGCCAGTGGGGGATGAGCTGCTGCGAGGTGTGGCTGACCATGCCGCCCATGAAGGTGGGCTTGGTGGAGACAAGGAAAGTTGCGCTCTCCGGGGTCAGCTCATAGCGGTCGCCGGACTTTTTGAGGAAGCCGAGGCCGACGAGGGCATTCATGATGGCCTTCAGGCCGCGCTCGGAGGCGCCGGTGACGGCCGCCGTCTCGGCGATGGTCTTCGGCCCCGCCTCGAGCTGGTCGAAGACCTTATTGCGAAGGGCCGCTTCTAAAATGAGCGGCGGTGCGTAGCCCCAGGCGAACTGCATAAGGCGTTCGGGGGTGACGGGTGCTTGCTGGTCCATAGTGATCTTCCTTTTCGGTTGAGTTTGGATGAGGGTTTTTAAGTGTTCCGATTTTACGCGCTTGCCGTCATCGCGCAAGCCGCGACGGCGATAGCGTCGTAAGGACGCGCGGAAGGCAACCTCGCTCTGATATTCTCGGGCGGACTTTGGGAAGCTTGAGGAGGCTTGCATGCGATGGATGTGGTTATCGACGGCGCTGTTGGGCGCCTCGTTTGTGATGGGGAATGGAGCGGAGGCCCAGACCGCGGCTCCTGCGCCGCAGCCGCGACCGCTGGTGGGCTCGCTGGCGTCGCATCCTGACTGGCCGAAGGCCCGGGCGGAGGATGTGCAGAGCGTCGACGCGCTGATGGCTGCACTGTATGACGTGATCAGCGGGCCGGCGGGCAAGCCGCGCGACTGGGACCGCTTTCGCTCGCTGTTTCTGCCGGAGGGAAGGCTGGGGGTGATCCGGCATGCGGCGGCGGCGGCGGATGGACGGCCAGCGCACCCGGACGACGTCGTCTTTCTGACGCCGCAGGACTACATCGACCGCGACGCTCCGTTCTTCAAGACAGAAGGCTTCTTCGAGCGCGGCATCGCGAATCGAGTAGAGGAGTTCGGCAACCTGGTGAGTGTGTGGAGCACGTATGAGAGCCGGCACGCGGCCGATGATGCGAAGCCGTTTGTGCGCGGCATCAATTCGTTGCAGCTCGTGCATGCGCAGGGACGGTACTGGGTCGCGAGCATTATCTGGGACGATGAGCGTTCAGGCGTGATACTGCCGGAGAAATATCTGAAGGAGTAGTGAGTAAGGCAAGAACGAAGGCCGCCCACGTTGGCGGCCTTTGTTTTTCTTCACTATTCACTGCTTTACCCCAGCGTCTCCATCAGTTTCGCGACCGTCCGATTCAGGTCCTTGTCGTTGCGGCGCTGCTCGTCGATCTTGGCGATGGAGTGCATGACGGTGGTGTGGTGCTTGCCGCCGAACTGGCGGCCGATCTCGGGCAACGAGGCCTCGGTGAGCTGCTTGGCGAGGTACATCGCGATCTGGCGCGGGACGACGATCTGGCGGGAGTTGTTCTTCTGCTTCAGCTCGGCCACGCGCATGCCGAAGCTCTCGGCAACGGCCCGCTGAATCGCTTCGATGGTGATCTTGCGTACCTGCGTGTCGATGATGTGCTTGAGGCAGTGCTGCGCGTTGGGCAGCGTGATCTCCGCGCCCTGCATGGACGACCACGCAATGAGGCGGTTGAGCGCGCCCTCCAGCTCGCGGATGTTGGTGCGGACATTGCCGGCGATGAACAGCGCGACCTCGACCGGCAGCACCATGCGCTCGTTCTCGGCCTTCTTTTGCAGGATGGCGACCTTGGTTTCGAGATCGGGCGGCTGGATGTCGACGACCAGGCCCCACTCGAAGCGCGAGCGCAGGCGGTCTTCAAAGTCGACGAGCTCCTTGGGCGAGCGGTCCGACGAGATGACGATCTGCTTGGAGGTCTCGTGCAGTGTGTTGAAGGTGTGGAAGAACTCCTCCTGGGTGCGCTCCTTGCCGGCGAGAAACTGAATGTCGTCGATGAGCAGCACATCCACGGTGCGGAACTTGTCGCGGAAGGTGGTCATCTTGTCGTAGCGCACGGAGTTGATCATCTCGTTGGTGAACTTTTCGCCCGAGATGTAGCTGATGGCCGCGTGCGGCATGCGAGTCTTCACGTGGTGGCCGATGGCCTGCATCAGATGGGTCTTGCCCATGCCGACGCCGCCGTAGAGGAAGAGCGGATTGTAGGCCTTGGCGGGGCGCTCGGCGACCGCCTGGGCGGCGGCGTGGGCAAACTGATTGCCGGAGCCGATGACGAAGCCGTCGAACTGGTAGCGGGGGTTGAGCTGCGCGGCGGAGTTCCAGTCAAAGCGCGCCTGCTCGGGGCCGGGGGCGGAGGGAGGCGCGCCGGGCCGGGCGTTGCGGCTGATGCTGGCGTTGTGCGCGGACTGCGGAGCGAAGCCACCATCCTCGCGGACACGGGGCGCGACGGGCTCGGGCGGCGGGATCTCGAAGAGGACCTCGTCGAGCTCGAGGCCGAGGTTCTCGATGGCCTCGTAGATGTGGTCGCTGTAGCGGTCGCCGACGTGCTGGAAGGCAGAGGAGGGGATGCGCACGTAGAGCTTGCGTCCGTCGATGTGCGAGAAGCGCGTCGGCTTCAGCCAGGTCTCAAAACTCTGGCGATTGATCTTTTTTTCGAGCGCACCGAGGATGCGAATCCACTGGTTCAATACGGTGACTGGGACCGCCTCAAATGACATCGTTCAATCTTCCTTAGAGTCCGTAGCGTTGGAACCGTGAAACCAAAAGAGCAGGAGAGCAAGGTGAAGCAGAGGCTCAAAAAACGCAACACCGGGCCGGCTCCGTGGGCGATGCCAGCGGAGGAGATCGATTCCCAGGTTGGTTTGAAGTCCGACCTTACCAGAGGCAATGCCGGAGAGTTAAACAGAGGAAGCCCGATTCGGAACTGAGTGCTTTTGCGTGAAGACGACATCTCTCTTCACGGAACGGAGTCGATAGTAGCACGTCACCGGGGGCCAAAAGGCAAGACAAAAATATCAAATCGCGAAAGAGTTGGGCAGTTGCACCATGCGCGGTGAAGAATCGCGATTGGGTACAAAAATGCTTACGGTGCGCATACAGCGTTGTGATGCGCGGAGCAGGGCGAATGCTACTTTCGATTGCCCCCGGGGACGGACTCCGGTATACTCAGAAGTTGCTGTTGTGTGCGCTGAATGACGAAGCGCAGTGCCCGGAGAGCGAAGATCCGCGGAGCGACGTAGCAGCAGACCTAAGAGATTTTTTAGAACAGGACACGACGATGCCCAAGCGCACCTTTCAACCCAATCGCCGCCGCCGCGCCAAGGTTCACGGCTTTCTGAGCCGCATGGCCACCAAGGCCGGAGCGGCCGTGCTGAGCCGCCGCCGCGCCAAGGGCCGGCACAAGATTGCCGTCTCGGCCGGCTTCCGCGACTAATAGCGGCACGAGCTCGTTTTTCAACCGGACTTTTTAGCAGCCGTACTTTTTTCAACTGCGGAGAGCGCTTGGGAGAGATTTCCTCTTGAGCGCGTTTTCGTGTTGGGCGATGCCGCCATGCCCTCTCCGATGAACTATCGTCTGCGCAAACACGCGGACTACCAGCGCGTTTACAAGGCCGGCCGCAAGCAGTTCGGGCGGCAGATGGCGTACTTCTTCGCGCTGCGCGATGAGGCCGCCGCGGCGCGCTGCGACACAGAAGGGCCGCGCATCGGGCTGACGGTTCCCAAGGCGCTGGGCAAGGCGGTCGCGCGCAATCGCATCAAGCGGCGGATGCGCGAGGCGGTGCGGCGGGCGCTGCCCATGCTTTCGGCGCCGGTCGATGTGGTGCTGCACCCCAAGCGCAGCGTGCTGGAGGCGGAGTTTGCCGGGATCGAGCGCGAGGTGACGACGATCTTTCGTTCCATAGAAGCGCGTGCCATAGAAGCGCGTGCCATCGAGGCGCGCAGCGTGCAGACGGTGGCGGAGCGCGGCGGTGTGAACCTGAATCCGGCGACGGCGAAGGCAGCGACGGTGGAGACGACGGCGCCATGAGCGTCCAGAACTCCGAGCCCGCCGAGCCCTCAGCGGCCGATCGCCGACGCCGCGAACGCGCGGCCGGCGTGCTGCTGAGCGTGTATAAGAACGCTCTGTCGCCGCTGCTGCACGCGTTCTCTGTATCGCAGTGCAAGTACCTGCCTACGTGCAGCGAGTACGCCTATGTGGCGGTGGTGCGGCATGGATGGGTACGGGGCGGATGGATGGCGGTGCGTCGGCTGGCGAGGTGTCATCCGTTCAGCAAGGGCGGGCTGGATCCGGTTCCGTGATTTGCAGTTCGCTGAGAGAAGGTCATCATTTACGTCAGCCCAGCCCGGACACATGAAGCGTACCGTTTCCGACCGGCCCAGCTGCCTTCTAGCTACCGCTGTTGGAGGCATGCTTCTTGCTCGTTGACAGTATCCAAGTTGCAATCAGTGAAGTGATTCCTAAGACGACAACGAAGGTTCTAAGCTCCCGTAACATCCCGGCCAGTGAAACGGCCACTATGAGACCGATACACAATCCCCACATTACGATGGCTCCCACCGTCGCCCACCGCGCCATCATGAGGAAGAAGATAGGCACCAATATTCCAATAATCGCAATTGTTGTGAGGCACTCTCTCTTGACCGCTTCTGCGGGAGTGGATCCAAATCCGGAAAACATAGTCAGACCCAGTCCGAGGAGGAGACAAAGGCCTTCGCCTATAGCAAGAAGAATAACTGTCAATGGGGAATAGTATGTTCTTGTCATTTGCATGCTGGCGAACCACCTTTACCGATATTGCCCGCAGCGATGAGCTGAAGGCGCTGATTGCGCACATCATAATTTGAGCCAATTTTGAATTTATAGTGATCATAAAGAAAATCATGTACGAGACATGCGGCATCAGCCATATCCCTTGCGCCGCAAATCGCACGTTTCAGGCACGAAAGCCGCGGTCGGGCGGGTTAGCTCAGGTACGATAGAAGGGTTGAGGTGATGCGCTCCCGCGCCGCCCGTTAACGATAGGAATTTCCACACTTGGCCGAGTTTCGTAATCCAAATCAAGGCGGCAGCGGCGGAAGCCAGGAGAACCGTTCGTTCCTGGTGATGATGATCGTCATGATCGGCGTCATCTTCGGCCTGCAGTACTGGCGAACGGCACACGCTCCGCCACCGCCGGCGAAGACCGCCGCGACCGCTGCGAATCCCACGCCCGCCGCATCGGCTGCCAATGTTCCGGCGGCGACGACTGCGCAGGCTCCTGCCGCGCACGGAGCGCGCGCGAAGGCTGCCTCCGCTCCCCAGACCCCGGCGGTGCAGGCAACAGCCGCGACCACGACGGTGGTCGAGAACGAGCTGTACAGGATCACCTTCTCCAATAAGGGCGGCGATGTCACGTCCTGGATCCTGAAGCGCTACAAGGACGATGATGGCAAGCTGCTGGATCTGGTCGACCACGCCGCCTCGGAGAAGTTCGGCTATCCGCTCTCGCTCTACACCTATGACCCGGGGTTGACGCAGGCGCTGGCGACTGCCCTGTATGTGCCGTCGGCGACCGGAACGCTGGAGAGCCCGGCCACGCTGAGCTTCCACTATGCGGCCAACGGGCTGGACGTGACCAAGACCTTTGTCTTTGGCGCGAATTACCTGGTGCACGCGGACACGGTCGTTCTGCGCGACGGTGTACCCGTGCGCGCGCTGCTCGCGTGGCCGTCGGGCACGGGCGACGTGGAGGCAGCGGAGTCGCACAGCATGTACTCGACCGGCGCCGTGGTGGACACGATGCAGAACGGCAAGGACGAGCACATCGAGGTGAAGAAGGTCTCGGGCGGAAAGACGCTGGAGGGTCCGTTCGACTTCGCCGGGGTGAGCGACCAGTACTTTGCGGCGACGTTCATTCCCGACCAGCCGCAGAATGCGACGGCGGTGACGCTGCATGACGCGATCGAGCTGAACGACATCCTGCGCGGCAAGGGGCTGGCTCCGAACCCGAAGAATCCGAAGCTGCCGGTGCTGGGCGCGGCGCTGGGCAATGCCTCGGGCCACAACCAGGCGCGCGTGTTCGTTGGGCCCAAGAACATGCAGGTGCTCAAGAGCATCAAGACGGCCGAGGGGCACTCGCTGGAGCCGGTGCTGGACTTCGGCTTCTGGGGGCCGATCGGCAAGTATCTGTTCATCGGCCTGGAGTGGGTGCACACGTGGATCGCTCCGGCGCATCCAGGGCCGGTGAACTACTCGTGGGGATGGGCGATCGTGCTGTTCACTGTGCTGATCTACGCGCTGCTGATGCCGCTGCGCTTCATGAGCATGAAGAGCGCGCTGAAGATGCAGCGCATCCAGCCGCAGATCGACGCCATCAAGGCCAAGTACAAGAATCCCAAGGCGACCTCGCCCCAGGCAGGGGAGATGAACGCCGAGATCATGGCGATCCAGAAGGCCCACGGCGTGAATATGTTCGGCGGCTGCATTCCATCGCTGGTCCAGCTTCCGCTGCTGTTCGCCTTCTACACCATGATGACCAAGGTGGTGGAGCTGCGGCAGGCGCACTGGTACTGGCTGCCGGACCTCAGCAAGCCCGACCCGTGGCACATTCTGCCGATCGTGATGGTCGTCACATCGTTTTTGGTGCAATTTTATACGCCGTCGCCGGGCGTGGACCCCAAGCAGCAGAGGATGATGGCTTTCATGATGCCGATCTTCTCGGGCTACTGGACGTGGTACTACGCGGCTGGCCTCGCGCTTTACTGGAACGTCGGCAACATCATCATGATGGGTCAACAGCTGGTCATCAACCGGTCGTCGATGGGACGCGAGATGCGCCAGATTCAGCTTGAGCGAGCGGAACGCAAGGCCAAGGCCGCAGCCGGCAAGGCGAGCGGCAAAGTGATTCAGGGGCGACGCTAGGGGAGGGGTGTGCCGTGAAGGAAAAAATGAGTGATACTGTTAGGCGCGTCGGATTGCGACGTGAGAAGTGAACAAAAACTTTTTGCTTTTGCACGATTCAGTCACGGCGATTCAATCCGCGGTGATGTGTTGTTCCTTGTTCCCTGTTTAGTAACCCAGGTATTGTGAGGACGCTGATCCCATGGACGATCTCGCCCAGGCGGCCGAAAAAGTAGCCGCCCTGATGCGCACGCTGACCTCGACCGGAGGTCTTCGACTCAAGTATCGAATCACGGCCGGCGCCGGAGCGGTGGACCCCGACGGCTTTGAGCGGCGTGATATTTACGTGGAGTGTAAAGGCCCCGACGCTGGGTTGTTGCTGGATCGCGACGGCGAGTTGCTGCGCGCGCTCGAACACATTGCCGCCAAGGTGCTGCGGCTGGAGCCGGAGGAGCACGACCGCATCTCCTTCGACGCCGAGGGCTTCAAGGCGGCGCGCGTGCGCCACCTGCGCACCCTGGCCGACGATGCCATCGACCAAGTAGACGACACTGGCCAGCCCTATCGCTTTCCGCCCATGAGCTCGCGCGAGCGGCGCATGCTGCATCTCTTCCTGCGCGACTCCGGCTTGCAGTCCGCCAGCTCAGGCGAAGGCCAGCGGCGGTTTGTGGTGCTGTATCCGGAGGGCTACCGGATTCCGCGGGAGGACTCGCGGGAGCGCAGCGGCGAACGCGGCGGCGGATATGGGCGCTCGCGGGGTGGGCCGGCGCGGGGTGGGCCGCGCGGCGGATTCAACCGGCGCTAAAAGCTAAGAAGATTACGGCGGCCGTCAGGCGAGTCCTGGCGGCCGTCGTGTTTGTGCAGGGCTTCGGAGCTGCGGGGCTGCCGGTTTGCGCGGCTGCGGACGCAATTTCCTTGGCGACCGGGCGAGGCTGTTAAGATCGGGTGGCCTTCGAAATGCGCTCCCAGCCTGCTCGGGAACGCGTTGCCCACAACAGCGGACTTGTCATCCTTGACAGCGGCGGCGGCGGTTTGTGAGAAAAGAGGGAAACAGTGGGTGGAACCGGCGGCTGGCGGCT
>DATCFM010000092.1:0-30149 GCA_036509515.1 Acidobacteriaceae bacterium
CACGACCCAACTCTCGGCCCCCTCGCCCCACCCGCCGAACTAGGAAGCAACGACACACGTGGCTCCGCCCAGCGCATCCTCGAAGAGCTCGCCTTCGAAGAAGAAGAGCCCTCCACCATCCCCACACTCCAGGCCACCGCCGAACGACTACCGCATCTCCTCGGTCCGCGGATAGCGCGCCGTCACCACCGTCGAAATTCCGCCCCTCGGCCGGAAGTCGCCCTTCACCTCCGCCCACACCGGGTCGGTCGCCTTCACCACATCCTCCAGCACCTGGTTCGCAATATTCTCCTGAAAGATTCCCAGGTTGCGATACGTGAACAGATATTCCTTCAGCGACTTCAACTCCAAACATTTCTCGCGCGGCATATAACGAATCGTCAGCACCCCAAAGTCAGGCAGCCCGGTCTTCGGGCAGACGCTTGTAAACTCCGGATCGTCGATCAGGATCTCGTACTTCGGAAACTGGTTCTGCCACGTCTCGATCGCCGGAAACTTCATATCCAAACCCGACTTCGCATGGTCGTCGGTATATCCGGTGGTATGGGTCTTCTCACTCATCCTTTTATTCTCTCCCAAACAAAGCGAGAGGGCACAGCCACAGGCCATGCCCTCAAATCTCTGATCTCTGATCTCTGATCTCTATTCCCTAATCCCTTCTTTCCTAATCCCTTCTTCCCAGCGTAGGCCGGTCATCCGTTCCGCTCGTCCCGCTCGGAGGCGCATTCGGATCGTTATTGCTTCCGCCCACGCGCCGCAGCGTCGGCTTGTTGCCGCCCTTCTTGTCCTGGATGCCGCGCTTGTTCTGGATGCGCGCCAGCCGCGCCTTCACCTGGTCAAACTCCGAGGTCGTCACCATGTACTGCGGCTCGGGTGGCAGAATCGTAGCAATCTCGTTCTCGACTGCATCGATCCGGTCCGGCGTCGCCGGATGATCGCTGAACGCCTTCGACAGCGCGCCCGGCTTGTGCTTCTCGAGCGCGTCCAGCTTCTCGAAGATCGACACCATGCCCTGCGGATCGTACCCCGCCTTGTACATGTACTGAATGCCGAGATAGTCAGCCTCCGCCTCATACTCGCGCGAGAACTGCAGGAAGGTCAGCGGTACCGCCAGTTGCGACGCCTCATAGATCCCATACCCGGTCCACGTCCCCTGCGTAAAAATAATCAGCGGGATCTGGCCGATCTGCATGTAGTTCATCTTGGTCATCTCGCGCGCCGCATGGTGCGCCGCCACGTGCGCAATCTCATGCGCCATCACGCCCGCTAGCTCGTCTTCCGAATCGCACGCCAGGATCAGCCCCGAGTTCACATAGAAGAACCCGCCCGGCAGCGCCATCGCATTGATCTCATCCGTATCCAGCACCTTGATCGTGAACGGCACCTTCGCATCCGAGTTCTTCACCAGGTTCTGCCCGATGCGGTTCACATACTCCACCACCACCGGATCGGTCACCAGGTGCGACGACTTCTCGATCTCCATCGAATACTGCTTGCCTGTGCCGATCTCCCAGTTTGTCGAGTACCAGTTTCCCATGCCGCGGGCGCCGATCTTCCGCTGCCCAACCGCATCCACGTCGTCCTCGCTGCCCTTCTTGATGTGCGGATCCAGATGCTCGCCCGGCGAGGGAATCGAATCGTCTTTGGCCGTCTCGTCAGCGCCGTTTGCCGACCCTTTCTTGGAAGGGGCTTTCGTCTTCGCCTTCGGTCCATTGTCCGCCGTCACATCCGGAGTCGATCCGCTCGCAGGTATAGCCGAAGGACTCTGCGGGACCTCTGGAGTCTGCTGACTCTGCGGTGTCGCCGCCGGCACAGCGCCGGGCTGTTGCGATACGCTCGGCACATTGCTGCCGCCCGGATTGGAAGGAGCCGACTTCGGCTGTTGCGCCAGCGCTACGGAGGCACAAAGGCCAAGCAGCAAAGCCAGGTTGAGGTTGAGGACGCGCATGGGAGACTCCCGGGAGGCCGGCGGCCCTGCCGTACAGGCGCGGCACTCCTCTATATTCTAGACGCGTTTCTTACCTTTTAGATAACCGGCGCCCCCGGCACAGTTTGCAGCTGCCACCTACACCAGCCACCTTGTCACGACTCAAAGCCACGACTCAAAGTCACGACTGAAAACCAGCCTCGTCGTCCTGCCGCAAACGCCTAACCCGTCCCAAATCACCAGGTGTTGTAACTCGTTCCATCCGTAGCCAGCTCCTGCGCCCCGGAGTGAACATCGTCGATTCCGCCGTCTGTCTGGTCGACATCCATCAGCGTGTCCGACGTATCCGTAATCCACGTATCGTCCCGATGCGTCATCGGATCATTAGGAATCGATTTGAGATAGCCGGACTGCACCAGGTCATCCAGCGTCTGCGGCGCCTTCCCCTTGTCCTCCGTGTAGCTGTCGATCGCCGACCGGATCGTGTGCAGGTCCTCGCGCAGCACCGCCTCCCGCGCGTGCCGCACCGCAATCTCGTACCTGGGAATGGCGACCGTCGCGAGTATGGCAATGATCGCCATGACGATCATCAGCTCGAACAGCGTGAAGCCGCTCTCGCCGCCCCGCGCCGTTCCGCGCTGTCCCTTCGTCCGGATTGTCTTCAGCCTCACCATCTGCCTGGTCACCACGTGTTGTACTTCGTCCCGTCCAGCGCCGTTCCAGTGCTCTTCGTATAGACGTCGAAGACATTCTGTCCGCCGAAGCTGTCCGACGTAGGATCGTCCTGGTTCGACCGCAGCCCCCAGTCCGTCGAGTTGGTCATCGGATCGATCGGAATCGCCCTCAGAAACCGTACCTTGTGGTCCTGAATATCTACCCCGTCCACCAGCGTCTGCAAGTTCGGCGGGTAATTATTCGAGTCGGCCTTCGTCTGAATGCCGCCCTTGTCCGCCGCGTCCTTATAAGCGTCGATCCCCGCCCGCATCGTCCATAAGTCATATCGCAACTCGCGCTCCTTGCGTCGCTTCACGGCAAAGCGCGCCACCGGAAACACCGCGGTGGCAAGAATCGAAAGGATGGCTATGACGATGATCAGCTCGATCAACGTGACGCCGGCCTCTTCGGATCGGCGTTTGCGACTCACCGAAACCCCGAGTACCGCCTCCGAATTTCGACCGGTCATCCTCATACACACAAGCCCAAATACACCAACCAGTTTCACTTCGTCGCTGGCGGTCCGCTCGCGCCCGTCACCTGCACCGTCGCCTGCGATCCCACAGCCGGAAGGCTGTTCTGGTGGCTGTCTCTCGCGCCGATGCGCACCAGCGCCAGTTGCGAGTTGCCCGGCGCCAGCGCCTTGAACGTCAGCGTCACCAGCGTGCCCTGCCCATTCACGCCGGGCGTATTCGGCGGCCGCGTCGCCGAGATCGTCACCGCTCCATTGCCTTCATCCCGATGCACCAGCGCCACCGCCTGCCCATCTCGACCCAGCAGATCACCCGAGTCGACATTCACCAGCGAAAGCACATGCGGATCGAACTGCATCTGCAGCGGAACCCCGAACAGATCGTGCGCCCCCGAAGCCACCACCGACACCTGGAACGTCGACCCCACCGGCTCCTGCCCCGGCGCGATCACCGCCAGCTTCAGCGGCGCGCCCGTCGGAAGGGGAGAGGCCGCGTTCGCAGGAAGCCCGGATTCCGCTGAGGACCCGGGCGCGGGTATCGGATGCCCTGCCGCCGCAATCGCCGGCAGCATCGCCGACGCCGCATTGGCCGCCGTGGTCCCTTGCGGCGGACTCCCCGTCCCCGGCTGGGCCATTACCGCCGACTCAACGTGCGCCGTGCCCGGCTCATGCCGTATCAGCTCCACCGAATCGCTGGTGCCGATGTAAACCGGCCGTGTGTTCTGGTCCGTCAGAATCGACTCCCGCACAATATGCGGAATCAGCAGAAACACAATCTCATCCGACGTTTGCGTCGTGTCCTGACTGGAGAAAAAATATTTCAGGATCGGCAACTCGCCCAGCCCCGGCGTTCCGCTCACATTCTTCGTGTCCTGGTTCGTCAGGATCCCCGCCAGCAGGCTCGGCTCGCCGTCCTTCAGCTGAATCGTCTGATCAACGATCTTCTGCGCGATGATCGGCTCCGTCACGCCTTCGATCGTCTGCGATCCGTTCTGGCTCGAAACCTCGATCTTCATCTTCAGCGAGATCTCGCGGTCATAATGCACCGTCGGCGTCATGTCGATGTTCACGCCCACGTCGATGTACTGAAACTGCGTCTGCACACCCAGGCTCGCGATACCGGTCGAAACGCCCGCGTTATAAGACCCTGTCGCGATGGGGATCTTCGATCCAATCTTCAGCGTCGCACGCTGTCCGTCCGTTGCCCGAATGCGCGGGTTTTGCAGAATCCGCGTGTTTGCATCCGACAGCAGCGCATTCACCTGCCCGCCGGTCACCGAAACCGCAAAGTTGGTCGCATTCAAATTGCCCAGAGAATTCAGCGTCAGGCTCGAGGTTGCCGTGCCGGTTCCGGTCCCCGTGCCCGTTCCCGTTCCGGTCCCCGTGCCCGTCCCGGTTCCAGTTCCGGTCGAGTTCTGGTTGGCATTGCTCGCCTGCGGCGTCAACCCAAAGCTCGTCGGCAGCGTAATGCCCAGATCGCGCTCCTTCTGCCGGCTCACTTCAAGCACCGCCACGTCCACCACAACCTCCGGCCGCGTGCGGTCCAGGTCGTTGATGACCTTCTCCGCCAGCACCAGCTCATCCGGGCTCGCGCGCACCACAATCGCATTCTGGCTCGCCACCAGGAGGAGCTTCGACGTAGCCGGGTCCAGCAGGTTGCGCAGCGCAATCAGGATTTCATTGGCATCGTTCTGCTGCGAGACATTGGTCAGGTAAAACGTCTGCACCGCCTGGTCGGCAAAGCTCCTTCTCTTCGGGGCACTATTCTGCGCCACGAAAATCGTATTCGTCGTGACCGGCTTCCAGAAGGTGTCGCTCATCGTCCCGACGATACGGAGCGCGTCATACAGCGAAACATTCGTCAGGTCCACCGGAATCCGCTTGGACTGATAGTCCGGGTCGAAGATGACATTCAGCCCCGCCGCCTTGCCGATGGCCTCGTAGATGACCTTCGTATCCTGCACCATGGACAGCGTGATCGGATCGGTCGAAACCGGCTGCAGCTGCACCGGCGAGCCCAGCGATTCGATGTCCCGCTGCACCTCGCGCTGATGCGGCGTCTCTTCATCCACGCCCGGAATCAGCGCCTTCGCGCCCGGCCCCGCATTCGAAAGCGCCTGCCCGTTCGGTCCCGCGGGAGCAGCCGCCCGGCCTGGCGTCGCGGGTGGCCTCTGCGTTATCTCCAGCTCCTGCGCCGCCGCCTGGTTTCCCGGATCGATCTGCAGCGCCCGCGCAAATTCGTTGATGGCCCCGTCGACGTCGCCCGACTGCCGCAGCACCCGCCCGCGATCGACATGCTGATTGCCGTCCTCGAAGCGCAGCCGCTCGTAGCGCTCTTTATAGCGCAGGTCCTTCGGCTTCTTCAGCCACGCCTGCCGGTACGCCTCGAACGCAGCGTCGTAGTCCTCGCGCGCCTCGGCATCCTGTCCACGCTTGTTCCATGTGCCCGCGGACTGTGCCTTCGCCTGCGGCGCGGTCATCCCGCACACAACCAGCGAAGCCAGTCCCGTGGCGGTTTGCATCCATCGCACTGTCCGGGCGACGCGGGCCGCTCCATCCGCCGATGTCTCGCTGCACAGGCTGATCCTGCGTCTTTTCATGCCTGCAACCCGCTCCCATCGACCCCGCACACTGGGCTCAGAATGCCGCCGGAGGTGTCCTTCGGAGAGGCGTTCCATGCGCCTCCGGATAGGTCTGCTGCGGTCTCGAGCGGTTGGTCGGGCTCGCTCCATACTACCATTGCGGTCACAGCGCTCTCCGGTACGTAGAAGGGCTCTCCCCCACGCCTGCAGGCGGTGTCACGCGCCTCGCAGTCGACGGTTGGATCACTCGCCTGCCCTTACGCCGTTTGGACGAAATCCGTTGCCAGAGGTCATCTCCTCGTCCTCGCCGCAAGCATCCTCGCCGTACATCTTTGGCGGTATCACTTAGCGCCGACATGGCTCGAAGCGCATCCGGATTAGCAGCGGACTTCAGAGGATGCTGGAAACTCCAGTTTCGGAAGGACACGGCTTCCCATCAGGCAACGACTAGGTACCCCGAGCTTCCCACCGGGCGACAATCAGGTACCCCGAGGCTTCAGCCTCGGGTCTCATAGCCTTGCTAAGAACTGGGCTTCAGCCCTGAGGTATGCTTTTCTTCCCGCTCTGCTAGCATCGAAACTTCGCTGCCATGCCGCGCTCGCTCTCCAACCCGACCACCCCCACCAGCAGCCAGAAACCCGCGCCCAAACCCAAAGACCGCAACCCCGTCGCCGCCGGCCAGCGCGACGCCGCCTTCAACCGCTCCGCCGGCTTCCACTACTTCCTCTCCGACCGCTTCGAGTGCGGCGTCGCCCTGCGCGGCACCGAGGTCAAGTCCATTCGCGAAGGCAAAGCCAACCTCAAGGACGCCTACGGCCTGCTCAAGGATGGCGAAGCCTTCCTGCTCAACGCCCACATCGGCCCCTTCTCGCACGGCAACGCCATGAACCATGAAGAGCTCCGCACCCGCAAGCTTCTGCTGCACAAACGCGAGCTGGCGAAACTGGAAGGCCTCACCAAGCAGAAGGGCTACACGCTCATTCCCGTGCGCCTCTACTTCAAGAACGGCCGCGTCAAATGCGAGCTCGCCCTCGCCAAAGGCAAGCAGGAGTGGGACAAGCGCGAGACCGAGCGCCGCCGCGAAACCGACCGCGAAACCCGCGCCGCCATCGTCCGCAGTCAGCGACGGTAATATGTCCTCCGCGAATCGCATAGCTAGCGTGCTTCTGCTTTCAACTCTGGGCGTGGGTGCCACTGGATTCGCTCAGCAACAGTTCACGGGTCATCTGCGGCCCGAGCTGACGGCCAGCAATCGTTATATGGGCCCGCAGTGGCCGCTGCTCGCCGACTCCGGCACGACTGCCCACTTCGATCACCCACCCGCCGCCGCCGCAATCATTCACGTCGGCACCCTCTATCTGGCCAATCGCGCCGACCTCAATGTTCCTGCCGCCCTGGTCAAGGAACCGGGCCAGCTTCCCTGTCTCTACATCGCCCTCAACCACCGCAACATCTTCCTGGAGCGCCACCGTGTCTGCTTCCACGCTCTTCCCGCAGGTTCGGACTATTCTGCCGCGGCGGAGGTTAGCTTGCCGCTCGCCTCTGGCCCTTTCAGGAAGTACCCGGTCGGCCTTCGCCTGTATTCGCCGCAGGCCCCAAAACTTCCCAACGGTGCTTGGCCCACTCTCGGCGTCTCCATATACACGCTCGTTACGGGAGAGGTCGCTCTACCCAACCGGCATCTGCTCGTGGGTTATCAATACGACCCGATCAAAGGCGCCATAGATCCAAAGCAATGCGTTCAGTTCGCCGACCTCAACGGGGATGGCAAGCTGGATGAAGTAAGCGAACGTGATCAGGGAGAGAACGGCAACGCGCCCATATTTCACATCGCCCCTCTCTATCTCCGCACGAAAGCCGTAGATCTCACGCATCATCGCGTGACGATGGTCGGCGTGTCGGCCGCTGCGTACAAGCGATTCGATCTGTTGCCCGGCGCAACGTTGCCCGACTTCAGCTTTCAGACATTCAATGGCCGCACGCTCAAACTCTCCGACGTGAAAGGTCGCGTCATCCTCCTGGATTTCTGGGCTACATGGTGCGAGGCCTGCATCGCCGATCTCCCCTCGCAAAAAGCCGTCTATGCCAAATACCACGCGCGCGGATTAGAAATCCTAAGCCTCGATGGCGACACCAACATCGAAAAGGCGAAACAATTCCTCGCCAAGGCCAATATCCCCTGGCCACAGGCAAAGCCCTTGGCAGAGCTGATCAGCCAGCGCTTTCATATAACCTTCTTGCCCACGGAAATCCTGATCGACGCGCATGGCCGCATTCTTGCGCTCGGTCCCTCCGAACTCTATGGCAACTCTCTCGCCACGACCCTTGATCGCTTTCTCCCGGCCAAATAAACGCTCCAGTACCGAATTGGAACTTCTGTTTCTGCGCTGTCCCGTCCTCACCGCGCTACCATAGAAGTCACAACCGATGACCCCGAACCTTCTCTTCCAGGACCCCGCTGCCCTCGCCACGCCTCTGCTCGCCGTCTTTGCCGTCGACATCGCCTCCGGCAAGAACGACACACCCTCACCAACGCTGCTCAGCACCTCCGACGCCATCGCCAAAGCCGCCGCGCCATGGCTCGGTTCCGGAGAGTTCAAAGCCACCCTCGCCGAAACCCTTCTGCTCCACGCGCCCGTCGGCCTCAAAGCCGAACGCCTGCTCCTCATCGGCCTCGGCAAAGCCAAATCGCTCACCGCGCACGAGATTCGCAAAGGCGCAGGCGTCGCCGTTCGCTTCGCCAAGCCGCGCGGCCTGCGCGAGCTCGCCTTCGCCTTACCTGAAGACCGCGCCCTCGCCGACGAACACATGGACGCCCTTCCCTGCGATCTCATCGCCCGTGCTCTCGTCGAAGGCGCCCTCCTCGCCGACTTCGACATCGACATCTACCGCAGCGACCGCAAGGACCAGAGCGTCCACACCGTCAGCATCGTCACCTCCGACACCGACAAAAAATCGCAGACCGAGATGCAGCATGGCTTCGACGAAGGCCTCATCGTCGCCGACTCCCAGAACTTCGCCCGCGCTCTCATCAACGAGCCCGGCAACATCCTCACGCCCACCGAGCTAGGCCGCCGCGCCGCCGCCATGGCCAAAGAAGTCGGCCTACAGTGCGAGGTCCACTCCACCGACAAGCTGCGCGAGCTGAAGATGGGCGCCTTCCTCGCCGTCGCCCAGGGCTCCTACGAGCCTCCCGCACTCATCGTCCTTCGCTACGAACCTGAGAATCCACCAGCGCCTGCGGCTGACGGACAAGCCGCTCCCGTCCTCGGCCTCGTCGGCAAAGGCATCACCTTCGACACCGGCGGCATCTCCATCAAGCCCGCCGACGGCATGGACAAGATGAAGTACGACATGGGCGGAGCCGCCGCCATGCTCGGCGCCATGCGCGCCATCGCTCTGCTCAGGCCCGCCGTGCGTGTCCTTTGCGTCGTCTGCTCCTGTGAAAACATGCCCTCCGGCCGCGCCTACAAACCCGGCGACGTGCTCACCGCCATGTCCGGCAAAACCATCGAGGTCCTCAACACCGACGCCGAAGGCCGTCTCGTCCTCGCCGACGGCCTGCACTACGCCCAGACCCTCGGCGCCACTCGCCTCATCAACGCCGCCACTCTCACCGGAGCCATCAGCATCGCCCTCGGTCAGCTCAACGCCGGTCTCTTCTCCAACGACGACGAAACCGCCCAACGCTTCCTCGACACCTTCTCAACCGCCGGCGAAAAGTTCTGGCGCCTGCCCGCGACCGACGACTACCGCGAGCAGATCAAAAGCTCCATCGCCGACATCATGAATACCGGCGGCTCGCGCTACAGCGGCGCCATCGCCGCCGCCATGTTCCTCAAGGAGTTCGTCGGCGAAACGCCGTGGGTGCACCTCGACATCGCCGGCACAGCCTGGCTCGACGAGCAGAAGGCCTGGCAAAGCAAAGGCCCCTCCGGCATCGCCGTTCGCTCCATCACCGAGTGGGTACGCAGCTATTCGAGTTAGCACGGGTGCGAGATGCGCCAAGCGGTTCTGCTTTTTAATCCGAATGCCGGACGCGGCGGTGCCGCTCGCCTCTCTCAGCTTCAACTCGCCGCAGCTGTTCTCCGAAACAGCGGTATCGAACCCGAGATCATCGCCACACACGGACCCGCCTCCGCCGCATCGCAGGCCAACCAAGCCGTCTCCGCCGGAGCCACATTGATCTTCGCCTGCGGCGGCGATGGCACCCTGCATGACGTAATTCAGGGCATCGCGACGAACCTTGCTGTCACTGTGGGCATCCTCCCGCTGGGCAGCGCCAACGCTCTCGCGCGACACTTCGGCCTCTCACTCGATCCCGCGGAGGCCATGCGTCAGCAGCTCGAATTTACCGCTCGCCTCATCCCGCTTGGCCGCGTTACCTGCGAGACCGCGGAGGGAACTTGCTCGCGCTACTTCGCCGTCATGGCGGGCGCGGGTCCCGACGGCGCTCTCGTCTATCGCATGCTCGCTGCCGGCAAGCAACGGATCGGCCGCTCGATCTACTACTTGCGCGCGGCCCGGCTCTTTGCCGGCTCGCAATTCTCACCCTTTCGGATCACTCTGAATAATTCCGTCGAGCGCCGCGCTGTCAGCGCAATGACCGTTCGCGTCGGAGATCTCGGCGGCCTCTTCAGCCCTCTCATCCGCGGCGCATCCCCCACCGACGAAACGCTGCGGCTCGCGATCACGCAACCGCCCTCACATCTCAGCCTGCCTGCATGGTTCGTCATGAGTTGGGCGCGCCTGCATCGCTGGAATCCTTACTCGCAGGTCCTGGATGTAGAAAGCTTCTGCTGCAGCGAAGGTCTGCATCGGCGTGTCCACGTGCAGGCCGACGGCGAATGGATCGGACACACACCCATGCGCGTCGAGATCGTTCCAAACGCTCTGCGCCTGCTCATGCCTACATCGCCGCCGGAACGCTGATCCCCAGCCACCCCAGCACGCGCTCAATCTCGCGCCGCGCCACAGCCGCCGTCGCCAGCAGCAACGTCCTCCGCGCCGCATCGCTCTCCGTCAGCACGCGATGCCGGTGATAAAAATTGCTGAAGCTCTGCGCCAGCGTAAACGCATACTTCGCCAGCACCGCGGGCTCAGCCGCCGCAATCGCCTGTTCCAGCACCAGCGACACGCGCGACGCCGCCAGCCAGACCTCCCACACGCTCGTTCCCTCATCGCCTGCAAGCATCGGAGCCAGCACGTCCGCGTCGATCCTCTGCAACTCCGCCAGCGCAGCGGTTTCCTCGACTCCAGCCTTGCGAAAGATATTCGCCGCGCGCACCGCCGCATACTGCGCATACGGCCCGGTCTCGCCCTCAAAGCTCAGCGCGTCGCGAAAGTCAAAAGCAATCACCGTATTCCGCGTAAAGCGCAGCATGAAGTACCGCAGCGCCCCCACGCCAATCGCCTCAGCAATCCCCGCGCGTTCCTCTTCACTCAGCTCAGGATGCCGCGCATCCACCTCCGCGCGCGCCGCCGCAATCATGCGGTCGATCAGATCATCCGCCTTCACGCCAAAGCCCTTGCGCCCACTCACCTCGATAAACGCCCGGTCTTTATCCTCATCGCTTAACACATATCCAAGCTCCGCCGCCGTGCGCGCCGTCAGCCCCACAAACGCATAGCTCAAATGCGTGTAACGGTCCGCCTCCGCCTCATATCCCAGCGCTCGCAAAGCCTCCTTCACCTGCGCCTGCGGATCGTCCTGCCGCGAATCGATGACGTTGTAAATCGCATCCGCGTGTCCAAAGCTCGGGTGCGGCTCCTCTCCCTGCACCGTCGAAACCCAGCAGGTGTGCGTTGCATACTCGTGAAATTTTGCGTAGCCAAAATCTTTTCCGAGTAGCCCGAACTTCCACAGGTGATACGCAATGTCCTTGCCGACATACGTCACCGTTCCATTCGACCGCACCAGGATCTTCGCATCCTCATCCACCTCGCCTGCCTCTAACGCCGCAGCGCCCACGCCTGTATTTATGGCCCTCCTCATAACCCAGCAGCCTGCATTCTTGCCCGCGGTCTCCTTGTACAGGACGCCGCGCTCCACCATCAGCGCGCGCGCCGCCTCCCAGAAGTGCAGGTGCAGAATCTCGCTCTCACGCGGCAGAAAATCGTATTCAATCCCCAGCCGCTCCATCGTCTCCAGATGCCGCCGCAGCACGCCCGTCGCAATCAGCTCCGCAATCGTGGCCGTCTCATTGCCGCCGGCTTCAATCGCATGCAGCGTACCCAGTCTCAATTTTTTTCGCGCCGCCGCCTGCTCCGCATCCGCTTCATACCACTTCGAAACCTGCGCATACAAATCCCAGCACGCATAATCCAGCCGCGTATTTGTCTCGTGCAAGTCTGCGATCCACCCCCGCACCGCATCCAGATTCATGCCCTCGAGCGCCGTCACCGCGACGACAATATCCGCCACCTGCACACCCGTGTTGTCGATGTAGTTCTGAACTCCCGTCGCATATCCCGGCTTATACGTATCCGGCCGAACCATGCGCGCAAAGCTGTCGCCCAGAATTGCATTGCGCAAATGTCCCACATGCGCAGCCTTGTTCGGATTAATGCTCGTATGTTCAACCAGTCGAAACCCCACCCCACCCACAACAGCATGCTCATCCGCCGCAATCCGTTTCACCATCGCCGCGCGATCCAGCTTCACATTCAGATAGCCCGCGCCCGCGATCTCCACGCTCGCGACCCCATCGATCTCCGCCAGCGCCTGCTGCAGCTCCTGCGCAATCGCGCGCGGAGCCTTCTTCAGCCGCTTGGCCAGCTCAAACGCCACCGGCAGCGCCATCTCGCCGAACTCCAGCTTTGGCGGCAGCTCCACCGCAAGCTGCGCCAGCTCCACGCCATAGCGCTCTGCCAGCAACTCCTGAATCCTCGCCTGAATCCTCTGTTGCAAAATCCGATACATATCGAAGCGTTCCTAATCCCTAATCCCTGTTCCCTAATCCCTGTCTCTTACGGCAGCTCCGCCGGCAGCGTTTCCAACTCCTCCGACAGCGGCTTGCGCCGCGCGCGATGCAGACGATGCACAAGGAACATCCCGCCGCCCACGCCAGTGATCGTCACCAGCAGCCACAGGTGAATCAATATCCCAAACAGCCCTGCCGCCGAAGGCGTCGCTCCATGCAGAACGAGCGTACTCTTGCACGCCCACTCAAACGGCCCAATCCCTCCCGGCGAGCTCGGAATCAAAAACGAAAGGTTCGCCACCGACACCGTCTGCCACGGCGCGCCCCAGTCCGTCCGCAGCGAGACCATCCGCATCGCCGAAAGATACAGCACGCCCTCCGAGAACCAGATCACCAGGCTCAGCACAAACAGCCAGATCATCCCCCATAAACCAATCTGCCGAATCGCATCGAGCGCCAGCAGCAGCCAGTGCTCCACCTTGCCCAGCTTCGCCGGCAGCCGCGCAAACAATCTCTGAATCGGCCCGGGCAGCGCGCGCGCTCCCGCCACCATCACAATCAATCCGCCGCCCGACACCAGCAGCAGCAGCTTCATCAACACCCGCGTATGGTGCGACACGCCCTTGCCCGTGTGCATCGTCACCACCAGGATCAGCGCCAGCGTCAAAACGTCGAGCAGCTTCTCCAGGATCTCCGTGCTCAGAATCACCGACGGCGACGCATTCAAATCCGGCGCATACGTAAAGATGCGCATCACATCGCCCACTCGCAGCGGCAGAATATTGTTCGCCGCCAGCGAAACCAGCAGCACCCGAAAGCAGGTCCGCAGCCGCGACCCCGCGCTGCGCATCATCACCCACCAGCGGTACGACCGCAGCCAGTAGCTCGCGCACGACCCCGCCACCAGCCCGATGATCCACACTGGTGCCGTGAAATGAATGCTCTCCAGGTCCTTCAGATTGAACCCGCGAAAGGTCCACCACAGAAAGAAGGCGCTGATCAGCAGCCCCGGAGTCATCTTCAGCAGGTTCAGCCGATGTTCACGGTTCATCGGCCCGCCCTCACTCGGGCCGGCCAGACAATCACGCGCGTAGCTGCATCACAGTTCAGCATCGATGTACCTGCTCATTGTATCGTTTGCAGAAGGCCTGACTGGGATGCCTTCATCCACACAAAACCCCGTCCACAGTTTTACAGGATCGTTTGAGCCGAGCCCATGCAGGCATCCTGAATTCAACTCCAATTCATCTCCTGCGAGTAACCCTTGTCTCTAAAAGTTGCAGCGGCGCCAGAAGCCTCCACAAAAAAACAGACCTGGTCTCGACAACGATGGCGCTGGATCCTCTGCGCGCTCACCCTCGCCACATTTCTCGTGCACGGCTTTCATCCCTTCGCCGACGACGGCGGCCTCTACGCCGCCGGCGTCGAACTCACGCTCAATCACGCCCTCTTCCCGCACTTCACGCAGTTCGTCGCCGAGCACCTTCGCTTTTCCCTCTTCGCCCCCGTCCTCGCCGCCTTCATTCGCCTCACCCATCTCTCGCTGCGCGCCGTTCTGCTTCTAACCGACCTCGCCAGCATCGCCCTCACTCTCATCGCCGCGCGCGCCATCCTCCGCCGCGCCGTCGCCAGCGAACGTGCCCAGCTCGCCGGCCTCGCTCTGTTCGCCGCGCTCTGGACGCTTCCCGTCGCCGCCACCGCGCTGTTTATCATGGACCCCTACGTCACCGCGCGCAGCTTCAGCACCCCGCTCTCGCTGCTCGCCATCGCCTTCGCGCTCGACCCCTGGCCCTTCGCCGCAACAACACGCTCCGCCCGCACCTGGCGTTCCTTTGCCTTGTGCGCAACCTGCCTTGCGCTCGCCATCCTCTTCCATCCGCTCATGGCCGGCTACGCGCTCGGTCTCATCCTCTTCCTTCGACTCACGCGCGCCCGAAACTCATCCGCAATCTTTTTCCTCGCCGCCCTCACCCTCGCTCTCGTCGCCGTTCTGCAAACGCTCGCCCCCCTCGACCACCCCAACCTCGTCACCGCCTCCATCACTCGCTACTACTGGTTTCTCTCGCAGTGGCGCTGGTACGAGCGGCTTGGACTCGTCTGCCCTCTTCTCGTCCTCGCCGCCTTTCGCCGCTGGCTGCCCCTGCGCGATCCCGGCCGAACTCTCTGTCGCGCCGCCCTCGTCCTCGGTCTGCTCGCCTCCCTTATCGCTCTGCTCTTCGCACATGAAATCTATCGCTCGCATCTGATCGCGCGCCTTCAGCCTCTGCGCTGCTTTCTTCCGATCTACGCCATCATGGTGCTGTTGCTCGGCGCCATGCTCGAAGAGATCGCCGCCTATCTAGCCCGGCGCGCATCCTCCGCTCTCCCGCGCCGCCTGCTCCGCACACTTCCCGCACTCCTCATAGTCGCCACCGCCATCACCATGTTCGCCGTCCAGCGCGTCGAGTTCCCCGCCGACATCCACATCGATCTTTCCTGGCGCGCGCAGCCTGCCAACCCCTGGACCCAGGCCTTCCTCTGGTGCCGCGCCAACACCCCTGTCAACGCACTCTTCGCGCTCGATGCCCACTACATCACCTTCCCCGGCGAAGATGCCCAGACCTTCCGCGCCATCTCCCAGCGCAGTGCGCTCCCTGATTTTTCCAAGGACGGCGGCGAAGCGGCCATCACTCCCGCGCTCGCCGACCAGTGGGCCGCCGGCGTCGCCGCGCAGCTCCACCTGAACCATGAAAGCGACGCCGCGCGCCGCGCGCATCTGCAGCCCTACAAAGTCGATTGGTTAGTCTTGCCATCCACCACAACCACCGCGCTGCCCTGCGCCTACGACAACGGCAAAGTAAAAGTCTGCCGCCTCATCCGCTGAAGTGTAATCGGTCAGCTTCCAGGTACCCCGAGGCTTCAGCCTCGGGTCTCATGGGCACAAATAAAAAGGGGCTTCAGCCCCTGGGGTATGCTTTCGCTGCTTCGGCGCTTTAGTTTGTGACTGAGATTCCAATTCGCCAGCAGCCTTAGATATTCCCCAGCAGCCGTTCCCGCGCCCGCCTGCGCAGCATGGACCGCAGCAGCACCGCAATCAGAAACGCCTGCAGCGCCACCATCAGCACCAGCGCCCACGGATACAGCGCCGCCATCCCACTCGCCTGTCCCCAGACCACCAGCACCTGCGCATGATAAAACCCGCTGAGGACGTACCGTGTCCTCGCCATCCCTCCGCTCGGCACAGCTCCAGCCGTCTGCGCAGCCGCGCTGTCTCGCCCGCCATCTCCAGCCGCCGGCTTCGCAGCCGCCGACGCAGGCGGCGCACCCGGCGACACAGCGCCCGGCGCCAAAGCCAGCGCCAAAGGATGCACCCTCGCGCCCCAGTCATTCGCGGCAATTCTCAACTCAGGCCTGGCGGCTTCGACCTTTGCCTCTGAAACCGCCGTACTCGGCCCCATCGTGACCTCAACCGTCTGCGCAGCGTCCTTCTTCGCCCGCATCCCCGCACCATGCGGAACTCCCGGCTGCGAAACCCCCTCGAACCGCGAAGATGGACTGCGCGGATTAGGCTTGCCCACATTCGCGCTCAGCGCAGGCGCAGGCTTAACCGCCTCCAAGCTTACGATTGATGGCGCATGGGAAGGCGCGGCCGACGGCGCAGACGATAGCGCCCCGTTCTTCGCCGTCCCGACCTTCGCCGCCGCTCCGCTCTCCGCCTGACCTGTCTGAGCCGGCTCAGCTGTCTTAGCTGCGGGAGCCGTCTCCGCCGCTTGCCCCTCGACTCGCTTCACCGCCAGCACCGGCAGCAAAACCGCCGCCAGCAGCATTGGAACAACGCTGGTCGCCAGCCGTCCCCGCGGCGGCCTCGGCCTGCGCGGATAGATCGTCTGCCCCAGACCGCGCAACGCCAGCCCCAGAATTCGCGCCAGGCTGCGCAGCGGACGATCGCGCTCCCGCGACTCTCCCCATCCCAGCCAGCTGTCCGCGCGCGAGTACAACACCATCGCCAGCGCCTCTTCTTCCTGCAGCGTCAGGTCCTCAAACCGGGCGCGCAGCTCTCCATCCTCCACCGCAATCACGCTCGCCGGCAGCGACGCATCGCCATCCAGCACCGGAAGCACAATCCGCACCGCATCCCCGGGCCGCACCGCCAGGCTCGCGCCCGTGCGCAGCAGCACGCCTGTATTCGAAAGATCGCCCGTCAGCCCCTGCACCGCGCTTCCATCCGGCAGCACCACGCCCGCCGGAATCTCCACGCTCACCCGCACCGCGCGGCGCCTCTGCTGGCTCTCCCACGCCACCGAGGTCGCCACGCTCAACAGCAGCACGTTGAACAGCGTCCACGCCACATTGATGCCGATCACGCCCACATGCCCGCCGTCATACATTCCATGCGGCAGGTTGAGCAGCGTTCCCTTCCATCCCGTCGCCGTCGAGGCCGCGAACAGATGCGCGCGCGGAATCGCGCACAGCAGCCCGACAAGATTTGCCAGCAGCATGAACAGGAACGGCCGCGCCGTGCGTCTGTCGAAAAACTTGGCTGCCACCACCTGCCCCTTCGTCGTCACATTGAACCGCCCCTTGTGTGGAAGCAGCAACGCTCCCAGCGTCGGCAGCAGGATGTACGGCGCCAGCACCGTCTCATAGATCTCATTCCAGAACGAGTGCCGGTGCCGCCCCTGAATCCGCGAGTGCGTCAGGTGCAACATGATCAGATGTGGCGCCGCATAGGCCACAATCGCCGCCCAGAACCCCGGCAGGTTCGCGCGCCCGAACAGCAAGTAGATCAGCGGCGCGGTCAGAAACACCAGCCGCGGCAGCGCAAACAGAAAATGCGCCGTCGCATTGAAGTAGCACAGCCGCTGGGTCAGCTTCAGCCCGCGCCCAAACAGCGGATTCTCGATCCGCAAAATTTGGATCATGCCGCGCGCCCACCGCACCCGCTGCCGGATATGTCCTCGCAGCCGCTCCGTCGCCAGCCCCGCCGCCTGCGGAATGTTGATGTACGCCGTGCTCCATCCCGCCTTCTGCAGTCGCAGCGACGTGTGCGCGTCCTCGGTCACCGTCTCCGTCGCCAACCCGCCGATCTCGTCCAGCGCCTCTCTCCGCAGCACCGCGCACGATCCGCAGAACGACGTCGCATTCCACAGATCGTTCCCATCCTGCACCACGCCATAGAACAGCTCGTTTTCGCTCGGCACATTGCGAAACTGATCGAGATTGCGTTCAAACGGATCGGGCGAATAAAAATGCTGCGGCGTCTGCATCAGCGCCAGCCTGGAGTCGCGCTCGAACCACCCCATCGTCAGCTGCAAAAAACTCCGCGTCGGCACATGGTCCGCATCGAAGATCGCCACGAACGGCGCATTGAGCCGTTCCAGCGCGCGATTGATATTCCCCGCCTTGAAGCCCTCATTCGTCGGCCGCGTCATGTAGCCGATGCCCACCTGCTCGGCGAAATCCCGAAACTCCTCCCGGCCGCCATCGTCCAGCAGGTACACATTCAGCTTGCCCTCGGGCCAGTCGATATTCATCGCCGCCAGCGCCGTATACTTCACCACCCGCAGCGGCTCGTTGTAGGTCGGAATCAGCAGATCCACCTCGGGCCACAGCGCCGGATCGTCCGGCAGCGGCACCGGCGTGCGCCGCAGCGGCCACATCGTCTGCAGATATCCAAGGAACAAAGCCGTGAACGCATACAACTCGGCCCCCAGCACCACCAGCACAAAGAACGCGTCCAATCCGTGCCAGCCTGTTCCGCGAAAGCGCAGATACCGCTCCACCGTATGCACGCGCCAGATGCCGTAGCGCAGCGTCACAAAGCACGACAGCAATACCAGCGTCAGCGTCGTCAGGTACGAGCCCGATGCCCGGTTCAGCCACAGCACCACCAGCACCATCAGCCCGCCCAGCAGCGCCTGCTGCGGCCACGGCAGCGGCACCGCCGCCGCCGCAATCAGGAACAGCGTCCCGCACGTCAGCACAAGAAACCGCAACAGCCGCGGCAGCAAACCCTCGCCCGACTCGAACTCCCTCCACAGTGGAGATCGTGTCATTGCTCGCTCCACCGCGCCTTTCTAGACCCGGGCGCCGGCGCCGACTGCGTCCGCAGCCACGCCGCCAGGTTCATGAAGTCGCTCGCCACTCCCGCCTCCGGCGCATAGTCCATCACCGTCATCCCCTCGGCCAGCGCCTCCGAGATCGCCGGCGAGCGCCGAATCACAAACGGCAGCAGCCGGTCGCCCAGCTGTTGCCGCAGAACCTCGCGAACATCCAGGTGCAGCGGCTGCGACGCGTCAAACCCATTCAGCAAATAGCACGGATGAATCGGCCTCTCGCTTCCATCCACAATGTCGTTGAAGAACTTCTCGATCGCGCCCAGGCTGATGATCGAGCTCATATCCGGCGCCATCGGCACAATCATCAGCGTATTCATCCGCGCCAGCCGCCTGGCCACCCACGGCGCCGCCGGCGAAAGATCCACCAGCACCCGCTGCATCCCCTGGCTGTCGCGGCTCAACTCCTCCGCCATCGCCTCCTGCGCCTCCAGGTCGCCGCCCTTTTCGCGGACATCGAAGCTCAGCAGGTGCACCGGCGCATCAGCGCTGCCCATCGGCGGCGAAAACGTCCTCACCACTCCCGGCTTCAATTCGCTCGCGCCAAAATAAAACGGCAGCAGCCCATGCGACGTCGTATCCGTCAGCAGAACCTTCTCGCCCGTCGACGAAAGCGCCCGCCCCAGCGTCGCCACCAGGCTCGTCTTGCCCACGCCTCCCGCCAGCGAGAACACCGCCAGCACCGGGACCTCGCCGCTGCGGCTCACCGGTATCTCCGGCGCCTGCTCATGCGGTCCCTGGTCGAATAACCCGCGCAGCGCAAACCAGCGCGAAGCCACCCGCTCTCTCGACTGCTGCAGCGTCTCGTCCCCGCGCGGAATCTCCTTCGCCTCGCCGGGCTCCTCCGTACGCAAACTCTTGCCTTCCGTCACCAGCCACTCCGGTAACGGACTCTCGGCCACCGCTCCCCGGCTCTCGATCACGCTCTCGCTCTGCTCCAAATCGACTCTCCCTGGCTCCGCTACCTTGCCAGCCCCAACCGAACTTTCCATTGAACTCGCGGCCGCAATCCCAGCCTGAATCCCGGCTTGACTCCCAGCTTGCCTCCCAGCTTGATTCCCAGTCGAACTCTCTCGCTCCCTCCGCGCTGCCCGAATCGGCACAACCGCTCCGGCAGGCCTCCCGCTTCCCTTCCCAACCCATCCAGCCCCCTTCTCGAACGCTCCTCGCGACTTCACCTCTTCCTGCGCCCTGGCTTCTCCTGAACCCTCGCCGTCCGGCGGCAGCCCCTGCCGCGCATCCCGAGTCTGCGGATAGCGCGTTGGCCGCATGTCCTCCTCCGGCGCCAGCAGCGGAAGAATCCTTCCCGGCTGCGTCTCCGGCTCCGGCACATACGGGTCCGAGATCTCTCCCGGCAGCTTCGTCACCGGCTGCGGCCCTGCCAGCGCCCGCCTTCTCATCTCCGACTCGGCATAGCGCAACGCCTGCCGTTCCGCCGACGCTCTCGCATCGGCAATCTCTCTGGTCTCGCGTCGCGCCGCAGCCTCCGCTGAGGCCGCCCCCTCCGCCCGCCGCGCCGCCTGCACACGCTCCGCCGCGGCCCTCTGGCTCAGCTCCGTCGCCTGCCGCATGGCCGACGCGCGCGCCTTCTCTTCCTGTTCCAGATCTCGTCGCTGTTTGGCCTCCGAAGCTCGCCGCGCCGCCTTCTCATGCAGCCGGGCAATCTCCTCCGCCTCACGCGCTGCCCGCTCCGAAACGGCCGCCGCCGCTTCGGCCTCGGCCTGGGCCCGGCGTTCGGACTCCCTGGCCTCCTCCGCCGCGCGGTGCCGCAACTGCGCACGAGACTCCCGCCGCGCACCCGAAAAGTCCCGGTATCTCGCTCCCTGCAGATTCGCCCAGGAGTAAAGAACCGCAACATCTTCAGGCGTCTCCGCACGCGGCTGTTCCTCCACAGCCTCCTGCTTCTGCCCGTCCATCGTTGCCTCAAATCCCGGGAGATTTCCGCTCCTGTCGGCCGGAGTCCCCGCAAGAAAGCCCACTTCGAAGGCCCCCTTTGATAGCCAGTTCGGCCTTGTCAGTACGCTGAGGCTACGTTCCACTTTTTTGCCAGTCAATGCACCGTAAGTAACACGAGTTCGGAACCGCAGGGGCAGACAAGCCCTCTTTTGCACCCCATCACCACACCGTTTTCCACACGCAACTTATTGAGCCGCCGTGAAATCCCACCCCGCACCCCAAGGGCCGTCGCCTGGTTACTAGTTGGTTACTAGCCGCGCCGCCCGGCAGCCAACTTTAGTACCGTCTCCGCCACCGCCTCGTACCTATGTCGCAGTACGTCGCCTTCATGGACGAAGCTTCCCGCCACCGGTTCCACCCCCAGCTCCCGTACCCGCTCGAGGTCGGCCTCAATCGGCTGCTGCCCCTCCCGCGCATACTTCTCCAGCGTCTCCGCCCGGATCGGCTCGGTGTTGATCAGCGCATAGTCGAACAGCCGCGCGCCCTTCGCCCCTCCGCAGTGGTTCAAGATCTTCTCGATATGCTCCGACGCCGTCAGCCCCAGCGACTCGTTCGCCTGCGTCATCAGGTTGCACACATACACCCGCGTCGCCTTGGACCCCGCAATCGCCTCCGGAATCCCCCGCACCAGCAGGTTCGTTATCAGCGACGTATACAGCGACCCCGGCCCGATCGTAATCAGGTCCGCCTGCGCAATCGCCTCCATCGTCTCCGGCAGCGGATCCACCTCCGCCGGCTCCAGCATCAGCTCCACAATCGACCGCTTCGACGCCGTAATATTCGTCTCTCCGCGCACCATCGATCCATCGTCCATCTGCGCCGCCAGGCTCGCATGGGTCGTCGTCGCCGGAAAGATCCTCCCTCGCGTCGCCAGGATCTGCGCCGAAATCTTCACCGCCTCCGCAAAGTCCCCCGAGATTCCATTCAGCGCCGCCAGAAAAAGATTCCCGAAGCTGTGCCCCTCCAGATCGCCCTGTTCAAATCGATATTGAAACAGCCGCGACAGCAGGTGCTCGTCCTCCGACAGCGCCACCAGGCAGTTGCGTATATCGCCCGGCGGCAGCATCTGCAGCTCCTCCCGCAGCCGTCCCGACGACCCGCCATCGTCAGTCACCGTCACCACCGCCGTCAGCTCGCGAATCAGGCACGGAATCTCGCCGCACGGCAGCGGAATCGACTTGCTCCGCGCACCCGCCCGCCGGTCAAACCCCGTCGGCGATCCCGGCGTCGCCACAAACCGCTTCAATCCGCGCAGCAGCGTCGACAGGCCCGTTCCCCCGCCAATCGCAACCACACGTAATTGAGGAGGAATCGAGCCGCCCATGCGTCCGTCCAGTGTAGCCGCCCCACTTCCCTGTCCCAAAACACGCCTGTGGACAGCGCATGGACTCTCAGATGCATCCCGTCGAACGCGAAGAAAGCAAAAGCCCGGCTCGCCGCCGGGCTCTCGAATCTCTACGCCTTAGTAAGACGCTACGCCTCCGGATACAGCAGCTCCGTAAACCGAGGATCGTCCGCCACCGCCTCGAAGTCCGAATCCGCCCGCGCCTGAAAACGATTATGCGCATTCAGCCGGATCGCATCCCCCAGGTGGTCGATGCACTCCTGCGTATCGCCCGTCATGCTGGCCAGCAGCGCCAGGCCGTAAAACGCATAGTCCGCCGAGTTATTCGCCTTCAGAATCTGCTTGAAGTGCTCCCGCGCGTCCTCATACTGCCCCTGGTTCAGCAGCGAGATCGCATAGTCATAGCGCTCTTCGTGGCTCTCGAACTTCGTCGAGCCCTTGTCGATCTGCGCCACGCACGCCGAAATGTACATGCGGATGCGGTCGGCAAAGTCGCCCGGCGCCGTCGCCAGCATCTGCGAGAACGCGCTATGCGCCTTCTCATACTTGCCGTTCTGCATCAGCTTCAGCGCGCTCTCGTAAAGAGCCAGAGTCGCCCTGCGCTGCGCATCATCGGCGGCCGCTTTCTTGCCCTCCAGCGTGCGCGGCATCCGCCGCAGGTTCGTCGCCTTGCCGTCCGGCTTGGCAGAGGGGTGGGAGGGGGTGGACTGTGCGACAGCGTTTGCCGACTTCGTGGCCATAGCTTTCTCGAATGTGTGCGCGGCTTGGGAGCCTCGGTGCGATCTTGCGAATTTTAAAATAGGGAGCTTGCATCGGAGTTATACGGGTCAACCCGGCCTCGGGTCAACTCCCCGCAAATTCCACGGTCATTCCCGCCGTCCCGCCGCTCCCCCATACACCACCGGATTCAGCTCCGGATCGTTATACATCTTCAACTGCCGATAAAGTTTGAAGCGCCTCCGCCCGGCCGTCACCTCTCGCCACAGCTCGTCCAGGCAATGCGTCAGGTCGTCTCTCTGTTCGTTCAACACGCAAATCCGCGCGCGGTTGCGGTCGCGATGCTCGGCGCTCGCTCCGCTCCGCTCAATCTCTTCCGCGGTATGAAAGCGCTTCAGCTCCAGGATCGACAGCCGGTCGATCATCATGCCCGGCGTCTCCGAATGCAGCGGAACAGCGGACGCCTCAGCCGTCTGCGGAGCGCACTCCAGCAGCTTGCGGTCCACGCACTCCATCAGGTCATTGCGCCGCTGGTTCAGCCCATCGATCGCCCGCTTGACCTCCGCAATCGCCTCCGCGCCGGCCTGCGGATCGCGCGCCGCATCCTCACGATGCCACAGGTCGAAGTTCGCCCTGTGCTGCTCCAGCACCAGCGCGTCGAACCCGCCGTCGATACTCGGCGCAGCCGCAGACGCGTCGTGCCAGTGGCGAGTCGCCTGCTCCTGCAACCGTACGATATGGAAGGCGTTCAGCATCACGCGAGTCAGACTCCAGCATAGCGCGCGACGGCGTTTCTGCTATGGCTCTCTAGCGAACGCCGGAGTCTTACGACCGTTCTCAGTAGTGGTCAGTTTGACATATCTCGTTAAGGGCACGGCTTCAGCCGTGACGTAAAGCTGCGAAACGAAAAGGGGCTTTAGCCCCTGAGGTAAGGTTCTTCAAAGTGACCTATGGCGGTTTTCTCCCCAGGAAACGGCACGCGCATCCTCTATCCAACCCCCAGTGATAGCAGAAATGCCTACACTGAAATGCATGACGGACGGTCACACGCAGCAGCCAACCCAGCTGCAGGCAGGCAAGCAGCCACAGCGCGTTCTCGTCTACCGCCTCGGCAGCCTCGGCGACACCATCGTCGCCCTTCCCTCCCTGCATCTCATCGCCCGCGCCTTCCCCCGCGCCGAGCGCCGCCTCCTCACCAATCTTCCCGTCAACGCCAAAGCTCCTCCCGCCGCCGCCGTGCTCTCGGGCTCCGGCCTTCTCCACGGCTACATGCGTTACACCGTCGGCACCCGCAACCCCGCCGAGCTTCTCCGCCTCTGGTGGTCCATCCGCCGCTGGCGTCCCGACGTCCTCATCTACCTCGCCGGCGCCCGTGGCCTCCAAGCCGCCCAGCGCGACGCGCGCTTCTTCCGCCTCTGCGGCCTCAAGCGCCAGGTCGGCGTCCCGCTCACCGAGGACATGCAGACCAACCGCAGAGACGCCAACGGCGACCTCGAGCCCGAAGCCTCCCGCCTCGCCCGCAACATCGCCGGCCTCGGCAACGCCCTCCTCGACAATCCCGCAAGCTGGGACCTGCGCCTGACCCCCTCTGAGCACGCCGCCGCCGTCGCCGCCATCGGCCCTGACGCCATGCAACACGAGATCCTCGCCGTCAGCGTCGGCACCAAAGTCCAGGCCAAGGACTGGGGCCGTGACAACTGGCGCGCTCTTCTCACCGAGCTCGCCCGCGCCTTCCCCGGCCGCACGCTCCTGCTAGCCGGTTCGCCGGAAGAGAGCGCGGCCAGCGACTTCGCCGCCGCCAACTGGCGCTCCTCCGGCGGCGGTCCCATCGTCAATCTCTGCGGCCGCCTAACACCCCGCGAAAGCGCCGCCGCCTTCGCCCGCGCCCGCCTCTTCCTCGGCCACGACAGCGGCCCCATGCACCTGGCCGCCACCGTCGGCACACCCTGCGTCGCCCTCTTCGCCGCCCGCAACCTCCCGCGCCAGTGGTTCCCCTACGGCCCCGGCCACAAGGTCCTCTACCACCACGTCGACTGCGCCGGCTGCGGCCTCGAAACCTGCATCGAGCAGAAAAAAAAGTGCCTGCTCTCCATCACCACCCCCGAGGTCCTCTCCGCCATCCACCAATCCCTCAACAACCCCATCACCCTGTAAAGAAAAATCCACCTCCCCGAGCGAAGCGAACGACCTGCTGTGGCTGTTCCGAGGCGCGAACGCGCCTCTGCCTCGCTTAAGGGCACGGCTTCAGCCGTGCCGCAAACGTCCCAGCGAAAAAGGGGCTTCAGCCCCTGAGGTTCTCTCCACCGTCCACAGCGCGATGCAACAGCCCGACCCATCCTGAGCGAGATGCCGCAGCACATGACTGTGACGCCGGCAGCGGAGCTTGAGGCGTCAGTTGCTGGACGGCTGTTCAGCCTGATCAATCACATAGACGTCGATGTCGGTCTTCGTTGGTTCCAGCTTTAAGCCAAGCTCCTGTTCCAGCGCACGAAAGAGAAACGGATAGGGCTTATCTTGCAAGCCATCATTTCCGCTGTCGTCCGGCGAGCTTCGCTGCACATTCTCCGGTGTCCATTGAAGCGTGAAGTCATAACGATCCTGCAGGCCGGTCTGGTCGACCACAATCCGTCCAGCCCACTCCAGACTCGACGCTAAATCCGCCATCGAGCAGTTTTGTTCCTCCAACAAACCCGCGCGGCTTTTGGTGATAAGGCAGTTGTAGCCCTTCACCGAGCTTTGTGCACCCTCACCATCGTTTGACTTTCGTGCCTTCACGCCGCCCTTCGCAACGGTCAGCGCAAACGCCGGGACAGTTTGCTTCTCACGATGCACCTTGAGTTGGAAACGATCGGCCAACATCGCCTGAAGCATCTTCCTCCGCTCCGGAAGGCTCAGTTGAGCGAAATTACGAACTTCAGCAGCGTCAAGTTTCGCTTCGATATCGAAGTGATCCTTGTCTAACCATGCTGGCCCGCCCAGGACCCGTCCGTCGTAGGCAGCATAAGCTTCTCGGATAACTTGTCGCAGAGTGACTCCTTTAGCTGTAAAACCGTCGATCGTAAAGTACATGTTCCAGCCAGGCGGGTGTGGATTCGGCCGTATCGTCGCGACGTCGAAGGTCATCGCCTCCGGCGAAACCGCTGCGACAGCAGAATTAGAGGACCCACCGTCGTGAGACTGAGCATGGGCGACGCCTGCATGGGTCATCCACGGCGTCATTAAAACCAGGAAACCCAATACCGCCGAGCCTGCGCAGGATCGCGTTCTTGCGGCAACTCTAAAAGATCGCAACATTGGGCCCCTTCGTCCTCGCATCGGCGCTCCCGGAGCATTCTACGGGATGGGTAACCACACTTATCTCTTCCAGCCCCTCGGGACGCCGAGTACCCCACCCATGCCGATCCGCAGAAAATCTTGTCAAGCCCCAAAACCACCTAGACCTACGCCGGGTGCCCCATCCATGACGACAGTTTCATCGTCGCCATGGGTGCGGACGCAAACTTCAAGCGCCAACGGCGCGCCCTATACCAGCCTGGGGCGCAGCCCCAGGAAAACAAGCCGCGCCGTAGGCGCTTCCGCTCTGCCGAAGGCCCGAGCCAAGGCGAAGCCGAAGCGACTGAATTGCCTTTCTTCCCCCCGCCACGTCCCCCATGGAAATCTACAAAATCTTGTCAAGCCCCCAAACCACCTAAATACAACAAAACAAAGAGAAAAATCGCTGCACATTATATCCACTCAACTCTCTATAATAGAAATAGAGATCAAAACCCCCAACAATCTGGGTGCCCCATTCGTGACGACGGTCGTATCGTCGGCATGGGTGGGGTTCGATGTTGGGGGGTCACCGCAAGAACCACCGCAACCCACTCATTTCAGAGATTTTCCACCCAAAATCGCTGGAATCAATATTTTGCAGCGAAAATTCGCCGCAAGCCCAACATTCCATTAGAAACAACGCAAAACAGAAGGGAGGGGCACCCCCTCCTCGCCTTCTTCACTATTCACCACTCACTCTTCACTTCTCTGCGAAGATAAACACCGGAGACAAACCGACCACGATGCTGCCCGAGATCCACAAAGTACTAGGCCTGCTCGAAGGAGGCTTCCACCAGGTCAAGGTCCTCGTCGTCGGCGACCTCATGCTCGACCGCTACATCCTCGGCGAAGTCGACCGCATCTCGCCCGAGGCGCCGGTCCCCGTCCTTCGCCACGCCCACCGCTACGAGCGCCCCGGCGGCGCAGCCAACGTCGCCATGAACCTCGCTGGCCTCGGCTGCCAGGCCTTCCTCGCCGGCTTCTGGGGCGAAGACGCCGAAAAGCGCGAGCTCGCCGCGCTGCTCGACGCCGCTGACATCGACACCGCGGGCGTCGTCACCTCCACGCTGCCGACCATCTCCAAGACCCGCATCGTTGGCCGCCGCCAGCAGCTTCTCCGCCTCGACATCGAGAGTCTCGAAGCTCATTCCACGCAGGATCTCGAAAGTCTACAAGCTCGCGTCCTCGCCTTGGTCTCGAAGGTCCACGCCATCATCCTCTCCGACTACGCCAAAGGCGCGCTCACCAACGAACTCTGCGCGTCGGTCATCGCTGCCGCGCGCCGCGCCAACGTCCCCATCTTCGCCGACCCCAAGACGCCCGACTTCAGCAAGTACACCGGCGCAACCATGGTCTGCCCCAACCTGCACGAGCTCTCCGCAGCAACAGGCATCGCCATCCATGAGCTCGACGCTCTGCTTGCCGCCGGCGAACTCCAACGCCAGGAGCATGACCTCCAGTACCTGACTGCCACCATGAGCGAGCGCGGCATTCGCGTACTCTCGGCCACAGGTTCGTTCCACTCGCCCGCCCGCGCCCGCGAGGTCTTCGACGTCTCCGGCGCCGGTGACACCGTCATCGCCACCATCGCCGCCGCCATGGCCGCAGGCCTGAAGGTCGAGACCGCCGTAGATCTCGCCAATCTAGCCGCGGGCATCGTCGTCGGCAAGGTCGGCACCGTTCCGATAGCCCACCACGAGCTCATCACCGCCCTCACGCCCTCCACCAAACTCAACGCCGACGAGAAGCTCCTCGACCGCGAGTCGCTCGCCGCCCGCATCGCCGACTGGCGCGCAGCAGGCGAGACGATTGTGTTCACCAACGGCTGCTTCGATCTGCTGCACGTCGGACACGTCACCCTGCTCGAAGAGTGCCGCCGCTTCGGCTCGAAACTCGTGCTCGGCCTCAACTCCGACGCCTCCGTCTGCCGCCTCAAGGGCCCCACCCGTCCCGTAGTCGGCGAGCGCGAGCGCGCCCGCGTCATGGCCGCCCTGGCCGCCGTCGACGCCGTAGTCCTCTTCGACGAAGACACTCCGTTGGAATTAATCCGCGTCCTCAAGCCAGACGTTCTCGTCAAAGGCGGCGACTACACCGTCGATACCGTCGTCGGCCACGAAGAGGTCCTGGCCGGCGGCGGCCGCGTGGAGATCGTCGCCACAGTCGAAGGCTTCTCCACCACCAATCTCGTGCAGAAGCTGAGCGCCCAACAAAACTCAACCACCGATCCCGAATCGTCATCCTGAGCGCACTGTCCAGCCGGCTGCTGAGGAACTCGTGAACCCTGTCACCATCACCAACGTTCGGGTCGTCGATCTCCGTTTCCCTACCTCGCGGGAACACCTTGGCTCCGACGCTGTGAACAAGGATCCCGATTACTCCGCAGCCTATTGCATCCTCGAAACCGACTCGGGCCTCGAAGGCCACGGCCTCACCTTCACCCTTGGCCGTGGCACGGAGCTGGTCGTCGCTGCCCTCCATTTTCTAAAACAGTTCGTGCAGGGTCGCACTCTGTCTTCCCTTACCTCCGATCTCAACGGCCTTTACCTCCGCCTCACAGGCGATACGCAGTTTCGCTGGCTCGGTCCCGAGAAGGGTGTGATTCACCTGGCCGTGGGCGCGCTGCTCAACGCGGTCTGGGATCTCTACGCCAAGTCCGAAGGCAAGCCCGTCTGGAAGCTTCTGGCCGACATGAGCCCCGAACAGATCGTCGCTGCGATCGATTTCCGCTATATCTCCGATGCACTCACCCGCGACGAGGCGCTCGAGATTCTGCGCTGCGGCCTGGCCGGTAAAGCCGAGCGGCTCGCCGTCCTCGAGCGCCAGGGCTACCCCGCCTACACCACCTCCGCGGGCTGGTTCGGCTTCACAGAAGATGAAATTCGACGCCTCTGCCGCGAAGGCATCGCCCAGGGCTGGCGGCACTTCAAACTCAAAGTTGGCGGCGACCCGGCCGACGACCTCCGCCGCGGCCTCCTCATGCGCGAAGAGATTGGATGGGATCATCACATGATGGTCGACGCCAATCAGAAGTGGGGCGTTGCCGAAGCCATCGCTCGCACGCGCGCCCTGGCCGAGCTAAAGCCCTGGTGGATGGAAGAGCCGACCAGCCCGGACGACATCCTGGGCCACGCGCGCATTCGCCGGGAGGTCGCGCCCACGCGCATCGCTACGGGCGAGCACTGTCATAACAGCGTCATGTTCAAGCAACTCTTCCAGGCCAAGGCCATCGACGTGTGCCAGTTGGACAGCTGCCGTGTCGCGGGCATCAATGAGAATCTCGCGATCCTCCTCATGGCTGCGAAGTTCGAGATTCCGGTCTGCCCCCACGCCGGCGGCGTCGGCCTCTGCGAGTACGTGCAGCATCTCTCCGTCTTCGACTTCCTCCGGGTGTCGTGCAGCCTGGAAGATCGCGTCATCGAATACGTCGATCACCTGCACGAGCACTTTCGCGACCCAGTCATGATCCGCAACGGGCACTACATGCTTCCGCAGCGTCCTGGCTATAGTGCTGAGATTTTGCCTGAGTCGCTCCATCGCTTCGCCTTTCCCGAAGGCGATGTGTGGAAACACGATAAGAGTGAAGCATCTTGAATTGGAGATTTGTGGTGAGCGGGCTGGGGCTCGAACCCAGGACCAGCGCCTTAAAAGGGCGATGCTCTACCAACTGAGCTACCCGCTCGCTCTCTACTTAAGGTAGCACGATGGTCACAGGCTCACGCTCACCAGTTGCCGCTGCTCCTCCGCGCCGTCTCCAGACACAGTTCGCTTCAACTGCCCGCACGCCGCGTAGATATCGCGCCCGCGCGGCCGTCGAATGTACGTAGGCATTCCACCCTCGATCAGCTTCTTCTGAAACCGTGCCACATCCTCCGGCTTCGGCTGCACGTAGTCGATCCCCGGCCCCGGATTCCACACAATCAGGTTCACCTTCGCGCGCATGCCGTCGAGCAGCGCCAGTACCTCGCGCGCGTGCTCCGGCTGATCGTTCACGCCGCCCAGCAGCACATACTCGAACGTCACCCACTCGCGCGTGCGCAAGGGAATCTGCCGGCACGCGGCCAACAACTCAGCGATCTTCCACTTGCGCGTGACCGGCATAATGC
>DATCFM010000093.1:0-5347 GCA_036509515.1 Acidobacteriaceae bacterium
CACGCGCTCTGCAAACCCCGCAGCCGCAGCCGAACGATTCGTTCTGTCAACCTCAGGCAGCATGAAACAGCATCGTCTCCGCGGTCAGTCCCGGCCCGAACGACATCGCGCATCCGCGCTGCCCGGGCCGCGCCTCGCGCAACAGGCGCTCAATAACAAACATAACCGTCGCCGAGCTCATATTGCCAAAGCTCTCCAACACCGCACGCGAAGCCGCCAACGCCCCTGGCGCGAGCTTCAGCCCACGCTCCACCGCATCCAGCACCGATCGCCCACCCGGATGCACGCCCCACAACTCAATCTCCTCAACCTTCGCATTCCCCAGCACCTCGGCCGACCCGGCCTCCAGCGCAGTGCGAATCGCACCCGGAACCTCTCCTGACAGCAGCATGTCGAAACCCAGTCCGCGAATCTTCCACGTGATCAGTTCGCGCGTCTCCGGAATCATCACCGCCCGGAAGCTGTCCAGCGCGAACCCCACCGGCTCCGCCGAAATCAGCGACGCCGCGCATCCATCTGCAAACACCAGGAAGCTCAACACCTGCTCCAGGTCATGCGTCTCCTGCAAGTGCAGCGTGCACAGCTCCAGGTTGATCATCAGCACGCGCGCGCCCGGTTCCGACCGCACAATATGCCGCGCCGTCTTTAGCCCATTGATCGCCGCATAGCATCCCATGAAGCCGATCATCGTCCGCTCTACTGAAGCGTCGAGCCCAAGATGATCGACGATATCGAAATCCAGCCCTGGCGCATACAGTCCCGTGCACGTCGTCACCACCACATGCGTAATCGCGCGCCGCTCCGTCTTCGTCAGCGCCAGCCGATCCAGCGCGCGCTGCGCCAGCACCGGCGCAAACCGCTCGAAGATCTCCATGCGTTTCGACGTATCGGGAAAATTACCGCGAATATAAAACTCGTGAGCATTCACCCAGAACGCCGCTGTCGCCTGGTCCGGCGTAAGCACCGAGAAGCGATGCTCGATCCCGGATCGCGCCGCCATCCTCCCAAACAGCGAACGCGTCTGCGCCCTCGGCGCATCAGCCAGCAGCTTGTCCGCAAACTCGACAAACGCGTTGTGCACGTCGTGGTCGGGGACGGCGGTAGCCACGCGGTTCAGGTAAACCTCAGTCACACGATCATCCTGCCTGAGTTAGATGCAGCCACGTGTCTCAGAATTGTCATCTTGGGCGGTAACCCTTGAAATTGTCATCCTGAGCGCAGCGAAGGACCTGCTTCTGTTCGGAGCGCCGCACATCTAAGGGCCTGCCCAGTATCGTCAAATCTTGTCGACCGCGATATGTCGCTGCACCCTAACGGCTCTCCGTGGCCGTCGGATTGGCCGCCGTAAACTCCGAGCAGCAAGGCTTCTGTGTCGGTTTGAACTCCATGAACTCCACCCGCGTCAGGTCCGGATCGAAGAGGTTCAGCTGCACCTTGCCATCGCGCCCAATCTGCGTCTTCTTGCAGTTCGGCCCCTCGCCGCCGTTCTTTTCAAGCGCCGCCAGCGCATCGCTCATCTTCTCCTCGCCCAGCGAAAAGTGGTCCTGCATGCCCGACTGGTGCAGATCCACCGGGTCCTTGATGCGCAGCATGAACTCGATCCAGTCGTTGCCGTCCGGCACCTGCATGCTCACCCAGTTCGTCACATCCTCCTGGAACCCTCCATGCCAATAAGGCCGGAAGCCAAGCAGCCCACGCCAGAACGCAGCCTCCTTGTCCTGGTCATGGACGATAAAGCCAACATGAATAATTCGCCGGCTCGTTGCGTTCGGCGAAGGCGGCGCGTCCGCCACCATCTTCGCTACCGGCCCCGGCTTATCGGCGCGGCTCGCCGGATGCGCTACCGCCGTGCTCTCCACAAACAGCACGAGGTTGCCCTCGGGATCGCGCACGCCGAACTCGCCGTCCTTCAGTGGCTGCACCGCCGCCACGTCATGCGCCGCCAGGTATTTCTCCAGCCCCGCCGCATCCCTCGTCGTAAACGCGATGGCGGCCATCATGTGATTCGCCTCCGGCCCCTTATGCGGAATCACCTCCAGCCATTGCAGCGAGTTCACCGGATAGACCCACAATCCATCCATCTCATGCCGCTCAAACCCCAGCGTCTGCCCATAAAACCGCTGCGCCGCCGCCGCATCGGTCGTATACACCCGCATAAACGCGATCCCCGTAATCGCTGGCCGCGCCGGCCGCTGCGCCACAAGAGCTGTCGAAGAAAAAACAAATACGGCGGCAAAAAGAGAAGAAAGTCTCATGCGCGCCACTCTAGCCGATTGCATTCGCACCGTCAAAAGATGCAAGGGCAGAAACGCGCAACACTCGCCTTGGCTCTCAGCTTCGGATAAAATGACCAATGTAGTCATTCAGGAGGGCACGCGTGGCATCTTGGGCGGTCGCGAAAGCAAAAGCGCAGTTCAGCGAGTTGATCGACATCGCACGCGAGAGCGGAGCTCAGGAGATCACGCGGAATGGCAAGCTCGTAGGCGTACTTGTCTCTCCTGAGGAGTGGAACAAGGCGAAGCGCACTCCCGCGCAGAACGCACGCACCATGTCCGATTTCTTCAAACATTCTCCGCTGGCAGGCTCGGGTCTTCACCTGCGTCGATCGCGCTCGAAGGCGCGGAAGATCGTACTGTGAAGTACCTGCTCGACACGGACGTGGTATCGCAGTACATCAAGCATCCTCCAAATTCACGCGTTGATGCATGGATGCAGCGCGTGGATGACAGGGAGCTCTATATCTGTGACATTACGTTCGCCGAGCTTTGGTATGGTGTCAATCTTCTGCCTCCGGGCAAGAGGCGGTCTGATCTTGAGAAATGGTTGGAAGACGATCTATACATGCAGTTTTTCAATCGGATCGTCGGCTTTAATCTCAGCGTCGCCCAACACTACGGCAACCTGATGGCTTGCGCCACAAAAAGCGGATTCAACCCGGGCGCAATGGACGCTCTGATCGCGGCGATTGCCGTAGCTAATGGCATGGTCGTCGCCACCCTCAACCGCAAACACTTCGAAAAGCTTGGCGTGGAGTTGGCGGAGTTTTGAGTTCTTCGATCCGCCGGATATCGTAATTTTTGAGGAACACCGCTGTCCACTCATGCGCAAAGAACGCGCATGAATGGGGCATCTGGCTGTTGCGAGCAGAGCGAAACTGGGATAGTGTTGGTGCGTTTGCTAGCCTCCCCTCATGAGCCTTCTACAAATTCTCGGACGACGCAAGAAAGAGGCGCTTCAAGTTAATCCCTCGACCCGACTGCTGGGGCAAATCGACCTCGATAACTTTCTCGAAATATCACGAGAAAATATTACTCACCTCAAAGCCTTTTTAGGAGATGAGAGCTTTGTGGCACTTCGAGTAATTGACAGAAAGATTCCATCAGCAGGCGAAACTATTCTTTCGGAAGCGCATGGATTGCGCCCGAAAACAATAGCCGAAAATCTCCAAAAGTTCGTTGAGAGACTCGACACAGGGATAGATTTGTTGATCACGCAGACTCCATCTCAAGAAATCACGACTGTTTGGGAGTTTATTCGCCGCATCGACGACATTGCGGACCTCGGAGTACTTGTAGGTGGCCAAGCAAACGAATACGTCCATAACCTCTCGGAATATCATTTGTCCCTGATCAACTATCTGCAACGCCATCTGACCGAGGAAGGCATCGACAAACTGATCAAGCGCTTTTCGGCTAGGGAAGCACTACGTGCCGAAAGATTGGTTCCATACTGGGCAGTGAATCAGGATAGCGCAGCGAGATAGAACTATATCTGACAACACAAAGGCCACCCTTGCGGGTGGCTTTTGGGTTGTCCTTACGCGCGTTCCGCTCCATGCAAGGGCTAGTCCCCCGCGACCGGCTCTTCCACTTCCACCTTCGCCGGAGCAGCCGCCTTGATCTCGCCAATCCCGACAAACCCGGCGATCTCCGGCTCCTGAAGAATCTCCTTGCGATACAGCTTAGCCATGCGAGCGTTCTCGGCATCCTGCTTGATCTTCGCATCGCGTGCGCGAATCTTCTCCTCGCGCGCGTTCTTCGCAATGCCTGACTTCTCGAACGTATCGTTGGCCGCCGAATTCACGTGCTCCTCATTCAAAACCAGGTCATACTTCTCCTGCTTCTCAATGCCGACCTTCTTGCCGCCCGCGAAGATCTCATGCCGCCCATGCTCCTCGTACCACTTAGTCAACGTCGAGGTCATGTGCATCTTCTCGATAATGTTCCGCCAGCCCACGCCCGTGTTGTATGCGCAGAAGCTGATCTCGCCCTCCTGCGTCGCGTACGGAATAATGCACTGCTCCGTTCGCCGGAAGTCGTAGTTGAACAGGTCCTGAAACCACATGCCCGCGATGAACAGGAAGTTCCAGCGGTCGCCGCGCCGCTTCTCGATGTCCTCGATCGTGCGATCCGCCGATACCTTGCCGTAGTTCCGTCCCGTCGCGCCGAAGCACTTGTCGAACTTCGTCAGCAGCGAGAAGATGCTGAAGTGCGTGGGGGCCTTCTTCGGCTCGTAGTTCCGGATCAGCGCCAGGCTCGCGCCCAGCATCGTCAGCACCTTGCCGCGCGCCGCATCGTTCACCTTCGCAATATCCTTGGCAAGCTGGTCCGCATTGAGGAACGCCGTCACCGGCGCAGCCTCTTTCGTCTCCTTGTCGATCATCAGCGCCATGCCGATGCCGCAGTTCGGATGGCATCCGCACGAGAGCTGGCCCCAGTCATGCTCCGGCCCATGCACCAGGTCCGCCCAGTCGCTGAACGTCGACATAAAGCTGATCGGGAACCAGTCGCGCGTGCTCTCGCCCAGACCCGTCTGATCGCGAATATCATGCGCCAGGTGCGACAGCGTATAGCGCTGCGCCTGGCGGCGATCGTCGGAGATCGCCTCATCGCGCCCTGTAAAGCTCACCGGCTGGAACGAGAGGAAGTTGATCTTTTTCGGGTTATCCAGCGCAAACTGGATAATGCGTCCAACCTGCTCGTTGTTGATGCCGTTGATGATGGTCGTCACGGGAACGATATCCACGCCCGCCTCGTGCAGGTTATGGATCGCCTGCAGCTTCACATCGAACGCATTGCCGACCTTGCGGTGCGAGTTCGCCGCATTGCCGATGCCGTCGAACTGCAGGTACGCATAACGCAGCCCAGCCTCAGCCGCCGCCTGCGCAAACTCCTTCGACTTCGCAAACTCAATGCCATTCGTCGCAGCCTGCACCGAGTTGTACCCAACCTTGCGCGCATACGCGACTGCGTCGAGGAAGTAAGGCGACAGCGTCGGCTCGCCGCCCGAGAACTGCACGCTCATCTGGCGCCGCGGCTTGATCTGCACCGCATTGTCCAGCATGGTC
>DATCFM010000094.1:0-7282 GCA_036509515.1 Acidobacteriaceae bacterium
AAGCCGTCCGTGCCGAGCGAGACGAGCCGCTGTCCAAGCCACGGGGAGAGCGCGTCGGGCAGAGACTTCATGTAATCGCTGGCAGCGACGATCGGGCCTTTCACGTTCGCGAGCGCGGTGACGATGTACGGCATGCGCTCCTTCTCGGCCGGATGCAGGCGGTTCCAGCGCTCGGTCTCGAGGGCATCGCGGCGCAGTTCGGTGTAGCTTGTGACGCTCCAGACGTCGGCGGCGATCGAGTACTTCTCGGCGAGAATCTGCTGTGCGCGCAGCGTCTCGTTCAGGATGGGGCCGGAACCGAAGAGTTGGAGCTTTGCTTCACCCTTTTCAGCCGCCTTGAACCTGTAGAGGCCGCGCAGAATGCCTTCGCGAATCGCCTCGATGTTTTCAGCAGCGGGCATCGCGTAGTCCTCGTTGTACATGGTGATGTAGTAGAAGCGGTCTTCGCCGGCCTCGTACATGCGGTGCAGGCCGTCCTGGATGATGACCGCCAGCTCGTAGACGAAGGCCGGGTCGTACGTGTGGCAGGTGGGAACGGTGCTGGCGAGGATGTGCGAGTGGCCGTCCTGGTGCTGCAGGCCCTCGCCGAGCATGGTGGTGCGGCCGGCGGTTCCGGCCATGAGGAAGCCCTTGCCGCGCGAGTCGGCAAACGCCCAGATCATGTCGCCGACGCGCTGGAAGCCGAACATCGAGTAGTACATGTAGAACGGAACGCAGGGAACTTTGTAGTTGGTATACGCGGTGCCCGCGGCGGTGAAGCTGGCCATCGAGCCGGCCTCGGTAATGCCCTCTTCGAGAATCTGGCCGCCCTTCTCTTCGCGATAGCTGAGCAGCATGTCGGAGTCGTGCGGCGTGTACTTCTGGCCCTCGGGCGCGTAGATGCCAACCTGCTTGATCGCCGATTCGAGGCCGAAGGTGCGACCTTCGTCGGGCACGATCGGAACGACCAGCTTGCCGATCGCGGGATCTTTGAGCAGCGCGCGCAGGATGGCGACGAAGCCCATCGTGGTGGAAACAGCGCGGCCCTTGGAGCCGGCCAGCCACTCGTTGAAGAACTCCAGCTTCGGCGTGGCGAGGCCAAGGTCCTTGGGGACCTCGCGCACGGGCAGATAGCCGCCCAGCTCCTGACGGCGCGCCTGCATGTAAGCCATGGCAGGATCGCTGGCTTCGGGGCGATAGAAGGCTGCGTCCGAGGCCTTTTCGCCCTCCGGCAGCGCGATGTCGAATCGCTTGACGAACTGCACCATCGACTCGTCGGAGAGTTTCTTCTCCTGGTGCGTCGCGTTGCGCGCCTGCGCGGAGCCGAGGCCGTAGCCCTTGACCGTCTTCGCGAGGATGACGGTCGGTCCGTTCTTGTGTTCGAGCGCGCGCTTGTAAGCGTTGTAGATCTTCTGCGAATCGTGGCCTCCGCGATGCAGCTCGGCAAGCTGCTCGTCAGTCTTATCTTCGACGAGCTTGAGCAGTTCCGGATATTTGCCGAAGAAGTGCTCGCGGAGATAGGCGCCGCCCTTGGCCTTGTAGGCCTGGAAGTCGCCGTCGACGCACTCTTCCATTCGCTTGAGCAAAAGGCCCTGGTGGTCGCGCGCGAAGAGCTCATCCCAGTCCGAGCCCCAGATGACCTTGATGACATTCCAGCCGGCCCCGCGGAACATGCCTTCGAGCTCGTCGATGATGCGCAGGTTGCCCCGCACCGGCCCGTCCAGCCGCTGCAGATTGCAGTTGATGACGAAGATGAGGTTGTCCAGCCGCTCGCGCGTAGCCAGCGAGATGGCCCCGAGGCTGTCCACCTCGTCCGTCTCACCGTCGCCGACAAACGCCCACACCTTGCGCCCGGTCGGCTCAATCAGGCCGCGGTTCTCGAGGTACTTCATGAAGCGCGCCTGGTAGATCGCGTTGAGCGGGCCGATGCCCATCGAGACCGTGGGGAACTGCCAGAAGTCCTTCATCAGCCACGGATGCGGATAGCTGGAGAGGCCGGGCTCGCCGCGCAGCTCGTGGCGGAAGTTTTTCAGGCGCTTGGCATCGAAGCGGCCTTCGAGGAAGGCGCGCGCATAGATGCCGGGCGAGGCGTGGCCCTGGAAGTAGATGAAGTCGCCGGGCTGGTCGCCCTTGGCAGTCGGATATTTTGCGCGGAAGAAGTGGTTGAAGCCGACCTCGAGCAGCGTGGCCAGCGAGGAGTAGGTGGAGATGTGGCCACCGATGCCGGCGTCGAGCTTGTTCTGCTTGTGCACCATCGCCATGGCGTTCCAGCGGATGAGCGCTTCGACGCGCTGCTCGAGCTGGCGGTCGCCGGGGTAGGGAACCTCGTCGTACTTGGGGATGGTGTTGTTGTAGGGAGTAGTGACCTCGCCGGCGGCGGGCACGCCGGCCTCGCGGGCGCGGGTGCGCAGCGCGGCGAGCACGGCAGCGCCCTGCTCCCAGTCCTCGGCGACCACCTCGTCAAAGGCCTCGATCCACTCCGCGACCTCGGCGGTCATGTCCTGCTTGACGGCTTCCTCGAGCTTAATCGCCATCCACGCCTCCATTACCAAAACTTATAGCTGTATAGCCACACTCTCTACGATAATGCGGAGCGCGGATTAATGCACATGGAGGGGGATGGACGGTGGTCAAGCGGCTTCTTTATACACCGATTTCCAGAGCGGTTTGAGCTTCTTGCGCTTGACCCGGCGAGCCTGGGCGAGATCGTAGCCTTCCTGAATGCGGAAAAAAAAGCCCTCAGATTTATCGAAGGTTTCATCAAGCTTCAGCGACATCAGCGCCGAGATGCCGGCGCGACCGTTCAGAATCATCGAGAGGTGCGAGCGGGTTACGCCCAGGTGCTTTGCCAAGGCTGTAACCGTGATGGATTTGCCCATGGCTGCGCGGATGATTCGGCCTGGATGCGAAGGGTTATACATCTCCATAAGCTTTTCCTTTCAGTGGTAATCCTGGTAATTCACTATCTCGGCGTCGGGTCCGTCGAAACGAAATGTGAGACGCCAGTTCCCGCTTACGCGTACGGACCAGTGGCCCTCCAGCCTGCCGTGCAAGGGATGGAGGAACCACCCCTGCCGATCCATATCCCTGGGAACGTTCGCAAAAGTAAGCGCGGTAAGCTGATCGCGCAAACGTTCAGCATGTGCTGGAATAATGCCGGCCTTTGAATCTGTGCGGTAAAACCTCTCGAGGCCTTTGTGTTTGAAGGATTTGATCAAGCTCTGCGTACCCTTCTGCTCCGTATAGTGTAGGCACACACTATACGGCCGTCAAATTGTTTTTGATTTTTTAGGTAGAGTAGTCCGCGTTGATCGAGACATACTCGTGGGTCAGATCGCAGGTGAGGAAGCGGGCGCGGCCCTGGCCCCGGCCCAGATCGAGCGCGATGGTGTACTCGCGGGCCTGCATGGCCGCGTGGGTAGCGGCTTCATCGTAGGCGGCGGCGCGGACGCCATGCGCGAAGACCGGAAGTCCGCCGATCGTGATGGTCACGTGGGCTGGGTCGAAGCGAACACCCGCCTTGCCGGCGGCGGCGAGCAGGCGGCCCCAGTTGGGGTCGGCCGAGGACCACGCAGTCTTGCATAGCGGCGAGCCGGCGATAGAGCGCGCGATCTGGCGGGCATCGGTGTCGCCCTCGGCTCCGCTGATCTCCAGCGTGACAACGTGGGTGACGCCCTCGCCGTCGTCGACAATCTGATGGGCGAGCGAGTCGCAAACCATCTGCAGCGCAGCCTCGAAGGCGGGCACGGCGTCGCCCTTGGCGTCGATGTGGGCGGCGACCCCGCTCTTTCCGCTGGCGAGCAGAAGCACGGTGTCGTTGGTGGAGGTGTCGCCGTCGATGGAGATCGAGTTGAAGCTGCTTTCGACGGCCTTCGCGAGCATGGCCTGAAGGTGCTCGGAGCAGGCTGCGATGTCGGTGAAGATGTAGACGAGCATCGTCGCGTGCGGCGCCTGTGTTGAGACGAGCTGCGGGCCGATCATTCCCGCACCTTTCGCGCAGCCGAAGAGCGTGACGGTGCGGCCTTCGCTCTCGAAGCTGGCGCGCGCGATCTTCAGCTTCGTGTCTGTCGTAAGGATGGCGTTGGCGAACGCCGTGGCGTGCGCGGGCGTGACGCCGAGCGCGGCCTTGGCTGCGGGGATGGCGGCGAGGAGTTTTTCGAGCGGCAGCGGAACGCCGATGATGCCGGTCGAGGACGGAAAGATCTCGTCGAAGACGCAATGGAACTGCTCGGCGACGGCGATGCAGCTTTGACGGCAGGCGTCGATGCCGGGCTGGCCGGTGGCGCAGTTGGCGTTGCCGGCGTTGACCAGAACGGCGGAAACGCGGCCTCCGGTGGCGGCGAGATGCGCGCGATCGACAGTGAGCGGCGCCGCGACGACCTGGTTGCCGGTGAACATGGCCGCGGCATTCGCGCCGCCTTCGCAGAAGGCGAGTGCAACGTCGGGTTTGCCGGAGGCTTTGATGCCGGCGGTTGCCGACGACCAGCGGAAGCCAAGCGGAAGGGTTGCAGGAGAGGCTGCGGAACGAGTCACAGAAGACACTGTATCAAGCGCAGAAGGACTGTCTGAAAACATGCGCGATCCCACTCAGCGGGGACACGCAGGCACAGGGCCATCGACGCGTGTCCACGTCTCACTGCGCCCAAAGACCGTCAGCCACGTGTAACCGCGCAGATCGAGCTTGTTTCCCTTGGCCGTGAGCGTGCCGCGATAGCTCGAGCCGCTGCGCGGATCGTAGACCATGCCGCCGGTGGCGTGATTGGGATCGGCGAGGTGAAATCCCCAGCCAATCTGAAGTCCGCAAAGAGGACGGGAGCGCTGCGCCGCGTTCGGGTTGTTGGTGTCGAAGACGGAAGGTGTGTCCGGAGGAAGGAAGGCCAGTTGCGCACAGACTTGGCTGCCGCAGGGATGAACCTGGATCACCGAACCGCCGGGCTCGCGCCACTGTCCCATCACGCCGGTCGTCTGGGAATTTGCCTGGGAGTTTGTTTGGGCGACGGATGAGCCGATGGAAAGCAGTGCGAACAGCAAGGCGATGAGGGCGATGCGAGGCATGAAATTTCCCATACGTTTGAAGAGATGCGGCCCGGGGGCGCGGCGAATGTACGGCGTATACTTCATTCTGATAACAGCGGTGCGAGCACGCGAGAACGCGGTGTGCATGGTTCCGCGAGGGGGGTTCTAAACGCTATGAGCATCGATTCCAAAGTAGACCATACCCACACGAATGGCCACAGTCACGCCAGCCCGGTGAATGACTACGTCGTCCCGCGGCCGCGTGCCGAATGGATTGTGAAGCGGCGCGAAGAGGCCGCGCGCACCGGCGACGGCAACATGAGCCAGATGCACTTCGCGCGCAAGGGCCTGATCACCGAAGAGGTGGCCTTCGTTGCGCACAAGGAGAAGCTGGCGCCGGAGTTTGTGCGCGATGAGATTGCGCGCGGCACGATGATCATCCCGGCCAACGTCAATCATCCTGAGCTCGAGCCGATGTGCATCGGCGTAGGTTCGCTCTGCAAGATCAATGCGAACATCGGCAACTCGGCGCTGGTGTCGAACGTGAGCGAGGAGCTGCGCAAGCTGCACACGGCGGTTCACTTCGGCGCGGACACGGTGATGGACCTCTCGACCGGCGGCGATATTCCGATGATTCGCGAGGAGATTCTGCGGCACTCGCCTGTGCCCATAGGAACGGTCCCGCTGTATGAGGCGCTCTCGCGGGTGAAGAAGGTTGAGGATCTCTCGATCGACCTGTACTTGGAAGTGATCGAGGAGCAGGCGTTGCAGGGCGTCGACTACTTCACGATTCACGCCGGCGTGCTGGTCCAGTATGTGCCGCTGGTAGCCAAGCGCATCACAGGGATTGTGAGCCGCGGCGGCGCGATCATGGCGCAGTGGATGACCGCGCACCACAAGCAGAACTTCTTATATGAGCACTTCGACCGCATCACGAAGCTAATGGCGAAGTACGATGTCAGCTACTCGCTGGGCGATGGGCTGCGGCCAGGGTGCGTGGCGGATGCCTCGGATGAGGCGCAGTTTGCGGAGCTGAAGACCCTCGGCGAGCTGACCCGGCAGGCGTGGAAGGACGACGTGCAGGTGATGATCGAAGGCCCCGGCCACGTGCCGATGGACAAGATCAAGGAGCAGGTCGACAAGGAAGTGGAGATGTGTGACGGCGCTCCGTTCTATGTGCTTGGGCCGCTGGTGACGGACATTGCACCCGGCTACGACCACATCACCAGCGCGATCGGCGCGGCGATGATCGGCTGGCACGGAGCGGCGATGCTCTGCTACGTCACGCCCAAGGAGCACCTGGGGTTGCCGAATGAGAAGGACGTAAAGGACGGCATTATTGCCTACAAGATCGCGGCGCATGCGGCGGACATTGCGCGCCATCGGCCCGGAGCGCGCGACCGCGACGATGCGATCAGTTATGCGCGCTACACCTTCGACTGGGATAAGCAGTTTGCGCTGTCGCTCGATCCGGACACGGCGCGCGGCATGCACGATGAGACGCTGCCGGACGATTACTACAAGGAAGCGGCCTTCTGCTCGATGTGCGGACCGAAGTTCTGCTCGATGAACTGGTCGAGCAAGGTGGACAAGTTCAACGAAGAGGTCCACGGGCTGAAGAAGCCGGACCTGACGCAGATTGTTACCGAGCAGATGGCGTTGCGGGGCTGACGGTCTGCGAAGGAGCGTCGGGCACCCAGGCGCGGCCCGGGGCTTTTGTTTGCGCCTGCGCGCCGAGACGGCGCAGCGCCCGCCGTTCGAACACGTTCAGCGTGAAGTGAATCGCAAACGGAGATAGAACTACGGCGAAGAACAGACAGGCGAGAAGAAGATCGTACACGGCGCCTCCACAGGCGAAGCTCAAGTTCCATCCTCATCATGGCTGCGCTTAATCTGCCGCGCCATTCAACAACGCATGCAGAGGTACGCCTGTTTTTGCCAAGTTCGTCGCAAAACGCGACAAAAGGGCGGAATCGAGGGATTGCGGAAGAGTATGCGCTTCGATACTTCTTTGCAAGAGGAATCTGTGCTATTAGTGCATTTCTCCTATTGCAGTGATGTGGATAGAGTATGCGAGCGCCGTTTTCGTTGGGAAAAAACGGCCATAAGGTCCGTGCCTCCGCTATACACCTATAGGAGAAATGCACTAGGCAGTATCCACATATAGACTTTGCGGGTGGGGTGTGAGCTGTTGCAGTTGTTGATGTGGCGAGTCGATATGAGTTGAGCGGGGCGCAGTGGGAGCGGATCAAGGACACGCTTCCGGGACGTGTAGAGTATGTTGGCC
>DATCFM010000095.1:0-5748 GCA_036509515.1 Acidobacteriaceae bacterium
GGTGATGGGCAATCCGGAAACCCAGCGGATGCTTGCGGATATCGCCTCTGGCCACATTACCGGTCTCGTATTCTCCAAGCTTGCCCGACTTGCCCGTAACACGCGGGAATTGCTGGAGTTCGCGGACATCTTTCTCGCGCAAGGGACAGACCTGATCTCGCTCCACGAATCCATCGACACCACGACCCCCGCCGGGAGACTGTTCTAGACGATGATCGCGGCGATGGCGCAGTGGGAGCGTGAAGAGATCGCCGAGCGGGTCGCGGCCTCGGTTCCGGTGCGCGCGAAACTCGGAAAGCCTCTCGGCGGTCAGGCCCCCTTTGGCTATGAGTGGAAGGACCGCCAACTCGTGCCTCACCCGAAGGAAGCGCCGGTTCGGAAGTTGATCTATGAACTCTTTGTTCAGCATCAACGGAAGAAAACCGTCGCACGGCTCCTCAATGATGCGGGACATCGCACGCGTTCGGGCGCTCGGTTCTCCGACACGACCGTAGAACGTCTGCTGCGCGATCCTACCGCGAAGGGGGAGCGGCGGGCCAACTACACGAAGAGTCTCGGTGATGGAAAGCGCTGGGTCGTAAAGCCGGAATCGGAATGGGTGATCACGGCGGTCGAGCCCATCGTTTCGGAGGAACTGTGGGAACAGTGCAATCACAGCCTCAAAGATAGGAGCAACGGCAGGAAACCCGCCCGGAAGCCCGTGCATCTTTTCGCCGGACTTGCGTATTGCTTTTGCGGCCAGAAGATGTACGTGCCGTCCAACTCGCCGAAATACATCTGCTATCAATGCCGGAATAAAATTCCGGTGGCCGACCTCGAAGGCGTTTTCCACGAACAGCTCAAATCGTTCTTCTTTTCGTCGGCTGACATCACGGCGTACCTGGGGCAGGCCGACCAGACGATCAAGGAAAAGCAGGAGTTGCTCGGCACCCTGGAAACGGAAACCCAGAAGACCAAACGCGAGATGGACAAACTCTACAACCTCTATCTGGCAGACGAGATCAGCCGGGAGGGATTCGGAGGCAGGTATCACCCGCTCGAAGAACGGATGAAGCAGATTACCGATCAGATGCCCCACCTTCAGGGGGAGATCGACTTCCTCAAAGTCCAGTACCTATCAAGCGATGAGATTTTCACCGAAGCCAAAGATATCTACTCCCGATGGCTTGAACTTGAGCAGGTAGAGAAGCGGAAAATCATTGAAAACATTCTGGAAAAGATCGTGATCGGCAAAGAGGATGTCACGATAAGCCTCTGCTACTTGCCATCTTCCGCTGAAATCATGGCAGAAAGGCAACGCAACGTCACGGATTCATCGCCGCCGCCAGCATGAACCGCGCCGGAAAGCTCAGGCTCATTGCCGCCCGCGCTATGGTCACCGCCCCGTCCTCCAGCGGCTGCCTCAGAACCTCCAGCACATTGCGCGGAAACTCCGGCAGCTCATCCAGAAACAGCAGTCCGTTATGCGCCAGGCTCACCTCGCCCGGCCGCGGTATCATCCCTCCGCCAATCAACCCGGCGTCCGAGATCGTATGGTGCGGCGAGCGAAACGGCCGGTGCGTCACCAGCCCTTCATCCTTATTCAACACGCCCGCGACGGAATGAATCTTCGTTGTCTCCAGCGCCTCTTCAAACCGCAGCGGCGTCAAAATCGACGGCAGCCGCTTGGCCAGCATCGTCTTGCCCGACCCCGGCGGCCCGATCATCAGAATGTTGTGCCCGCCCGCTGCCGCCACCTCCAGCGCGCGCTTGGCCACATGCTGTCCGCGCACATCGCGAAAGTCCGCCGCATGCTCCAGCGCCGCCTCCAGCAGCGCCTTCGACTCCACCCGCAGCGCCTCCGCCTTCACCGGCCCATGCGCCGCCGAGTTCAGCAGCTCGCGCACCTCCAGCAAACTCCGCACCGGATACACGCTCACCCCATCCACCACCGCCGCCTCGCGCGCATTCCCCGCCGGAATCACAAGATTGCGAATCCCCGCCGCCTTCGCCGCCACCGCAATCGGAAGCATTCCCTGCACCGCGCGCAGCGTTCCGTCCAATCCCAGTTCGCCCACCAGTAAAAAGTCGCTGATATCGCCGATCGCCAGACCGCCGTACGCTCCCAGAATGCCCACCGCAATCGGCAGATCGAACCCCGAGCCTTCTTTCTTCAGGTCGGCGGGAGCAAGATTAATGGTGATTCGCGTCGGCGGCAGGTCGAAGCCGCTGTTCTTGATCGCCGACCGCACCCGGTCGCGGCTCTCGCGCACCGCCGCATCCGGCAGCCCAACCACGCTGAAGGTCTCCTCCGTCTGCTTCACGCCGGAGAAGTCCACTTCCACATCGATAAGGTGCGCGTCGATCCCGTAGACCGCCGCGCTGCGCGTCTTGAACAGCATGTCCCTGCCTGATAAAGCCAAAGAGGCCGTAAAGGTGCGCCCAGTCTAGCACCCCTCGCCCGCCGGAGATCTCCCACCTCTCGGAATCGTCATCCTGAGCCAAAAACGACCGTTCCCCAAGGAATTGTCATGAGCCACAGGCGACCATTGCCCAAGGAAGTGTCATCCTGACCCTGAGCGTAGCCGAAGGGGAAGGACCTGCTGTCCGCTCGCAGCGCGCAGAATGCCGGAGTGCTTGCCGCCCGACATTGCCACTCCCAAACAACCTGCCAACCTCCGCACGCGTCGCAACCTATTGTGTTCCGAAGCCTTTACCACGCCCATTCCATCGGGCGCATCTGGATTCACGAAGCGCAAGAGGATCTCATGACCGCACGACCCTGCTCGATCTTTCTTCTCGCTCTAGCCGTCTTTGCCTTCACCTTCAACACCGCCACCGCGCAGGACACCGCCGCTCCCCCGCCCCAATCCGCCATCGACGCATCTCACTCCGCGCAACCAGCCCAACAGTTCGAGCCCAACGTCGTTCGCGCCTGGTCGATCCTCACCGAGAGCGCCGCTCCCGGCAAATCCTCACACGACCGCATCGAAGCCATGGCCGCCCTCGGCACCATGGGCGCCGACGACCGCGCGGCCAGGATCATCGGCGACGCCATCAACGGCCACGAATCCGACGTCCGCATCGCCGCCATCCTCGCCGCCGGCCAGACCAAAAACCCGAAGCTTCTTCCTCCACTTCAGCGCGCGCTCGACGACGACAACGCCCAGGTCGCCTACACCGCCGCCGTCACCCTCTGGAAGATGCACGACTACACCGGCGAAGACCTTCTCTCCGCCGTCGCTCTCGGCGACCGCAAGGCCTCGCCCGGCCTCATCAAGAGCGAGCGCCACAAAGCCGATAAGGAGCTGCACAGCCCCAAGGCCCTCACCATGATCGCCGTCAACCAGGGCTCCGGCTACTTCCTCGGCCCCTTCGGCGTAGGTGTGAAGGCGATTGAGATGGTCAGCAAGGACAGCGGTGCCGTCACCCGCGCCGCCGCCATCGACGAGCTCGCCCAGCATCACACCGACGACGTCCACGACGTTCTCATGGCCGACCTCACCGACGGCGAGCCCGCCGTCCGCGCCGCCGCCGCCAAAGGTCTCGGCCGCTGGCCCGGCCCCGAAACCGCCAAGGCTCTCGCCCCCATGTTCGGAGACAACCACCTCGCCGTCCGCCTCACCGCCGCCGCCGCCTATCTGCGCGCGGAAAACAACATCGCCACCCCACCCGACTGCGCCTGCGACACGCAGTAAACATAGTCCCGAGTATGTCTCTGAACTCGTAAACCGCGCGGTACCCATTCATGACGATGGGCGTTATCGTCGGCATGGGTGGGTCCACAAGACCCAAGCGCCAACGGCGCGACACATACCAGCCTGGGGCGTAGCCCCAGGGTACGTCCCACACAGAACCTCCAAGGGCTGAAAGCCCGAAACATCCCCTCCAATCGGATGCGCCCATTCATCGCATCGTCATCGCGCCGGCTACCCGCACCTCGTCTTAGAGATTGGCTGCGCGTCAAAGCTCTCCGTCCGCGCCTACAATAAGCACCGGCCCAGCATGAACACCAGCCTCTTCGAACTCTTCAAAATCGGCATCGGTCCTTCCAGCTCGCACACCGTCGGCCCCATGCGCGCGGCCCTGCGCTTCCTCCGCGAGCTCGACCGCCAGCATCTCCTCGACCGCGTCGCCTCCATCACCGTCGATCTCTACGGCTCGCTCGCCCTCACCGGCCACGGCCACGGCACCGATCGCGCCATCCTCCTCGGCCTGCTCGGCGAATCGCCCGACACCGTTCCTCTCGACCGCATCGACGCTCTTCTTGATCGCATCCGCACCGATCATCAACTCAACCTCATGGGCCGCCGCGATATTGTCTTCGACGAAGCCCAGCAGTTGCGCTTCAACCGCGCGCAGATGTACCCCGATCCCGACCATCCAACCCACCCCAACGGCATGCGCTTCACCGTCTTCGACGCCGCCGGCAATCAACTTGCCTCGAACGTCTTCTACTCCATCGGCGGCGGATTCATCCTCTCCGCTGAAGAGCTTGCCAACCCTGGCGCAGCCAAAAAACGCGACGTCCCCTATCCGTTCTCCAGCGCCGCGCAATTGCTCGAGCTCGGCGAACATCATCGTCTCTCCATCGCCGACATCGTCCTCGCCAACGAGATCTCTCTCCTCAGCGATCCCTCCATCACCCGCCGCATCGATCGCATCGTCTCTCCCCTGCGTCCCGGCATCGCCGCTCCGCCGCCACCGCTCGACTCGCTCACTCCCGAGCAGCAGATCACCGCCGCCATCCTCACCCTCTGGCAGACCATGGAGCAGTCGATCGAGCGCGGCATCCACACCGAAGGCACGCTCCCCGGCGGCCTCAACGTCCGCCGCCGCGCTCCCGGCCTCGCCCAACGTCTCGCCCGTCTCGATGCGGAAGCCGCGATGCCGGCCGCGGACGGAAAGCCAAGGACGCGCGATCCGCTCGCCCCCCTCGACTCCGTAACCCTCGTCGCCATGGCCGTCAACGAGGAGAACGCCGCCGGCGGCCGCGTCGTCACCGCCCCCACCAACGGCGCCGCCGGCGTCATCCCCGCCATCGCCTACTACTATCTCCACTACGCCAGCGAAGGCCTCTCGCCCGAAGCAAAACAAGCCGGCCTGCTCCACTACTTCCTCGCCGCCGCCGCCATCGGCATCCTCTACAAGGAAAACGCCAGCATCTCCGGCGCCGAGGTCGGCTGCCAGGGCGAGGTCGGCGTCGCCTGCTCCATGGCCGCCGGCGGCCTCGTCGCCGCGCTCAACGGCAACAACGCGGCCATCGAACACGCCGCCGAGATCGCCATGGAGCACAACCTCGGCATGACCTGCGACCCCATCGGCGGCCTCGTGCAAATTCCCTGCATCGAGCGCAACGGCATGGGCGCGGTCAAAGCCGTCAACGCCGCCCGCCTCGCCACCAACGACCCCGGCCCCCACAAGATCTCGCTCGATCAGATCATCGAAACCATGTACCGCACCGGCATGGACATGCAATCCCGCTACAAAGAAACCTCCCTCGGCGGCCTCGCCCTCAACATCATCGAGTGCTGACTCCAGCTGCTTGACGTGCTCAATTTATGGCCCTACGCTCAACTTATGGTCATCGAACTCACCTCCGAAGAGCAGTCTCAGCTGGCCCAGCTTGCCGAAGCCACCCGGCGTTCTGAGGCGGAGATCGCGCATGACGTGATGCACTGGTTTCTGCTGGAACAGGAGAAATCGTTTGTCGCTGCTGTACAGGAGGGCGATGACGACTTCGTCCGCGGCGATACGGTCGAACATCAC
>DATCFM010000096.1:0-12327 GCA_036509515.1 Acidobacteriaceae bacterium
GCATCGCCGCCGAGCTCGACCGGGCCGGAGTCGATGTGCTGCTGGACGACCGCGATGAGCGCGCCGGCGTAAAGTTCAAGGATGCCGAACTGATCGGAATTCCTTACCGCGTCAATGTCGGCAAGAAGCTCGCTGAAGGCCAGGTCGAAGTAGTCGACCGCCTACTCCATACCTCACAGGACGTTACGCTCGGGGCACTTACCCAACACGTCCAAAGCCTCCTCGCCGCGTCCAAACATTAATGCCCTTCCCCTCAACGCACGGCCCTCAACTCTGGACTCTCCAATGCCCGTCAAGGTAAAGCTCGACAGATCGCAACAGCACTCGGTGGGATGGAAGCTCCTGCGCATTGCGCTGGTGCTGGTGCTGGTCATTGCCGCGGCCGGCGGGGCGGTCTTTGGCTACTACTACCACGAGTACAAAAATCTGGTCAGCGAGCGTCTCGCCCAGGGCCCGCTCTTTGCCTCCGTGGCGCAGATCTACGCCGCGCCGCAGGAGGTTCGCCCCGGGCAGGAGCTTACAGCAGACAGCATTGCCGCCTCGCTGCGCCGCGCAGGCTACAACAGCAATCCGCAGATGGGCACCTTTCGTCTTCAGGGCGGAACGATCCAGGTTAAGCCCGGCCCTGAGAGCTACCTCGCCGCCGACGGCGCAACCATCGCAGTCAGCGACGGCCAGGTCCAGACCATTACCGCCGAAGATGGCGCAGCGCTGGCAGCCTACAAGCTCGAGCCGCAACTGATCACCGCGCTTTCTGAAGACAAGGGCCGCACCAAGCGGCGCATGGTCACCTACAGCCAGATTCCGCCGCGTATGGTGCAGGCTGTGCTCGCGATTGAAGACCGCCGCTTCTTCGAGCACTCCGGCATCAACTATGTTCGCACGTTCAAATGCGCCGTGCAGGACGTGCTCGCGCATCGCATAAACTGCGGTGGATCTACGATCACGCAGCAACTTGCGCGCGGCTTTTTTCTCACGCCCGAAAAGAAGATCTCGCGCAAGATCGCCGAGATCATGATTACCTTCCAGCTCGAAGCACGCTTCAGCAAGCAAAAGATCTTCGAGATGTACGCCAACGAGATCAATCTCGGCCAGCGCGGATCGTTCGCCATCGACGGCATCGGCGAGGCTGCTCAGGCGTATTTTGGCAAAGACCTTCGCCAGCTCGACCTGGCTGAAATGGCAACCATCGCGGGCGTCATCAACAGTCCTAACCGCCTCAACCCCTATCGGCACCCGGGGCCTGCGATGGAGCGCCGCAACCTGGTCCTCGATTCGATGGTTGAGACCGGAGCGATCAGCAGGTCCGAGGCGAAGCGTGCCAAGGCCGAACCGATCAGGCTCGCCGCACCCAACGTCGATGGAAGCGAAGCGCCCTACTTCGTCGATCTGGTGCACGATCAGATCGTGCATCGGCTCGGCGACACCGATATAGCGCGCTCCGGCTCGCTGCGCATCTACACCTCGCTCGACCCCCAGCTTCAGCTTGCCGCCACCGAGGCCGTCGAGCAGGGCATGAAGAACGTCGACGAGCTGGTCCGCAAACTTTACGCCACCCGGCGCAAGAGAGGCTTTACTGGCCCCCTTACTTACCCGCAGGTCGCGCTGGTCGCGCTCAATCCACATACCGGTCAGATTCTCGCCCTGGTCGGCGGCCGCAACTACGGCGCCTCCCAACTCGACCACGCCATTGCCGACCGTCCCACCGGTTCCATCTTCAAGCCCTTTGTCTACGCCGCCTCCTTCAACACGTCGCTCGACGGCACCAACCTCGACGGCAACGGTGTCTTCACCGCCCTCACCCGCCTGAACGACGATCCCACCACCTTCACCTTTGGTGGCAAGAGCTACACGCCGGGCAACTTCGTGAGGGGAGAATATCCGGGCATGGTCACCGCCGTCCAAGCCCTCGAGCACTCGCTCAACATCGCCACCATCAACCTGGCTCAGACGGTTGGCTTTGATAACGTCGCTGCCCTTGCGCGCTCCGCCGGCATTGTTAACGCCCGCGGCACGCCGTCAGTCGCCATCGGCACCTACAGCGCGACGCCGATCGACATGGCCGGCGCCTACACCATCTTCGCCAACAACGGCGTCCACCTCAAACCCTGGATGCTCGCCAGCGTGCGCAACGCCAACGGCGACATCCTCGCCGACTACGCCCCCGAAGCCACGCAGGTCCTCGACCCCCGTGTCGCATTCCTCTCCCAATCGATGCTCGAAAATGTCATGGCCTTCGGCACCGGTTCTATGGCGCGCAAGTACGGATTCACCGCCCCCGCCGCCGGCAAGACCGGTACCTCGCATGACGCTTGGTTCGCCGGCTACTCCTCCAACCTTCTCTGCATCATCTGGATCGGCAACGACGACTACACCGACATCAAGATTCAGGGCGCCGACGCCGCCGCTCCCATCTGGGCCGAGTTCATGAACCGCGCCATCAAACTCCCGCAGTATTCGGACATGAAGCCATTCACCCCGCCTGACGGCGTTCAGGTGCTCCGCATCGACCGCGCAACCAACCTTCCTGTCGACGACGCCTGCCCCAGCGACTCTTTTACCGCGGCCTTCCTGACCGGCACGGCGCCGCAGGGTACCTGCTCGCATATGGGCGTGGACTCGCAGACCCTCGGCAATCAGCTCTTCAATCCTGATGGCAGCCCGGCGGACCAGTCGGACGATCAGACCAAGCACCGCAACATCTTCCAGAAGATGTTCGGCCTTGGCAAAAACAAACAACAGCAGCAGCCGGAGCAACAATCTGCTCCACAATGACCCGCCGACCAACGACACGCACGCAGTCGCACTTTGCTCACTTTCAATTTGCGGTAATGTGGAGCCTCACTACTCTCCTTCAGCAGTGATCCACGGCTGGCACGAAGGGCACCAGTAGGTAGAACGCACATCCAATCCTTGCTTGCGCATCTCAATGCTTGCGCCACAGCGACGGCATTCTTTCCCTTTGCGGCCGTAAACCCACAGACGGTTGTTGCGATCCATCTCGTGCGTCGTGCGCCGATTGCCGGTGTACGTAACGATGCCCGCACCCGATGTATCCGCCACGTTTGCTTTCATGTATCTCTGCGCCGCCTCCACAAGGCGTTCAACCTCGCGCGCAGTGATCGTGCGCATCAGCCGAAACGGATGAACACCGGCCGCGAACGCGACCTCGGATTTGTAAACATTCCCCAGACCCGCAAGGACACGCTGATTGAGCAACACATCTGCGATCTCCGCGTCAGGGTGGGCGATCCCATACTCGCGCAACGCCTGCACACCTGCCTCAACGCTGAAGTCATCAGCCAGAACATCCGGGCCCAGTTTCAACGCCCACGATCTGCGCTCGAGCGAGCGCTCCGTGTGAAACTCCGCGACGGGAACATTAAACGCGACCGCCTGCATCTCTCCACAGGTAATCGCGATGCGCATCGCTCGGCGCGGCGCCTGCCAGCGCTCGCCTGTCCTGTAAATGTGCCACGATCCACTCATCCGCATGTGGGTAACAAGAATGAGATCGCCGGAGAAAAAGATCAGGCACCATTTGCCGCGCACCTTCACCCTTTCAACCGTCCGCCCAACGATCGGCGTGTCGTCATTCACGCGGGCCACCGGCGCTAGCGCTGTCTCAAAGCCAGTCACGACCTTGCCCGCGAGTGCTTGATGCAGCGTGCGAGCCGCCCTGAAGATACTGTCACCCTCAGGCATCGGCTCGAACCTCCGCGCCAGCTCCCGGCATGGGCGGCAGACCTCGCCGCACATTGAAACCCGTCGGTGAAGGCTGGAATCCCGCATCCAGCAGATATCGTGCCAGTGGATGTTCAGCAACAGGCGCGCCGTTGACGCTGGTGATCAACATGCTCGTGCGCCCGCGGCCCTCAGGATTGTCCGCACGCTGCACTCTCGCGACCAGGAAATCCGAGAGCGCACGCGCCACCTGTGACCTCGCCGGCTCTTCTTCAGGCAGCAGCACCTGAAAGTTAGGATTGCCGCGGCGAATGTAGGCAGTCAGGGCGCCGTCAACCAGGACGACACGCGCTCCCACACTTCGCGTCAGCGAGGAACTTCCGTCCGGCACGGCCGGCCAGCGCAGCAACGCTCCATACGGGTTCGCCGGATCCGTTGCCGCCAGCATCACGATCTCATGCGTATCATTCTGCGTTGGCGCTCGCAAGGACCGCAGCAGATCGACCGCCGCAGGCAACGCGAATTGCGTCGCACCAAGATCGGCGGCAAAGTAGCCGCGTCGAACGCGGCCACTCTCTTCAAGAATCTTCAACACATCGTAGATAGCTGAAAATCCTCCCGGCAAATTCTCAGCATGAGCGGTCTCGCGAAAGACGATTCCATAGCGCGCCAGCAGTTGCTGTGCCACCGCATGACTCCATACAGTCTGTTGAGCGGGCGTCGCACGTGTCTCCGCAAAGGCAGCCTGGTTGAGGCTCCAGCGCCCTTGCGCCGTTGGTGGCGTCGTACGTCGGGTGCGAAAGTTCTGTTGATTGTGGGCACGTCGCGTGGACTTCGTCTGGCGCGATGAGCTCGAAGGCCTCGCGCAGTAGGCGCGCAGAGCATGCAGCGCATCGTTCGTCACGAAGCCACACCAGACAAGCGACCAGAGCGCCTCAATCGTCTCGCCCGGATACCCCCCACCAATGCCTTCATGCAGCGGCTGGAAGAACGAGGCTCCACCACGCTTGAGAAAATCGAGGACCAGCCGCTCACGCTCGCCAAACGCGCCCTCTGATTCGGTGGCAGCCTGACCCTTGGACAGTGAGCTCTGAACCCTGTCCAGCGGCCAAAGCAGCGGCAGCTTCTCCGCAAGATATAACCCCACGCGTCCATCACGTTCGCCCAGCGGCTCGAAGCCAGCCCAGACAACCTCGCCGGCAGCGACCAGCGTATCCAGATCTGCGGGCGAGTATCCATCGATGCGTGCCGGCAGTATCTCGCTTTCGAGCAGCGAGGCTGGAAGCGGCGCACCCTGCAGCGTCTCAATCGCATCCAGCAACGCATCCAATCCGCGGCGCGGCTGCACAACTCCCTGCCAGCGTGTAATCAGTCGCGCCAGCGTACGCTGTTCCACCGGCTCAATCTCTTTGCGCAGGCGAGCCAAAGATTTTCTTCGCACTGTGCGAAGAACCTCAATGTCGATCCACTCTCGGTTGAGGCCTCCCGGACGGAAGCCGCCTTCGACGATGCGGCCCATGCCGACGAGCCGCTGCAGCACGGACTCGAGAAGCGCCATCGACAACCCATAGCGTTGTGTAATCTCCTTGGTGGTGAACGGACCATGGGTGCGTGCGTATCGGCGGACGATATCGAGCAGACCGTCCGGAGCTGCCTCGAGAAATGCGACTGGCAGCCCAGGCGGCAATGGAACGCCAAGCGCATCACGCACGCGTCCCGCATCTTCGATTGCGATGAGCCGCCGCTCCCCGGCTATGCGCACCTCCAGCACACGTCGCACACGCTTCAGCTTTGTAACCGCAGCCTCCACATCGACGCCTTCGCACCGTCGCGCAAGCTCTTCGGGTGTCAGGTCGCCGAGCCGCAGCAGCAGGTCATGAATCGCATCCAGGTTGCGCGCCTTGTAGCCCTCGGCGAGAAACTGCAGTTGTTCCTCAGCCTCCTCAATGGCGTTGATGTCGAGGAGTTCGCGCAAGTCGGCATCACCCAGCAGCTCGCGCAGCTGATCCTGATCGATCGAGAGCGCCTGCGCACGGCGCTCGGCTAAGGGCGCATCGCCGTCGTAGATGTAATTCGCGACATAGCTGAACAGCAGCGCACTGGCAAACGGCGACGGCGTGCGCGAGTCGGCAACGTGTACGCGGATCGAGCGATTGCTGATAGCGCGCAGCGTCTCTGCCAGCGCAGGCATGTCGAAGACGTCGCGTAAGCACTCGCGATACGCCTCAAGCAGGATGGGGAAACTCGCATAGCGAGAGGCTACATTGAGCAGGTCGTAGGCGCGCTTGCGCTGCTGCCATAGTGGTGTGCGCCCATCCGCTCGACGCCGTGGCAGCAGCAGAGCACGACTTGCTGCTTCGCGAAACTTCACGGCAAACAGCGCTGTCGAGCCAAGCTGGTGCAGCACCATCTCGGCTGCCTCAGCCGCATCCAACAGCACGAGCTCGGCATCGGGCGGCGCATCTGTCTCGGGAAAGCGCAACACAAAGCCGTCTTCGCTCCACATCGTTTCCACATCGAGGCCTGCTGCCCTCACCTTTCCAGCTACCGCCATCGCCCACGGTGCATGCACGCGGCTGCCAAAGGGTGTGAGACAACAGACGCGCCAATCGCCCAACTCGTCACGCACACGTTCGATCACGATCGTGCGATCGTCCGGAACCTGCTGCGTCGCCAGCTCCTGATCAGCCAGGTAACGCAACAGGTTCTCCGCCGCCTGCTCGTCCAGATCGTGTTCACGTGTAAGCCTCGTGACCGCAGCCCCGCGCGGCAGCTCCCGAAGCTCGCGAACCAGCGCCCCAATCCGCCGCCCAAACTCAATGGGACGACCCGCCTGGTCTCCATGCCAGAACGGCATCTTGCCCGGCTCGCCCGGTGCGGGGCTCACCAGCACGCGGTCCTGCGTAATCTCGTCGATGCGCCACGTTGACGCGCCCAGCACAAAGGCCTCGCCGGTACGCGCTTCGAAAACCATCTCCTCATCAAGCTCTCCGACGCGCAACGGCTTGGCATGCGTTCCGCTGAGAAACACACCGTACAATCCGCGATCGGGAATCGTGCCGCCATTCAGAATCGCGATGCGCTGCACGCCCTGCCGCGGCGTAATCCAGTTGCGCTGACGGTCCCACGTTACGCGCGGCCGCAATTCGGCAAACTCGTCGGAGGGATACCGTCCGGCAAGCATATCCAGCACGCCGTCAAAGGCGGTGGTGCTCAACCCGGCAAAGGGCGCTGCATTGCGAACCATCGCCGACAGCGACTCATAGGAGATTCCAGGAGGATCTTCCTCCTGATCCGAACGGAGCGTGCGGCGACGCTCCGCCTCGGTAATCGGCAGCGGTGGATGAGCAACGATGGCGACCATCTGCTGTGCCAGCACATCCAGCGGATTGCGCAAAAACCGGGTCGATTCAACATGCCCGTCATGCATAGCCTGCGTAACTGCAGCGCAGGCGATCAAATCGGCGCGGTACTTCGGAAAGATGATGCCGTGCGACGGCGCGCCTACCTGGTGGCCCGCACGCCCAATGCGTTGCAGGCCGCTGGCGACGCTGGGTGGCGCTTCAATCTGTATCACCAGATCGATAGCGCCCATGTCGATGCCAAGCTCAAGTGAGGAGGTGCAGACAAGCGCACGAATGCGCCCCGCCTTCAGCATCTCCTCAATTTCGGTACGCTGTGCCGCAGCCAACGATCCATGATGGGCGCGTGCGATAGGTTCACCCGCAAGCTCATTCAGCGCACCCGCAAGACGCTCGGCAATGCGTCGCGCATTGACGAAGAGCAACGTCGACGTGCGGCTGCGAATGATCTCCAGCAGACGCGGGTGTATCGACTGCCAGATGCTCGTGCGCTTCGGCCCCTGCGCCGCCGGCCCGCTGGGAAGATCGCTGATCTCGCCGAGCCTTGCCATATCTTCGACCGGAACCTCTACGCGCAGTTCGAGCGCCTTGCGCGAACCAGTATTCACAAGCGTGACCGGGCGATGCCGTGGGCCTTCGGCCTTACTCTCGACCTGGGCACCCTCACGACTCACCTCGGCCGCCATCGCATCGACCGTCACGGCGTCCGGCGCGAAATTCATGCGTGACGACGAGCCCTCCACACCCCCGAGGAAACGTGCAACCTCCTCCAACGGACGCTGGGTCGCGCTAAGCCCGATGCGCTGAATGGGATGCATTGCGAGCGCCTGCAGACGCTCCAGCGAGAGTGCAAGGTGCGCTCCACGCTTCGTCGGAACAAGCGCATGAATCTCATCGAGGATGATCGTCTCGACAGACCGAAGCGCCTCGGCTGCACCAGAAGTAAGCAGTAGGTATAGCGACTCGGGTGTCGTTATCAGAATCTCGCCCGGATGTCGCTTGAAGCGCGCTCGATCCCGCGGGCTTGTATCGCCGGTGCGCACACTAATCTCCGGCAGGTGCACCGGCACGCCATCGCGCTGCGCCATGTTCGCAATACCCGCCAGCGGCGACCGCAGATTGCGCTCCACATCCACCGCAAGCGCCTTCAGCGGCGAGACGTACAACACACGGCAGCCGGGCGATGTCGCGGGTTCGCGGAGCATCAACTTATCCAGGCACCATAAAAACGCTGCGAGTGTCTTGCCCGTCCCCGTCGGAGCGAGGATCAACGTCGACTCGCCGCGCGCAATCGCTGGCCATCCCTCCCGCTGCGGCGCGGTGGCATCTTCAAAGACGGCCCGAAACCATGCAGCCGTGACAGGATGAAAAAGACGAAGAACATCCTCCGCAGAAACCGTGTCGGATGGCGCGACAGCAGCACGCGGTCTTCGGGACGGCCTCTTGTTCACGCGGTCTGCCAAAAGACTTAACTCCAGCTTCCTGCGGACGACTTCGACATCTCTGCTGCTTGGATGCAATCAGGACGCGTGGCTGGCGTCAAGCCGCGGAAAACACTTCTGTAGCGACCGCCGAGCAAGAGTTGCACTTGCCTTCACAGCCTCGACGGTCTACCCTGAACAACTCACCATGTCGCCTGCCGCTACTAAGAACTCACTCTCTCCCGCCGAGCAGCTTCATCTTCGCGAGCTCGCCGCAGTGGCCGCCGAGCACTCCTATTCGCCCTACAGCCACTTCCGTGTAGGAGCCGCGCTCTTGCTCGAAGACGGTTCCATCGTCACCGGCTGCAACGTCGAAAACTGTTCCTATCGCCTGACCAGTTGCGCCGAGCAGGCAGCGATCGCCCGCGCCGTCTCCGAACACGGTCCAGCGATCCGCCTCCGCGCGGTAGCCGTTGCAAATCTCAACGGTTCAGCTTCCATGCCCTGCGGAGCCTGTCGCCAGACGATCAGCGAATTTGCCGGTGACGACGTTGTGATCCTTTATCCAGAAGAGGCTGGTGCGCACAAGACAACCACGCTCGGCGAGTTGCTGCCACACGCCTTCCGCATGGACTTTCTCGACAAAAGATAACCATGCCCGAGTCCGCCATTCATCCCATCGATCTCGTTCTCCGCAAGCGCGATGGCCATGAGCTCTCGACGCAGGAGATCCAGCATTTCGTTCAAAGCGTAGTTGAAAATGGCGTCCAGAAGACTGCGGCCCAACGCGGTGGATCCGTGCTCGCCGAGCGCTCAGACAGCGTCATGTCCGATGCACAGATCGGCAGTTTTCTCATGGCCGTCTTTCAGCGTGGCCTGTCGCCGCGCGAGCTTGCCGATCTAACCAGCGCCATGCGCTTCTCCGGCGAAACCTTCGACGCCTCCGCGCTCCAGACCTTCACCGTCGACAAGCACTCGACCGGCGGCGTTGGAGACAAGAGCTCTCTGCTCATCGCGCCGGTGCTCGCGGCTGCAGGACTGGAAAATAATCCCAGCATCTCCGTGCCTATGATCAGCGGGCGTTCACTCGGCCACACCGGTGGCACGCTCGACAAGCTCGAAACGATTCCCGGTTTCAACACGCAGCTCTCGCTCAAGCGCATGGCCGATGTCCTGCGCGAATGCCACGCCACCCTCGTCGGCCAAACGCCGCATCTTGTCCCCGCGGACCGCATCCTTTACGCGATGCGCGACCACACCGGCACGGTCGAATCGCCATTCCTCATCACCGCCAGCATCATGAGCAAGAAGCTCGCCGAGGACCTCCGCGCCCTCGTCCTCGACGTGAAAGTCGGCTCAGGTGCCTTCATGCCAAGCTATGAACAATCGAAGTTCCTGGCCGGGCTGATGGTCTCAACAGGCGAACTCGCGGGCACGCGCACCGTCGCTCTGCTGACTTCAATGGACGAACCGCTGGGCCGCTTCAGTGGCAACTGGGTGGAGGTGTGGGAGTGCGTCGACATCATGAAGGGCACACGGCACCCCATGTCCGCTGACCTCATCGAGCTCTCCAACGCACTCTCCGGCTGGATGCTCTATCTCGCGAACAAGTCGTCTTCGCCTGAAGCAGGAGCAAACCTCGCCGATGAAATTCTGCGCAGCGGCGAAGCCTACGATGCATGGCTGAAGATCGTGCGCGCTCAGGACGGCGATGTGAGTATCTTCGACAACCCCGCCGCTTTCCACAAACCGCGAGCGACCCGCGTGCTGAAGGCGGCGCAGTCAGGTTATCTCGCCGGTATGGACTGCAAGCAGGTCGGCTGGGCCGTGCAACGCCTCGGCGCCGGACGCACCAGCCCTGGCGATCCAGTCAGCGCGCATGCAGGCATCGAGTCGCACGCCAAGCTCGGCGCGAAACTTGCGAAGGGACAGCCCGTCTTCACCTTGTTCAGTGAAAACGAGAAGCTGCTGGATGAGCCCTATCGAATGTTGGAGGCGACTCTCTCGATTGCCGAGACTCCATCGCCAAAAATGCCGCTGGTGCGAGAGATCGTCCGCCATTCCTAGGCGCACAAACCCGCCACAAAACTCGGCCTTGAGTTCTTAGGCTTTGTTCTTTTTCTGCATGTACTCGCGAACACTTGCCTGCCAGTCAAGCGATGTGCCCGAGTAAGGCGAGCTGCTCTGGCGTCGCGCGCTGCGACTGATCGTAGGAGTTGCCAGCGCTACGGAATCCTCTTTAGCTTTAGCGGAGGCTTCGGCCGCAGCCGAGGCAATCGCCGGATCGTCTTTAGGCCGCAGCGACCGCGGCAGATCGTTCGGCTTGAACTCGACACCCTCGGCAGCCAGACGAAGCGCAGCCTGCACCAGCGTCTCTCGCTTCAGAGTCAGCTTGCGCGTCGCCTGATCCCGCTCTTCGTCGGACTCGAACTTCTCATACTTCGCGAGATGCGCCAGCTTGCGATCGAACAGATCGATCTCTTCGTGAATTGTCTTCAAATGGTACTTGTCTGCGACGATGGCCGCCATGAGTCCCCCATTGCATTCCGTTGAGATGAGGAAGAGCGTCCTCATTGCGCTGGAGTAATCGTGCAGCTCGTAATAGCGCTAAGAAATAGACGAGGGGCGGCCCGAACGACCGCCCCTCCATGATTCGTTGACGCGGCGTTTAGAGAGCGCGAACGTTCTCTGCCTGCCAGCCCTTCGGGCCCTTTACGACGTTGAACTCAACCTGCTGGCCTTCCTGCAGCGAGCGAAAGCCGTTGCTCTGGATGGCGCTGTGGTGCACAAACACGTCGTCGCCCGTGGAGCGGCTCAGAAAGCCGAACCCCTTGGCGTCGTTAAACCATTTAACTGTTCCCTGTTCCATTGACTTGTTCCTTTTGAAGCGATGTACCGCTGAACGCAATTTGGATTGTTCGCGAGTCAGCAGTACGGCCAGAACAAGCAGAAAAACCAGATCGGATTCGTCGATCTCACTTAGTATACACTCCTACACTGGATCTAGCCGAACAATGTGCCAGGCCTCCGAATCTTCTGGAAATCACTCGTGCCCTGCCGTCTCCGGCGCTCTGTCACGGGGCGCCCCGGCGCAACGTTGCAGTAGCCCGATACAGGGACCAGCCGTTACACTGGCACATCTTTTCCGCCAACAGGAGCGAGCGCGTTGGGCAGATTCACTGGACTGATTGGACTCTTCGTTCTCCTTGCACTTGCCTATGCGTTCTCCACCAGCCGCCGCTCCATTCGCTGGCGAACAGTGGTTTGGGGCCTCGGACTTCAAGTCGTCTTCGCCTTCCTGGTCATCAAGTGGAGCTACGGCCAGAAGATCCTTCACGCGGCCTCCGGTTTCGTCACCTCCATGCTGTCGCACTCCGCCGACGGATCGACCATGGTCTTCGGCCGCCTCGGCACGCCCGGCGACGCACTCGCGACCTTCGCCTTCGCCGTCCTTCCGACGATCATCTTCGTCTCCGCCTTCTTCGCTGTCCTCTATCACCTCGGCATCATGCAGCAGATCATCAAGGTCGTCGCCTGGGTCATGCAGCGCACCATGGGCACCTCCGGCGCCGAGTCCACCAACGTCGCCGCCAGCATCTTCATGGGCCAGACCGAAGCCCCGCTCACCATCCGTCCCTTCCTCAATGACGCCACACAATCCGAGCTCATGACCATCATGACCTCGGGCATGGCGCACGTCTCCGGCGGCATCATGGCCGCTTACATCAGCTTCGGCATCAACGCGCAGGATCTGCTCTCCGCCGTCATAATGACCGCGCCCGGAACCATCCTGCTGGCCAAGATGCTTGTGCCCGAAACCGAAGTCCCCGCCACTGCCGGCACCGTCACCATGCCGCCCA